>SCSZ01000023.1 GCA_004322265.1 Patescibacteria group bacterium
GCGCGATTGGCTCATCAGTCGTCAACGCTACTGGGGTGCTCCAATTCCGATTATTCACTGTGATGAGCATGGTGCTGTGGCTGTACCCGAAGACCAGTTACCAGTCGTGCTTCCTGTTATCGAGGACTACGCACCGAAGGGCGACGGTCTATCTGCCCTTGCAAGCGCGACTGAGTGGGTGAATACCACTTGTCCGACGTGTGGCAAGCCAGCAAAGCGTGAAACTGATACGTTAGACGGCTATGCATGTAGTAGTTGGTACTTACTTCGTTACGGTGATCCTAAAAATGCAGAGCGTGCCTGGGATCCTGAAACAATTAACTACTGGAACCCCGTTGATTATTACGTCGGTGGTGATCATGCAGTTGCGCATCTGTTATATGTCCGTTTTTGGACACACGTTTTCAACGAGATGGGCCTGACGGATTTCAAGGAACCGGTCAAGAAGTTGATTTATCACGGCTATATTAACGCTGAGGACGGCCGCAAGATGAGTAAGTCGCTCGGCAATGTGATTGACCCACTCGACATTATCGATCAAGGCTATGGCGCCGACTCACTACGGACTTACGTCCTGTTTATGGGTCCCATTGAACTCGATGCAGCCTGGAGCTCAAAGAGTATTGCGGGAGTGTATCGTTTCCTCAATCGTGTCTGGGTTTTAGCGCAGGAATACATCGAATCAGATAAGTCGTTTGTGGGAAATGACGCAGCCGTAACTCGTGCTCAACACAAAACAATCCGTCGTGTAACTGAGGATTTTAATCGTCTCAGCTTTAACACCGCTATTTCAGCGCTCATGGAATATACAAATGAACTTTATAAACTTAAAGTTGATGGTTTTTCGAATGAAGTTTGGGGCGAAGCACTCCGCGTATTAACACAGTTGATTGCTCCATTCGCACCACACTTAAGCGAAGAGCTGAACCAAGAACTTGGTAGTGAAATCCTGGTTCAAAACACACCATGGCCACTTTGGGACGACAGCCTAATTATTAATAAGACAATTACGATTATTGTCCAAGTAAATGGTAAACTTCGCGCCAAACTGGATGTTGCAAAGGATGCTAGCGAGGACGATATTAAGACGCTCGCTCTTGCTGAAGAGAACGTTCAAGCGTTTGTCGGCAACAAAAAACCGACCAAGGTGATTTATGTCCCCGGTCGGTTGGTCAGTGTCGTCGTTTAATTTTTAGTTATTGGCGTCGAGGTTTGTACCCTCAACAGACATGCCAATTAGGTGTTGTACTTCATCAAATTTAACCTGTTGGCCAGGTTGAGGTGTTGAATCGCCCTTTACTTCTTGTCCTATTCGAGTGGCGCTATAATCATCTGGATTCAAGCCTAAATCTATGACTGCTTTTTTTGCTAAAGATATATAATCACCGCCTTGGGGCATTGTCTCTGTTACTGAACCTACAACATGCTTAGTGTTATTATCAATCGCTTCAGCACCTGCAACGGCCCCAACGCCAGCACTTAGGGCCAACGTCAAAACGACAGCAACACCACGCTTCGTTAAGCGCAACCTAGGTGGTCGAAGGCTATCCTGCGCGCGTGCAGCTGCGGCTTCACGTTCTTCAGAGGTTTGCTGGACTGGTCTTTTCATAATTTCATCATACCACTAATGTTTATAAATGTCAAGTATTATTAGCATAAGCACTTGAGTATAACCTTTACATCCGTTATAATAACATATAAGTTTTAAGATAACCGATAAAGGAGTACCTTACATGGGACAACCAAAGAAACAGAGTAGTCCACGAAAAACTGGCCTTCGTCGCAGCCACCTGCGTCTAGAGCTAGCTCGTCGTGTCAACGCTAAATCACCAGTTAAAGCACGCACAACTCGTCGTGAAACTGGCAAAGCACTCGCAAAATAACCACCACGGTTACTAAAACAATACATTAAAAAAGGAATAAAACGCTATGGCATCTAATCGCCACCTCGGTCGCATCGTTGCTTTGCAATCGCTGTACGAGTACGAATTTCGTCTACAGTCTAATGACACATCCGTTGATATAGACGAAATTTTGACGCGAAATCTTGATCGCTATGAGACAGCAATTGAAGACAAAGCTTTCGTTACGAAGCTTGTCAAAGGTGTTCTGAAAGTTCAAGATGACTTGGATAGTAAGATTGCCCCAATTGCTCCTGATTGGCCGATTGATCAGATTGCCCGCATCGATCGCAACATTTTGCGCATCGGTGTGTATGAGCTACTTCATCAAGCCGAGATTGTGCCACCAAAAGTGGCGATTAACGAGGCTGTGGAGCTTGCCAAAGCGTTTGGTTCTGATAACTCAAGCAAGTTCGTTAACGGCGTACTCGGTACTGCCTATCGAACACTTGTAGAGGATACGACCAATGGTAGCACCACAGTTTGATAAATTTAAAAAATACTTTAGTCGCAAAAAGCCGTCAATTCAAGAGATAGTCCGCGAACCTACCGCTGGTGGTGTGGTTTTTCGACGTGATGACAAGGGTGGTATTGAAATACTCCTGATTCAGGATGCCAAAGATCGCTGGACGATTCCGAAGGGCCATATCGAAGAAGGCGAGACCGCGCAGCAAACCGCTCAACGCGAAATTGGCGAAGAAGCAGGACTCACGAATACCGAAGTGCTGGGTTGGTTAGGCAAAATTCACTTTCGTTACCGACGAGTTGATAAATTGGTACTAATGACTACTCAGATTTATCTGGTTCGGGCTGGTGGCGACACTAATGCAATCCAAAAAGAAGAATGGATGAATGGCATTAAGTGGTTCAAGTTTCAGGATGCACTTGACGCGATTGAATATGAAGACATTGGTAAGTTAATGCTACTCGGAATGAAACGAATACGACAGGAGAATTTATAGATGACAGGAATGCCAACCGCACCATATCAAGATTTTGCCAGGACTCATTTGGGGTTTGAGTTCGAAGATATTGGCCTACTAATTACTGCTCTTACGCACCGAAGTTATGTCAATGAACATAAAAAAAGTGTCAGCGAACATAATGAGCGACTCGAATTCCTTGGTGATGCAGTTTTGGAGTTGGTCGTAACGGACTTTTTGTTCAAAAATTATAACGAGCCAGAGGGAATCCTCACCAGTTGGCGTGCAGCCCTCGTTCGCACCGAGAGCATTGGTGCTGCCGGTGATAAATTAGGCTACGAACCACTTGTACGAATGAGCAGGGGAGAGAAACAGGGAAGCGATAGGGCTCGTCAGCAGATTTTGGCTAATGCGTTTGAAGCGGTTATTGGCGCAATCTATCTTGAACGAGGCTATGACGATGCAGCAAAGTTTATTGCGACGCATATTACAAGTAAACTCGACGCCATCTTAGAGGCGGGGTCGTGGCGCGATGCCAAATCACACCTACAGGAAGTATCCCAACGCTATGATAGTCAGACACCTCAGTACCGCGTTATGGAAGAGGTAGGACCCGACCATGACAAGATCTTTACACTTGGAGTGTTCGTGAACGACAAGCTACTCGGTAAAGGTAGCGGACCAAGCAAGCAGGTTGCTCAGCAGGCCGCGGCCCAGGCAGCACTCGTTACATATGCTCAGCGTGAGAAAACAGATTGACAGATACGCTCTAACGGTGTAAACTCGAACGAGTCGTAGATTTTTCTACTTGAGACATTAACGGATAAAGAAAAGGAAATTAATTTTTATGCTAGCAATTCGCTTGCAACGCGTTGGCCGTCAGGGCTACGCAACGTACCGCCTCGCTGTTCAAGAGGCTAATCGACACCCTAGTAGTGGTCGTGTTGTCGCCTATGTTGGTAGCTACAATCCTCACACAAAGGACGCTAATGTTCAGGTTGAACTAGCTCAAAAATACCTTGATAACGGGGCTCAACCTACTCCTCGTGTCGTCAAACTTCTTGCCGATGCCGGTGTTAAGCTACCTAACTGGGTCGTTAAGGCAACTAATAAGACCAAGACGACTCGTAACGCTGAAAAACTTCGCAAGAACCAACCAAAAGTTGAAGACGCACCCGTAGAGGAAGCTAGCGAAGCAGTAGTTGAAGCTCCCGAAGTCGAAGCTGTTTCAGAGGACGAAACGCCTGAGGTTGTCGAATCTCCTGAAGAAACAAGTGCAACTCCTGCCGAAGATACTCCTGAATTAGTCGAAGAAGCAACGGACGAAGCCTAACTAACAGGCCATTGTTTTTCAAAAAGCGCCCATTTGGGCGTTTTTGATTTAGTACCATAGGACTCCCCTCACCTGCTGTAAAGTCGAATCTGAGATTTCGCTGAGCAAAGGTCCGTCCTCTGCTCAGCGAAATTTAAGCTTTTAAAAATGAAAACTGCTTGTGCTACAATAGATGTACGATATTAGTTAGCGTGACGGATGGCTATATGCCAGGGGCATGGAGGTAAAATGTCAACAATCGACCAGCAATTCATTGAATATATCGTTAAATCTGTCGTTGGACACCCAGATGATGTCGTGGTTGAACGAATTATCGACGAAAAGGGTGTGTTACTATCTCTGACCGTTAATCCAGAAGACCTAGGACGCGTGATCGGCAAACGTGGTGTTACAGCACAGAGTTTGCGCACACTTCTTAGAGCGCTCGGTACTAAAAATGATGCACGTTATAACTTGAAAATTGTGAATAATGACGACGATCGTGAGCATTACACGATTTCATCTGATGATACAAACAGTACGTCTGAGCCTTCGGCTGATAATTCTCATGACGACACAAACGGTTCTGACGAAGAAACTTCAGCGCCTGTGAACAACTCTACAGAGACACCTGTGGATAATGCTAGTGATTACTCGAAAAAGACTCGAGAAGAGCTTGCGGAACTAGACGACCTCGATATATAATCATTAACAGTTCTAAAGATACCTGAACTGCGAGAAGCTCATGCGAGCAAACCTCTTGTCAAAAAGAGCGGGTTTGAGAGCCTTATATGTATAAAAAACTGCCTACTTTACGGCAGTTTTTTATTTGCAGCAGCTAACTGAATTATCGAGTAATCAATAACTCAGTTAGCTGCCCGGGAGACCCGTTCAGCCAACCCTTTCGGGGGTGATGTGGGAGTCCCGGGTTATGAGGCCCAGGAGGGTGTCAGAACCGTTCCGGTACTGCTGACGAGTTGCCGACTTGAGACAGCCGCCCGTGTTGCGTTTACGTGTTCACGTAGCAGCTCAGAGGCGTCGTCCCAGGACATCGTGCAAATGTATGCAGCCCATCCGTTGGGGCCGTCAGGGATGCCGCAATCTTCGAACGTCTTACAGACGATCTCGTGCGGCTTCCGACCATCGAATCCGGCAAAACTATCGCCGGCGTTCGATTCGGTGATCGTCAGTGTGTTGTTCTCGATGTCCTTCTCGATGTCGAAGGGCTCTCCGAACATGTATCTCACGACGGTCACGCGCATGCTCTTGTGAAGGTCCTTGACCATCAGAGCGTTGGGGTGAAGAGGCTGGTGTGGCAAATTTCTCCTTGTGGGTCCGAGCCGTAACTTGCGTTTAGGCCAACTTTCATATTACCACATATTTACACTTCAGTCAATCTAACGTACACTGAGTAACAGATGAAAAAGATACAAGTTATTACTTTATTCCCCGAGATGTTTGATGGCGTACTAAACGCGTCTATGCTTTGGAAAGCACAAGAGCAAAAGGCCGTCGAATTTCGGATGGTGAACCTGCGTGATTTTGGTCTGGGCCCTCGAAAGCGTGTTGACGACACGCCATATGGCGGCGGTGATGGGATGCTTCTGATGCCAGAACCCTTGTTCGCTGCTGTAAAGGACGCCAAGACGTACGATCCGACAGCTAAGGTCGTCATTATGACACCCCGTGGGCAGCGCTGGAAGCAATCTCTGGCACAGGAGTGGTCAGATAGTGAAACGGGCTATATATTTATCTGCGGACGCTATGAGGGCTATGATGAGCGTATATTGACAGTCGTTGACGAGCAAGTCAGTGTTGGCGACTATGTACTTACTGGTGGAGAGCTACCTGCAATGACGATCATCGATAGTATCGTCCGATTAATCCCAGGGGTACTCGGTGGGGAAAATAGTGCTGCGATTGAAAGCTTTAGTGATGGTGAGACATTAGAATTCCCGCAATATACCAAGCCGGCGGACTTTAAAGGGATGAAAGTGCCTGAGGTACTACTCAGCGGTAATCACGCGCAGATCGCCAAATGGCGAGAAAATAACTCCGCTAAAGTTGAAAAGTAATCGTAATTTTCTATAATTAACAGATCAAAAGTGTTGTAATTTTCCAAGGTTGAACCTTGGAAAATATCACGAAAATAGGGGAGAGGTGTGCTTTTGGTGAGTTTTGAGAAACAAGAACGCCCTCATGGAAGAGGGCGTTCTGTTGTTGTGGTGGATATCGTAGTGCGAGCAGTCACAACATATGTTTTTTTGGAGGTATGTTTGTTTTTGTAACTTTCGCTGTAATGTACTGTACGCTGTCATTTCCAAAAGCGCAAGCGAAATGTCAAAAATAACAACATTTGCTTACTCGGAAGGCGAAAGCTATACTGTGAGCATGAGCGTTTTACCAGTCGTTACACAGCCGGCCCAACCGAAAACAACTAATATTATCGCAATTTCACGCCTCTATAGCGCTATCCTCGTAGTTTTCGCCGTAACTCAACTCTTTAGTTTTTCGGACTTTCAGATGTTGGTGCGAAGTTTTTGGTTGCCAGGCGGTATCCCTTTGGCATACTTGCTATCCGCCATTATTGTTATCGCAGAAGTATTAGCTTTACCGTTCTTGTTGCGTATGAAGGTTAGTAGCCTCTTTCGTGTGCTTAGTATGGTGTTGGGCTGGGCCGTTGCGGGTATTTGGTTAGGAGTAAGTCTATGGCTAGTACTGACGGTCAATGCCGTTACTAATATTGGTTTTTTTGGTACCGTGGTTGAGTTTACTCCGGGATGGTGGAGCGTTCTAGTTAGTATGGCACTTTGCACCTTGGCGGCTTGGTCGAGTTGGGGCATGTGGCCTCTTGGTAAGACCTCAAAAAAATAGTTGTTGAAACAATTAACTGAGAGTATGATTAAACTAGTTAAACAAGGAGTTTGGGAATGGCTAGTATTAATAAAGCTGAAAATATGGTCGGGGGTTGGCTAAAGTCTGTACCTCATCTACCTAAAGGTGGTCAAAAGTGGATTGCTGAAAATGCATGGTGGATTGTATTAATCGGCGTAATCGCATCAGCAATTGCAGTTCTTACTGGTATAGGGGCAATCTTTGCCTATATGACATGGGTCGGCAATACACCTGTTTATAGCGGTTACTATGTTACTTCTCCATACGGTGCAGGTTGGATTATTGGATCGGTGGTATCATTACTATTCTCGATCTTGATTGTGATTCTACTTGCAACGGCAATTACTCCACTAAAAGCCCTTAAGAAAAAAGGCTGGGATCGACTATTCTTGGTATTAGTTGTTGATGCTGTATCTGCTGTTGTTGGTGCAATCCTCAGCTTTAGTATCCTCGGCTTTATCTTTGGCATTGTATTTGGCGCTATCGGTCTAGCTATCAGCGCATACTTTACATTCGAAGTTCGTTCGTATTTTGGTGCTGTACATACAACTCCAGCGAAAACAGCAAAAAAGTAGCTCTCTCTTGAGCAGATATCCCAATTAGTGTACACTTTCTAAGTGCATTGGGATGTCGCCAAGTGGTAAGGCATCGGCTTTTGGTGCCGACATTCGGGGGTTCGAATCCCTCCATCCCAGCCAAGCATAAGCGCTTTGATTTCAAGGCGTTTTTTGTTTTGCTATACTTGCAATATGAGTAGAATCCAAGTTTCTGATATCGAATTGGTAAAACCAACTAGCATTTTTAGAAATGCAATCCTCGACTATCAAGACGAGTTTGCAAAGAATAACGAATATATTTCTGGATCTGCGAGTCTTGGTAATGCTGGTACATTTGAGGCGTGGCTTGCCAATGTAGACGACGAGAAATTTAATAACCCAAAAGCAAAAAGGGTTCCCGCGACACAATATCTCGCAATCAGAAAATCAGATAATCAACTAGTCGGTATGGTAAGTATTCGC
>SCSZ01000024.1 GCA_004322265.1 Patescibacteria group bacterium
ATAACAGGAAGCACGACTGGTAACTGGTCTTCGGGTACAGCCACAGCACCATGCTCATCACAGTGAATAATCGGAATTGGAGCACCCCAGTAGCGTTGACGACTGATGAGCCAATCGCGCATTTTGTAGGTAATTTGACTATGACCAGTCCCCTGCTCTTCTAGCCAGGCAACAATTTCTTCTCGTGCATCACTCGATGACATACCGTCAAATCGATCAGAATTAATTAGTGGTCCTTCGCCGTGGTACATTCCTGTTTCGGTATCATCGGTTGGTTTTTCAATGACTTCAACAATTGGTAAGCTGTACTTCTCGGCAAAGGCAAAATCACGTTCGTCGTGCGCCGGAACCGCCATGATTGCGCCCGTACCATAACCCGAAAGTACGTAATCAGCAATCCAAATTGGTACTTTTTCACCACTCGCTGGATTAATCGCATACGAACCCGTAAAAACTCCTGATTTTTCTCGATTTTCGTTCATGCGCTCAATTTCAGATTTCTTGACCGCAACCGTAATATAGTCATTCACTGATTCGCGTATTTCACTGCTCACTAACTTTTTAGCAAGTGGATGTTCTGGTGCCAGCACCACGAAAGTCGCACCAAATAACGTATCAGGACGCGTCGAAAAGACTGTAACAATGTCATCTGTTCCATCGACTTTGAAGTCAATCTCAGCACCTTGGGACTTACCAATCCAGTTGGTCTGTGCGGTCTTAATTTTCTGTGGCCAGTCGAGATCTGGAATTTCGTCTAGCAGTTGCTCGGCGTAGTTAGTAATTCGAAAAAACCACTGTTTCATCGACTTCTTTTCGACTTCACTGCCACAGCGCCAACAATGACCACTCTCTACTTGCTCGTTTGCGAGCACAGTCTTGTCTACCGGACACCACCACTGCATACTTTCCTTTTGATATGCCAAGCCCTTTTCAAATAATTTCGTGAAGATCCACTGGGTCCAGCGATAATATTCTGGATCACTGGTATTGATTTCGCGCGACCAATCGATACTGACGCCCATGCGTTTGAATTGCTTTTTGAAATTCTCAATGTTCTGCGCAGTTACGACAGCTGGTGCAGTACCGGTCTTGATAGCATAGTTTTCGGCAGGTAGTCCAAACGTATCCCAGCCCATTGGGTTAAGGACATTTCGGCCATGCTGGCGATGGAAACGCGCAATCGCATCAACAATTGAATAGCTGAAGGCGTGGCCTGTATGCATACCAGCGCCACTAGGATATGGAAACATGCCAGATACATAGACTTTTTGCTTGCTAGGATCTGCAACTACCTCATTAACCTTCTGGTCTTCCCAGATTTGCTGCCACTTTGGCTCAATTTCGGACGGATTGTAGCGCTTCATAGTGTAGTAAGTATAGCAAAGTTACTCTGTTAATTACAGGGGCAGTGCCTACATCCAATCGAGAGCATTCTTTGCGGTCTTGGCAAATGCTCTTGGATCGACTACAGGTACTTCTTCAACGATGACTTCAGGTGCCACTTCATCGAGAGGTTCGCCGTTTGGTTTACGTGTGGGCTTACTCCCGGGAAAATTACTCGCTGTCCAGGCTTCATCACCCCAAACATCCTGTATAGTTTTGTGTTTGCGACCTTCGCCGCTTTCGTTATCTCCCATTTTCACCTCTCATAAACTTTTGTGGTGGAGCTAGAGGGACTCAAACCCTCGACTTCTTCCATGCCATGGAAGCACTCTAATCAACTGAGCTATAGCCCCATACCTTATAACTAAGCGAGTATAACAAAAGCTCGTCTCTAGTGCCAGAGACGAGCTAACTATATTGCTGTTGCGCGCCCACCCGGGGCACTTTTTGTGTTTGTGTTTATGTTAAGCGCAAAGGTTACCCCTTTGGCGCACCAGCTCTACCAAATATTATTGCGCAAATCTAGGTAAAACACAAGCGTTTCATCCCGCTTACACTAGCTATTATGTTAGTAGTATGCTTAAATAATAGCGTTCAGAAGCACACGCGTATTCAAGGCAAAAGGCGGGCGCTTACCACTACTTTGGTAAACTCTCTTCTTCGCACAATCGCTAGAGCGGTCGATCTGACGATAATAAGTATCAGATAAGAAGAAAAGAGTACATAACAATATGGCACAAAACCTATTCATCGGTAGCTTAGCATATGCTACTACTGACGACACACTTAAGGCTTTTTTTGAGCAAATCGGTGAAGTTTCAAGCGCACGAGTAATCACTGACCGCGACAGCGGTCGATCAAAAGGCTTCGGCTTTGTAGAATATACAGACGAAGCAAACAACCAAAAAGCAATCGACCAGCTTGATGGTAAAGAACTTGACGGACGCGCAATCAGCGTTGGTCTCGCTCGTCCAAAGGAAGATCGTCCAAAGCGTGATTTCGATGGCGGCAACCGTGGTAACGGTGGTGGCGATTCATTTCGTCAGCGCAGCTGGTAATTTAATTACCTAGCTAACCTAAAAATACCTCGCTCGAATGAGCGGGGTATTTTTAATGTATAATAACAGTAGTGAATACACATACTGAGAGTAAAAATGTCATTCAAAAATTAATTGATCAAACTCTGGTCGATTTCTTTGAATCATCTATTAAAAGCGCTCAGCTAGTAGACAAACACTACGAAACGCTTTGGAAAAACTTGTACGACCTACACCGTTCCGGCGGCAAGCGAATTCGACCAAAAATCGTTCTCATGGCATATGAGGCATTCGGAGGCAAAGACTATGCGGACGTTGTGCCTGTTGCATGTGCACATGAGCTTCTTCATTTCAGTATGTTAGTTCATGATGACATCATTGATCGTGATGTTATGCGCTACGGTGTTGATAATATCAACGGCCGATATCAAAAACTTTACGCGGCAGTCTTACCTGATAGACAAGACCAAACACATTACGCCGAAAGTGCTGCACTTATCGCTGGAGACTTGATGCTCGCAGGCGCCCACAGACTTATCAACGAAAGTGGTCTGAGTAGCGAAAAAAAGGTTGCACTACAGCGCATCATGTACGGGAGTATATTTGATGTTGCAGGTGGACAGTTACTCGACACTGAATCATCGTTTCGACCGCTTGGTTCTATTGATGCACTCAAAATTGCTCATTATAAAACGGCAAGCTACTCCTTTGTCGGACCTCTTTTGACAGGCGCTAGTTTGGCAAATGCAACAGACAAAGATATCAACACGCTGCGCGATTTAGGTATGAGTCTAGGAATTGCCTATCAATTAACAGACGACCTGTTAGGCGTGTTTGGCGATGAGTCAATGACAGGTAAATCAAACACAGGTGATATTCGTGAAGGCAAAAGAACATATATTATTGAGCAGACTGTCAAAGGACTCAATCCACGCGATCTAAAGCAGTTTAAAACTTACTTTGGCGCACAAGATTTGAACGAGACAGATATAGCAAGTGTTAAGGAACTGATTATTAAAAGTGGCGCCAAGATCGAGACCGAAAAACTTATTAATGAATATGCCAAACAGGCAATAAAGTTACTAGATTCACTACCTATACCTGTAAAATCTCATATGCAATTTGCCGAACTTATCGAAACGAGTACCCGGCGCAATTTTTAACTGACTTTTTTAAAGCGCGGGACTTCTTTACCACTAATCAAGACAGTTCCGACAAACATATCATAAGGCCGGACCCAGTACGACACTTTACTTTCGTAGAGAGGTTTATATATAACGCATGGCTGTAGATTTTCACTATCGAGCGCAATGCCAATAACTTCGTATTTGTTACCCTTATAATGTTCATACACGCCTGCTTCGATATATGGCACGTTGAGTTGTTCATCTGGAACATTGATCATGTTAAAATCTCCCTTAGTTCATTCTCGTTAATAATCTGTGTGCCATATTGTTTTGCCTTTTGCAGTTTGCTTGCGCCAACTTTCCCCCCGGCGACTAAGTATGTCGTGTCCTTGGCAACCGCTGATTGGAATGTACCGCCCTTAGCACGAATGCGGTCTGCTGCCTCATCACGCGACATAGTTTCGAGCGTGCCTGTAATAACAAAGGCCTTACCCGCGAGTGCACCCGTCTTTTTGGTGTAGGTTGCAGTTACACCAAGATCCTTGAACTTTTTCAGCAAGGCTTCGTTGTCCTCGTCGCTGAACCAACCTATGATCGATTCAGCAACTACCTTCCCTATGCCGTCGACGGCTTCGAGCTCCTCGATCGAGGCATTTTGTAATTTTTCTACTGATTCAAATTTATTTGCAAGATCGATTGCTGTTTGCGTGCCGACATGACGAATCCCTAAACCGAGGATAAACTTTTCGAGCGGCGGCGTTTTCTTTTGGCTGATTGCATCAATTAGTTTCTTGGCTGACAGTGCCGCAAAACGATCAACTGTTAAAATGTCGTCGATCGTCAATGTATAAATATCCGCAAGATCTTTTACTAGTCCCGCATCGACGAGTGCGATAACATTTTTTTCACCTAACGTATCAATATCGAGAGCACCCTTCGATGCGTAGTATTCAACCGCTCGTTTCAACATAAGATCACTATCCGCACCTTTGACGCGGTACACGACGTCATCGCCCTGACGTTCAAATTCGAGTTCTGGGTACTGCTCGGTCAATAGCTGCTTGTAATCAATAGGTTTGGAATTTTTGGGTCGTAATTCCAAAACAACGTTCTTAACCTGGGGGATAATATCGCCAGCCTTAAAAATAATCACCGTATCACCAATCCGGATATCGAGCCGTGCAATCTCATCGGCATTGTGTAGGCTGGCGTGCTGTACGGTTGAACCCGCAACGACAACTGGGTCAAATACAGCGACAGGCGTCGCCGCTCCCGTGCGGCCAATACTAATAACGATATCTTTTACAATCGTCGTCGCTTCCTCTGCGGCATATTTATACGCGACTGCGCCACGCGGTGCTTTGCCAACAATGCCTAGTTGAGTAAATAATTTCCTATCGTTTACCTTTATAACTAGCCCGTCGGTATTAAATGGTAGTGTGTGCCTCTTGTCGTCCCATAGCTTTACGAACGTCATGACGTCATCAACAGTTGTAAAAACACTTGCCTCAGAATTTGCGGCGACACCAAGTGCGCGAAGTGCCTCGTAGGCGTAACTATTAGTCGGAACTTCGGTAGGATCATCACGTAGTAAATCGTATGATCGATATGTTAGCGGTCGACTGGCCGCCTGTTCTGGATCAAGCTGACGAATCGTACCGGCAGCCAAATTACGTGGATTTGCGTATAGAGGTTTTCCCGCATCTGCCTGCGCGACGTTAAGGGCTTCGAAATCTTTTTTCAAAATAACGATCTCACCTCTAACTTCTGTACGGCCAGTTAGGAAGTGTTCATATCCCCTCGTGCTTCTTAGGCGCATTGGCACACTTGTAATAGTTCGAACGTTCGCTGTAACATCCTCACCAACGCGACCATCACCGCGAGTTACTGCCTGGACCAATACGCCGTTTTGGTATATCAGCGAACAAGCAAGCCCATCCATTTTGATATCACAAAAGAATTCGTGGCTTGCGCCTGGTAATAATTTATCGATGCGAGTAACCCATGCCTCAACTTCTGTCTGGTCAAACACATCATTGAGGCTAATCATAGGGTATTGATGCTCAACTTTGACAAACTTGTCGAGTGCTACACCTGCAACACGTTGGGTTGGCGAGTCAGGCGTAATGAGTTCTGGATGCTCCGCCTCGAGTTGAGACAATTCATGCTTGAGACTATCCGCTGCTGCCTCGCTCATAATTGACTCATCAAGTACATGATAATGGTACCGATAGTCGTTGATTAACTCTCGAAGCTTTTCGATACGCTCTCTAGGCTGGTGCGCTGTCATCGGCGACAATCCTTCTATACAATAAGTAAATATAGCTCGTGGACCAAATAACTGTTAAGGCGCCAAGGACTAGGAGCACAATCGGGACAAGTGGTAGCCAACTGATTGCGTGCCATAGAGCCTTCAACCAGCCATCAAACAAAATAATAGGTATCATAATGACTGCCCACGACAGCGCAACGCTGAGGCCTAGCCATAACAAGCGAAGCAGTATACGAATACGACGACCGATAACGAGATCGCCAGCTGTCCTGATTGCTTGAATTGGGTACATTCCAGGAAGCGTGATGACAACAAGTGCTATAAATGTACTAGTCGCTAAATAGAGGGATAGTAATGTCAGCAGTCCAGCTGCAAGCCAAAACAGCATTGCTTCAACTCCACCATTTAATAATCCAGTTGACTGAGCCGCCACATAACCTCTAATAGCAATGGCAAGTGGAACCAAATCCAAGATAAATACGAATCCAACAAGCAACGTTGATAATAGCGGTGCGGTTGCATTATATAGGCCATCGCGTAGTTTAACCTTATGACCAGCCAAGATGTTACGTAACAGCCAGATGGTTGTTAGCCACGAAATAAGGATAATGAGCGCTGCATAGACTCCTTCTGTTGCAGTTAGGTTACTACTGATTCCTCCAGAAATCGCCGTGAAAAATAGTAGTCCGGCTTTACCAATTGCGCCTAAGTTACCCGAAAACAAATCACCACTCGTCTGGTTAATCGCATCACTAAGCGACGAGTATGTGTCCTGAGACGCAATGCCGACAAGGATCGCCGTTATTATAGAGTACGTTAGTGCGAGCAAGAAAAACATCTTGCGATGTGCCCATAATGTCTTTCTGACATAGTTTGAAAAACTAAAATAACCTGGTAATGCGAGCGGTCGCACGTAGTCGCGACGACGAGTCCTTCGGAAACTTCGATGAGGACGACGTGCTAAATATGCTTTTTGTGTTTGTTTAAGCGACGCAACAATGTTATTAATTGGCTTTGATGCTTTTGTCGGCTGCGTCGTGTGTGCCATAACTAGAACTTTGCCTCGTTGGCATGTAACCTTGCGATCCTATCGGCAAGTGGCGGATGAGTACTGAATAGTTTACTAAATAACCCGGGTTTCAGAGGATCGTTGATAAACAAGTGGGCGGACGAGGTACTTTGTTTTCTCATCGGACGACCGAATTCTTCGAGTTTGGTTAATGCGCTTTCAAGTGCCTCGGGATTTCGTGTCGTCATGGCGCCGGTTGCATCCGCTAAGTATTCGCGCTGACGACTCACTGCAAACTGAACAATTACCGCAGTAATTGGTGCAAGGACAAGGACAACAATGCCAATGATCATCACAATCGGTGAAGTGTTGCTATCGCGCCTGTCTCCACCAAAAAAAATTATGCGTAGGATAATATCAGTCAAAAAACCGATAGCACTCACTAGTCCGAATGCGATCATGCTCACGCGAATATCATAATTTTGCACATGTCCCATTTCGTGAGCCATAACCGCCTCCAACTCTTGGTCGTTCATTAGGTCAATCAAGCCTGACGTCGCAGCGACAATTGAATGTTTGGGATCACGACCTGACGCAAACGCATTCGGCGCAGGATCATTAATAATATAGACTTTTGGGGTTTGAACACCGATCGTGATTGCTAAGTTTTCAACAATGCGATAATAACGCGGGTTATCCTTTTTTTGAATTTCGATAGCACCCGTAGTCGCAATCAGTAACTTACTCGCAATAAAGTATTGAATGAGGGCATATATTACAGCGACGACAATAACAATGTAGGCGATACTCCTATTACCATATAAGTAACTAACCGCCCAGCCAATGGCAGCGATAATACCAACAAACACGGCCATAATCAGGACCGTGTTACGCTTATTGGCGGCAATTGCTTTATACATTCCAGGCGTTCCTCTTTACCGACGGTTTTATGAGATTAGAATTTTACGTCGACTGGTTGTTCAGCTGCTTTTTCTTCGTCCTCACCAAGCTGGAAAAATTCGCGAATTTTGAATCCGAACATACCCGCAACGACGTTGCTTGGGAAGGTTTGAATACGTGTATTAAGATCACGAACTCCGCCATTGTAGAAACGGCGAGATGCTTGAATTTTGTCCTCGGTATCGACAAGTTGCTGTTGAAGGTCAGTGAAGTTTTGACTAGCCTTTAGATCAGGGTAGGCTTCAGCAACTGCAAATAGACTCTTAAGTGCACCTTCGAACTGATTCTCTGCGTCTGCGGTCGCTTTTACACCCTGAGCGTTTAGCGCGTTTGCACGAGCAGCAGTAACGTCTTCAAACACGGTCTTTTCGTGTTTTGCATACCCCTTCACCGTCTCAACGAGATTTGGGATAAGATCCAAACGACGTTTCAGTTGAACAGTAATATCACTCCACGCTTCGTCAACGCGAACGCGCAATGTTATGAGACCGTTGTACGTTGCCCAAAAAAACAATGCAACAATAACGACAATTCCTATAATGATCCACAATGCTATCATATAATCCCCTTTTATCCCTTACGAACTTGTATCTATAGTATAGCAAATTTTGCCACTAAAAACACTAGGCTAACTCTAGTTTAATCCGCCATCCCTCGCCACCCTTTCCAAGGTTCAACCTTGGAAAATTACAACAGTTTTTAGCATTAAAATAGCCTCTAGTGAGGCATACTCTAGGTTGGTGCGCGGGGCGGGACTTGAACCCGCACGACCCTAAGGCCAAGAGATTTTAAGTCTCTCATGTCTACCGATTCCATCACCCGCGCACGAAAATTGTAAATGGAGGCACGTACGGGAGTTGCACCCGTCTACGCGGTTTTGCAGACCGCTGCGTAACTGCTCCGCCAACGCGCCATCTGGGATTATTATAACAGAGAAGGATGAGTTCTATAACTTGTTCTTGACTAAGCCTTAACTGACAACGTTGGTAGGTGCACCTGCTAGTGCTGCCTTGATATTACTAATAAAGATTTCTTGTTTGAGTTGTCGTGCTTCATCTGTGATGTAGCCTATACCTGGAACCAATATTACATTCTCATACTTCTTTAGTAATTCTAAATCGCTATCAGACATTGAGTCGCCATGATCAGAAATGAATGTAATGTCGCCTGCTTCTAGGCGCTTAGCCAATGCAACATTATCAATAATCGAGGGAGGAACTGTGCTAACAATAACTGCGCCAGCTTTTATCGTTGAAATATTTTCCATATTTAATAAGTTTTGAGTCTCTGCTGTCTCCGCGACATTAATGGATATATAGTCGCTAGTGCTTAGGATTTCATCCAATGTCTTGTAAGCAAGTGAGCTGTCTTTTTTCTCTCTTGACCAATAGCTCACATTCGCGCCAAAACCCGCGGCTAGTTCGGCGACTCGATTACCGATACTACCAAGCCCTACTACACCAAATTGACTATTCTTAAGCTCACGCGCCCTGATGCCAGATTCGTCGAATGAACCAGCTTTTCCTCGCTTAATACCCTCTTCAATGTTGCGCATTTGATACAGTAAGATTGCTAACGTGAATTCGGCGACTGCTTCGGTACTATACCCCGCCAAGTTAGTTACTAAAATATTTTTTGACACTGCGTATGGGAGGTCGATCGTTCCGTACGCGGTGGCGAGGACGCCTATATATTTCAGGTTTGGTGCAGCGTCAATAATATCTTTTTGCGTATCTACCTGAAAACCTAACAACAGACAATCACAATCGCTTAATTCTGCTTGCAGGTTTGGGTCGTCCCGACTCAATAAGACTTTTGTTTCAACCAAAGTATCGAGCTGGTCCCAAAACTCTTTATCAAGGGCGGGCTCTGCAATGTTAACAAGAACTGCTTTTTTATACATAATAACTCCTAATAGTCTTATTATAGCAAGTTGAGCTTAGGCTGTCTTCTTGGAAAGTCGTATCAACACCCACGTCAATACTAATACTGTTGCGGTAATCCCAAGGCTTGTAATAAGCACACCAAAGTAGCCATTACTTGCAGGATTCAGGAATGGATATGGATACCAATTAACGATGGCTCCACGCATAAGGCTATAGGTTACGTACACTAGCGGAAAAATGAGCCATAGCAGTGCGCGCTTGAATGTGATTGCTTTTTTGGGAGGATCGAGAATCCAGTCAGCAATCAGCACAATTGGCATAATGTAATGAAGCACTGTATTGTCCCATGGTACGGCCGTTAGCACACTATTTTCGATACCAGCGAGTAATATCGAAAAGACAATCCCTGTTGTTACCATATACAGCGTCGCTGCTCCTCGCAGGAGATCGAACTGAGCAAATGATTTCTTGCGGATAATGAAGATTGCGCTAAGTATTAAGATAACAGCCGCAAATAAATTACTCTCAATCGTAAAGAAACTAAAGAAGTTAGTTGGTACAAATGTATCATTACTTACAAGCGCGATGATTTCCGTCGTAATCGCACTCAGACCAAGAAGCCCAAAAACTATTTTATATTTGGCGAGAATACTTCGATTTTTTATCATAGCTTGATTATAAACCTAATCGTCTTAATTCCCTGATGTATTGCCTCTAAAAATCCACTGGGTACCATACTTATCATAAAACTGTCCATATATACCAAACGGCATCTCGTGTAATTCTTGTAGTCGTTCGTTATTGTCATGGTCCTTTAGTTTTTCAAAAATAACCTTTAACTCATCATATGAGTCGCCCGTTACGTAGATAGCAAACATGTTACCTTTGACAGGTTCGAACTCAGGTGAAGCCATCCAGTCCGTGGCTGATATTTCTATATTGCCGCTTTTCAAATGAGCATTGATGATACTGTTATGTTTTTCTGCCGGAAATTGATCTTTCATCGGCGTATCGCCTAACTTGGTAAGAGTTAGCTCCCCGCCCAAACAATCATGATAAAAAGTCATTGCTTCAGCGCAGTTACCATCAAACAGCAAAAAAGGTGTGTTACGCAGCATGCTTAGTATTATAGCTCACTTTTTTCTTACTTTTATGGGCACGACGGATCAAGCGATAGCCAAATAGTAATTCATACACATTTCCCCAGTATGCCGCAAAGACCGTTCCAAATAATAGTTCCCACAGCGGGACACCCAGAATACGTGTTTGCGGAAGACCCTGAAAAACGAACCAATTTGCTGCACTTGGATACAGTGAGAGCCAAAATCTCAGTAGTAGAAAATATAAAATACCAAAACAAAGCCCTCCGATTATGGTGCTACGGACAAGATCTTTTCTCAGATACAACGCAACACCAAGACCTGTCAGTAATGATACGTAGAGGATAATTACAGGATTCGCAACCTTGCCAATAGCAAGCGGCAAGAACATAATGGCAGTCGCTAGAAACACGATGAGCGCCGCAGACTTATGCCATTTATGAATGTGTTGCAATCTTTTGTGAGCAACCTCTGCGTAAATTACACTCGTTATCCCACCCAAACAGAATGAATATATCAAACCTTCAATGCCAATGGGAATATTAAAAAGGGTAACCGGCTGCCAATAAAGCGGAACAGCCCAAAAATCGAATAGACCAAGTGGTACAGCAAACAAACTCATCGTCAACATTTCACGGTGAAGATCTTTACGATAAAGAAAAAGAATAATCCATACTGCGAGAAATATGATAGCGGCCGAAATATAAGCGAACTGCATAGGGCAAGTATAGCATTAGCGTATTCCGAAAAGAATGTCGTAAATGTAAAACCCCAACGGCGAGGTTGGGGCGTTACATTTGGTGC
>SCSZ01000002.1 GCA_004322265.1 Patescibacteria group bacterium
AAAACAAAAACACCATGACTTTCATCATAGTGCTTATGCTTGGCTCCGACGGCTGGACTCGAACCAGCAACCTCGAAGTTAACAGCTTCTTGCTCCACCATTGAGCTACGTCGGAATACAGACCGTATTATACCCTTACCCCGGTAGATCAGTCAACGTTTAAGAATTCTGAGAATTAGCTGAGCAAAGGTCCGTCCTCTGCAGAACATAATCGCAGTGTTTTGCAAAATTACGTTAGCAATACTGAGCTGGCGGCTCTAAGAATGTAACGCTAGATTTGTTCGGTGTAGACAAGTACGCGCTTACTCAGGGTATTCTGTGATGGAATCCAATCACCAGCACAGGTAATGATATTAAGAGCTCGTACAACCTTGCCATATGGCAGCAATAACGCGTGCATGTTGATCTTATCCTTATCAACAATTTCGGTGTGCACCACTTTGTACGTGAGACGCGTGCCGTCGCCTTTAGCGAGTTGGATTTGATCGCCAACGACTAGTTTATCAAGCTTGCCAAACAACGCCTGATGGTCAGCCGAGGAGTGGCCATCGATAAGGACTGCACCGATCTGACCTGGCTTGACGCTTCCCTTGTACCAACCAGCATCAAAGATATTAATTGGCGCCTGAATAGTGTTGTCTTTGTTAAGTCCCATCTGGAGTACACGCGCAGTAACCTTGAGTTTGCTAATATATAAGGTCTTTGGTAGATCTGGCGATGGAGGTTGGTAATTCGCAATTGCATTCTTAGGTAGCGGTGTCTTGTCGGTGCCCTCAACTGACTTGGTGTCCGTATTTGATGTATCGGCACCACTTGCGACGCTAGCAAGCGCTGCACTTTCTGTTACAGATTGCGCCTTTACTTGGTTATTGGTGAGCCAGGTGTTAATACCGACATAACCTGTTGAAAGAAGTAGTACGATCGCAGTTAGCGACAAGCTGAGACGCTTTAGAAATGATTTCTTACGCTGTTCGCGGTCTAGCTCTCTTCGAACTTTTTCGAGGGCTGCAGACATCGCATGGACTTTTTGTTCCGCTGATAGTTCGCGCATCATCGCTGCCTGTATCTCTGATGGCGTTGGCATAACCACTGACTGTTGCAACTCGACTGGCGCTACCTGCTCAACCTCTACCGGCGTTTCAACGGTGATACTCACCTGCTCTGTTACCACAGTTGGGTAGACTGACTGAGGCGTTTGAATATTAATAATACGTGAACGCTCGATATACGTCGTACGGTAGTCCCTATCAGAATGAAGGTGAATGGGTTGTTGTCGATCAACCGGCTTGATTTGCCCGCGTGAACGACGATTGATTGGAGTTATATCTTGCATCTTTTTGTTTGTTTTTTGATTTGTAACGAGCGAAGCTGTCATAGCTTCGCTCGTTTTTATCCAATTGTTAATGTTTATATCTTATCGGTTAAAGCGACGGCGATTAGCAACGAGGCCAAAGAATCCAGCTGTTACGATACCGAGTACGAGGATAGTTGCAGGATTAGCCGCAATTGTCTCGGCAACACTTGTGTTAGGACCCTTTGGATCTGTACCAGCACTAAGGGCTGTAACAACGACGTCGTTACCATCACCACCAACATAGGTAATGTTGAATGTAATACCGCTAACGACGAATTGTGTTCCTTCAGCTAGGCCAGCAAATGTACCACTGACTGTTGTTGCGCTCTTGTTATCAATGATCTTGAACGAGTCGCCCTTCTTGATTGAGTAGCCAGAGTATAGAACGAGGTTAAGTGTAGGAAGGTTAGTACCACTACCCAGAGTTACTGCGTGTCCTGATCCAGTATATTGTGCACCAACTGCAAGTTGGTCATAGCTGCTTGCATTCAGTAGTTCTGCTTGGTAAATTGCTCCTGGGTTAAGGCTAAGAGTCTGAAGTGTGGTTAGTGTACCAGGACTGTTTCCAGGACTGACGGTACCACCATAGTCTACAAATAGATCATTAGTAAGTGTTCCAGTACCTTTTAGGATTCCGCCCGTATCAACGCTCGCGTTTTGACGGGTACCACTTAGAGTAGCTGTTTCACTTTCGGCAACCTCGAAGTTCGTCTGAGGTAGGTTACCTGTGTAGGAAGTGGTTACGGGTGCATTCTTGATTTCTGTACCACCAATCAGCAACTTTCCTGTCGATCCGAGGTACTTAGAAATAGTAAAGCCATTATACGTAACTGCGCCTGCAAAGTTAACTGATCCAGATGTTGCATCACCATTCGTACGAACACTTAGGTTATTGAGTAACGTGATTGGACTATTAATTGCTAAGTTTTCGTATACCGTTTTTTGTGCTTGTGAATCCCAAGTACCAGTATTCCATACAACCGATGGGTATGCTGCACTCGCACCGCTACCAAACGTGATTGGGTATGACGGCGTGCCGGACAATGTCGCGCTTGCCCCGTTATCAACCACAAGACCACCAAGCGTTATCGTTGAGCCTGCCACTTGACCGAAAGATCCCTTAACAACTGTCAGAACTCCTGTTATTGCACTGCCTGTTGAAAGGTAGAGATTTCCGTAATTGTTTACATCACCAACCGTTACGGTTCCTGCTACTGTATATACTTCGTAGTTATATAGTCCGGCTGTAACTACTAGATTACCGTCGACCGTTACTGCGTTGTTAATATCTACATTCGAACCTGAGACAGTTAAGTTACCGGTAACATGGAGTGCGCCGTTGGCATTGAAGTATATGTTGTTGCCATACGTACCCGTAATAACAGCGTTACCGCCAACCGTTACAGTGCCACCTAATGTGACGTTATTACCAGCACCAGAGCCAGCTTCAGTGAAATCACCTATTGTGTTGATTGCACCTGAAAAGGTCATAGCTGCAGCTGCACCTGTAATACTCAGGGTGCCAGCTGAGGCAACAGCACCGCTAACCGTAAGAGTCGTATCTGTTCCACTGGTAGTAATAGTCGCACCAGTTGCAAAATTCAACGTGTTAATCGTATAAGCTGTTGTAGTTGAAGAGCCACCACCTGCAATAATAACCCCGCCAAGATTCACACCAACAAGGTCGTTGGTAAGTGCCGTCGTTGCGACACCTGCAGGAAATGTTACGACGTCCCCTGAGACAGGAACAGCGTTCCCAGACCAGTTTGCGGCTGTATTAAGATTGCCGCTGGAACTACCGTCCCATGTTAAAGTAGCCGCGTGAGCGAGCTGCACGCCACTAAATTGCGACGCAATGACTGCTGCGATAAATACAAAGGTCCCTGCAACTCGGCGTAACGTATGAGCCTTCTTGATCATTTTTTTATTTCCTTTAGTTGTTTGTTTTTAAGATGTTATGGTTGTATCGTACTGCTTATGCTCAGCTATTGTCAAGCCTTTTTATTCTATATCTGTACAGCATATACCAATACCCTATTTTCTAGTGTTTCTTCTGATGGTAGCCACTTGCCCTGACACGACAAAATATTCAATCCGTTCCTACTAGTTCCGTATGGCTTTAGCATAGATGACATGTCAACATTACTACGATTCACGACATTGATGGCCATAACCTTATAGTTGATAACGATGTTGTCAGCTCTCATAACATTTATAATATCTCCCTTGGCTAATGTATTGAGCTTGCCAAAGAGTGCGCCGTCGGTGCTACTTGAGTGGCCGTCGATAAAAACCGCGCCGGCCTGGCCTGGTTTGGCACTTTTGTTATACCACGCCGCGTTCCATATATTGCCTGGTACACCCATTGCTCCATTCGCTGTTGTCGCAACAGATTCTATGGATGCGTTAATCCCAAGTTTAGTTATGGTAAGCGTTTTAGGGATGTAGTTAGTGGTGTCGACCACGTTATTACTTGCTGGTGGTGTCTGGGCCGCAACGGCATGCGCCTCACGCGATGACACGGCTGTACTATCGTATACCCACAGACCAATAGCGCTCACGATCAGTAAAACAATCAACCCTCTAACAATATGTCGTGGCCGTATAGTTATATGACGTCGAGATTTATGCAGCCGATGTTGTTTTTGCGCAACGTTTGACTGCTGCTGAAAGTATTGCTCGATGAAATTAGTAGTTGGTTCTTGGATTCCAACGGCTAGATCAAGATCGATCATGTCGAGGTTCGCCTCGACAAAGTCTATTTTGTCCTTGGCGTTGTCATGTATTGGTCGTTTTGTGGTACCTTTTTGGTCTTTTACAAATTCTATGCCCATTCGACGTGTTGATTGAGTTGGCTTAGGATTGGTGATTTTAGTAGGTGCGTATATAGGTGTCAGTTTTGAAAACCGCTGGCGTGGCATTGTGGCTGGGTTTTCGAATGTTCCTTCCATATCCGTTTTCTCTTTCTATTTTATTGAATGCCCGTGTTGGCAACTGACGGTACGGTGTCGGTTGGAGTTGAGGTTGGCGTAGTAGCTGGTGTCGTTGTAGTTGCAGGCGTATCAGTCGTTGTCGAGGCTGGAGTTGTTGTCGCTGCAGCACTACTACTCGCTGTTGATGCGTCAGTTGTTGTTGTGTCTGTGGTTGTTCCAGTCGTAGAACTACCGGTAGCGCTGGATGGGCTCGAGCTAGAATCCGTGCTGCTCGTCGACGAGCTTTGCGGCGTGGTGCTCGTTGGCTGTGTTGTCGTTGTTTGTTTCTTACCGAGAATTGCGTTAACACCAAAGTAGCCACCAATTCCTAACACGATAACGATGCCGACGATAATTGCTATGCGGCGAATGAGTGGCAGGTTAAGGTTTTTAAGATTAAACTTCGAGGTCGAGACAGGTGCCGCAGCCACTGTCTGATAGACACTATCAAAGTAACTTTTCCCAGGATCTTGCTTTGGGGGTGCAGTTGGCTCAACCGCTGCAGTCGGGTTATTGACCGGGGGCACGGGTGCGATTGCTGGGGTAGGTTCTGTCGACGGTACGTAGACGGCATCAGTTGCAGTTGGAACAGTTGTCGGCGGCACCGCACCAACAACTTGATCAAGATCGAGATCCTCTAATTGATTTTCAATTGCTGAATAGTTGGCCGCGCCTGACATTGACGCAATATTTTGTCCCTCGAGCGCTGAATTTTCTGGTGCCAGCGTACCAGCACTAGGTGGTGGAGGTATGATCTGTGGTGCTGCAGATGGAGGTAAAATCGGTTGAATTAATTGCGTTTGAGGTGGTGATACGATCGGCGCAGGTTCTGTAACCACTGGCTCGGATGCGACAGGCGTAGCAACGGGGCTAGGTGGAGGAGCGACAACAGTCGGTGTTTGAACAAATTCAATACCTTTAACAGCTGGCTGAGGAATGTCGGCTACGGTGTTTGTTGGTCCAGGTACATAGACAGGCGTCAATTGAGAAAATTGCGGAGCGGGTGGTTGAACAGATACCGGTGGCATAGGCGGAAGTACGGGCATAGGATTTACAGCCGGCTGCGGCAAAGGCGCAGGCGCAGCATGATCAACATTCAGCATCATGCCGTTTGAGGGAGTTGGGGGTTGTGGCGCTGGTGGAGTTATTCCCAGGCTTCCAGCCGTTGTACCATCCATAAGGTTTATTTCTTTCTGTTTGTTTTTACCGAAAAGCTAGGAGGATATTACAATCTTCGATTCGATAAGTTTTATTACATTAAGCGGTGGTGGATGGTACAAAATACACGTAGGTGCGTTGTGTTTGAACTTTTATTTTTTAAATTCTGTGTGTTTTTGCTTACGCTCTATACATAGAGTACTACTCCCATATCGCTTAAGTCAACAAAATTCTGATGTAATATTCGCCTATCCAACTCTGCAGAGGACGGACCTTTGCTTAGCTAATTCTCAGTTTCGTAGTAACAACCTACTCCTTGTTAACAAAGATAGGTACTATGTTTGATATTATCTGTTCAAATAATTCGAAAGTCGTGCTTTCATAGCGACATGTGCATCGTCGAGTCCAAGAATCTTAAGAGCACCGATCAATACATATAATTCATCCAAAACTGAGTCATTGTGCTGCTTTTCTAAACTATCAAATCTGTCCGTAATTGCATTGATAATCCACTTCTCTTGTGAGGCGGTTACCGTTTTGTTAATCGGTGCATCATCGAGATGAGTTGTGATAACTTCAAGTGATCTGGCCGAATTATCACGTTTTCTGACATAGCCCTTAGTAATCAGACCGTCGATGTGAATCGCGACCGTTGAGACGGACTTATATCCAAGTGCGCGCATAATTTCACGATAGCTCGGACCATAGCCATGTCCCTGGATAAATCCATCGACAAAGTTTAGTAATTCGCGCTGCTTTTTTGTTGATCGCAGATCACCCATGTCGACCACCTATCGCTACTGCGGCTAGTCCCCACCAGACAATCGCCACCGTATCGTCAACCCAAACAGGTAGAAGCAGCCCAATGATGGCGAGACCAACTCCACTGGCAAAGACCCCGAGTGCCAGCCAGCCTGATCGACGCTGCCACAAACGGCTCATAACACCGATAAAAATCATCAGAAAGAACGCGAGGCCTAGCCAGCCAGACTCGTGTGCAACGAACAAATATTGATTCTCAATAATCAGCGGTGTGTCAGTGTGTAACGATGCCGATCCCGTGCTGCCAACCCCCGCGCCAAACGGTTGCACAACGAAACGCAGGATGCCATCTTGCAAGGAACTAATATGTCCTTGGTTGGAGTTTGTACTGCTGCCACCTGACGGATTTTCGTGCAGCAATACATTAGATACAAAGGTCGGGTTAGTAACGGCAAACAATCCGCCGACAGTTGCAAAAACGATAACGGCTCCAATAATCCATCCCTGTCGACTAATTTTTCGAGACAATGTAACGGCTAGAACAATGAATACCGCGATTGCCGCACCGATTAATGCGCTCCTAGAATAGCTTACCCAGACAGCGACCAAACTGCCGACAAAGATAACTACAGTCGGCAGAACTGGTAGCTTGAACATGGCGTACTTTGCCCGAAACCAAAACGCCAGAACTAATGCGAGCACAATTCCTGCGTATGCACCAAGCGGATTGGGACCACGCAGCGTACTGTTAATGCGAATAAAGGCGTGATTTTGATCGACCGTCAGATACGGCGCAATTGTGTTAGTGTTATAGCCGATATATTTTAGTACGTCTGCAGGTAAGATGAAAACTTGCAGCAAGGCAAAAATCATCACCACAAGCGCGCCGGCGATACCGACCTTTATAAATAAGACTCTATAATCTGGGTGCAGACGTAGTGCAATATATACCAGTACAAAGAATAAGATATACCGCAAATCAATTGCGAGTCCTGCCGCAACGGATGATATTTCACCACCGAATAGTAATAGCGATAAAGCGTAGAAACCTGCATAGATGGCAACACCAACCATGAGTGGCTCTTTCAAAATAGCCATCCGGCGTTCACGTCTGAGAATAATAATACCCAGGACTGTAGCAACCAACATCAGAATCTCAGCCCAAGATTTAATAAGCAGGTCGAAATGCGGCAGTAATGCACCGAGTCCGACACTGATAGGCGCCTGCAACACAATCCCGCCAAAGATAGTAAGCAAGATAACTACATACGCTTTTTCAAGCTTTGTGCGTGTTTGACTCAAACCTGCCATATACCCCCATTGTACCTCAGAAAATGATATAATAACGGAAGTTATGCGAAGCCGAAACAGCAAATTTTATAGCCTGATACTGATTATCATAGACACCTTCGTCCTGCTCGCTGCATTTAGTCTCGCCTATATTTTACGTGTACGCTACGACCCTCGACCGCTTCTTGCAAATGTTCACGCGTACGATTATCTCTACGCATTCCTGTTGATCATCCCATTTTGGATTTTAATTTTTGCCGTCCTTGGTCTCTACAAGCCAAGCACCTACAATCGTCGACTCATTGAGTGGGCTAAGATTGGCGTTGGATCGTTCATTGGCATCTTACTCGTTATTGGCTGGCAGTATGTCAGCGGTCAAGATATCTTTCCAGCGCGCCTTGTTGCGGTGTATTCACTCGTTGCATCATTTATTCTGATAATGCTCGAGCGTGAGCTCCTTCGCTATGTGCGAAGCCTAATGTTTCGTTATGGTAAGGGCGTCAAACGTGTACTGATTATTGGTGCATCAAGTGCGACGATTGATATCGCGCTTAATCTTGCCGATACGACGAAGAGCGGTTATGAGATTGTCGCTATTGCTGGACCGAAAAAGTTAATGCCCGAAGGTCTGCATGTTCACCACTACTCACTTGTCGAGGCAGCACTTCGAGATATCGAAATGAATGGCATCAACACAATTATTCAGACGGACCTTTACGACGCAGCTGATCGTAACCAAAAAATCCTTAGTGCCGCCCAGACGCATCACATCGAATATAGTTTCATTCCTGGCGAAGCTGAATTTTATTCTGGCAAAAATACGGTCGACGTTTTCCTCGGATATCCAATGATTACTATCTACCAAACGCCTCTTGTTGGCTGGGGCGCAATCCTAAAACGCATTTTCGACTTTATCGTGAGTCTTATTTTAGTTATTATTTTATCGCCTCTTTTTATCGTCATTATTATCCTGCAAAAAATACTTAATCCAGGAACTATACTCTACAAAAACGAACGTCTATCCCGCTTTTCAAAACAAATTTACTTATATAAG
Organism: Patescibacteria group bacterium; assembly: GCA_004322265.1. Classification (GTDB taxonomy): domain Bacteria; phylum Patescibacteriota; class Saccharimonadia; order Saccharimonadales; family Saccharimonadaceae; genus UBA1547. Next base: position 8,591 of record SCSZ01000002.1, read on the forward strand.
TTTCGTTCGATGACACACCTACCGGGTTGGGACTCAAACAACGTTGATGACGCGGCAGAATATCGTGCGATGGACCGTGAAGATTTAGCCATAGAATACGAAAAGAATCACAAGGTTACAAATGATCCACGCGTTAACAAGTTCGGCCATTTCCTCCGCGCCACATCGATTGATGAATTACCGCAGATTTTTAATGTGCTAAAAGGTGATCTCAGCCTAGTTGGCCCTCGACCCATCTTGCCGCAAGAGGCTGGACTTGCGAAAGGCCGAACAGCGCTTCTCCATAGCGTTAAATCTGGTGTAACCGGCCTGTGGCAAGTATCAGGCAGGAACGAACTATCATTTGAAGAACGTATCGAACTTGAATTATTCTACGCACAGAACTGGACATTTTGGTTAGATATCAAAATTTTGTTCAAGACAATCCTTGTCGTACTAAAGCGTAGCGGGGCTAAATAATGCCCGCTCCTAAGGTTGCAATCGTCGCTGACTGGCTGACTAATATGGCGGGCGCAGAACGCGTCGTACTTGCCATGCACGAAGCCTTCCCCGACGCACCAATTTATACGTCCGTGTACATCCCCGAAAATTTGCCAGACTTTAAAGGCCTCGATGTTCGCACCACTTGGATTCAAAAGTTACCAGGTAGTCTGAAGCGTCTATACAAATGGTTCCCTGTACTACGCGTCTGGGCATTTCGATCGCTGGATCTTAGCGCGTACGACATTATTCTCGCCAGTACTATTGCTGAATCAAAACAAGTTCGTAAAACTCGACCGGATCAAATATTAATATCCTACTGTCATACGCCCGTTCGCTACTACTATAGTCATTACGACGAATATCGACGCGATCCAGGCTTTGGTAGAATGAACTGGCTAGTTCGGCTGCTGATACCAATTTTTGTCCCTCACCAAAAAAAGCTTGATTACGCTGCTGCCCAAAACGTCGATGTGTTTATCGCCAATAGTACAGAAGTTCAACGTCGCATTAAGAAATACTACGGTCGTTCTTCAACCGTGATTCATCCGCCCGTCGATGTCAGTCGTTTTGAGCCTAGCCGTGAGCGCGCGGACTACTACGTCGCGCTGGGACGACAAGTCCCCTATAAACGCATAGATTTACCTGTCGCAGCTGCGACGACACTTAATCTTCCGTTGCACGTTTTTGGAAATGGTAGCGAGCACGAGCGACTAACAAAGATAGCTGGCCCAACCGTTACATTTTACACAGATCGATCCGGTAACGCATCTGATGCAGCTGTAGCCAATGCGCTTAATCACGCCAAGGGCTACATTTTTCCGTCCGAAGAAGATTTTGGTATTGTTGCTGTTGAAGCACTCGCAGCCGGTAGTCCTGTGATTGCCTACGCCAAGGGTGGGGCCGAAGATATTGTTGATAGTGAAAGTGGCGTTACCTTCAAAACGCAAACAGTTGAATCACTCATTGAGGCGATTAAGATTGCCGAGACTCAAACTTTCCTACCTGGTACACTTCGTCGTAAGGCAAGACGTTTTGATAAAAGTCTGTTCATTACAAAAATTCGTAACGTTGTTTACAACCAGCGTTAACTATTGCTTATATTGTCTATGGAGGTACGCGTTATAGGTTAGCGTATTGTTACAAACCTCCACTGACTGACAGACACCCCCATCGAAGGTCGCGTATGCTAGAAACGCATTGGTTTTACGGTTTAGATCGTCGCCAAATACATTCTCATCATATCCGCGTATAGGATAACCAATGTAGTGATTAAGGCTAACATTTGCTTGGTCTTGATATAGATCATACGATTTATTAACGAATTGGCCCACAGTAACATGATCGCTGTGATCACTAAACTGTCCTCCCAAATTAACTGCTGCCTGTGTGTTTATGATTGTAGGAGTATATATCGTCATAAGATCAGTTAGGGCTTTGACTAAATCACTTGCTGAATAATACGACTGGCCGTCAACAGCTAATAACCTTGGTATTTTGCCTGATGCTAGTTCAGCCAGACTTTGGAACCCTGAACTATTAAAGCCATGGCCGGTCAGGTTGCCGTCGGGTAATCGCATAAAAATGAGTGATACTTGCATATTGCCTTTTGGGTTTACGACTGTTACAAATTCATGAGCTCCTATCGTTACTGTTCGTTGGGTCCAAATAACGGACGTACCTAGCCCAAACATATACGCATATGCGCTTTCGGATGCTCGTTCCCGAGAAAGCCAATATTGGCTACTTTGTCCTGCATCGCCAGACGTAACGTAGACTGTACGAACGCAATATTTCATGTCAATTTGATGCTGCAAATCTGGATTCATGAACAGTAGGTCGTCGTCTTGATGTGCCACAATATTCATAACAGTTTTGTTATTAGTACAGAAGCTAGCGGTCTTCGTTTGTTCAATCGTATTCGGTAAAATCGTTGTCGTCTTTGACGAACTCGACACATCGCGACTGGCGTTCACTCCCTTGTCGTAGTACAGCAGAAGTTCGATCGGTTTAGCATTTGTACCAGCAATGAGCGTGCTAGCATTAGGACTACCGTACGCTTTTATAATCTGGTCAACTGAACATGCTGGGTAACCTGTCGAGCCGTTTTCAAGTGTTAAGAGATAGGCAAAACTTTTGTGCTCAAAATCCTGTCCCCAGGCTGCGCTCGTCAGTCCTGTTCGAGGAGTCGTACAGTTCGCCATTGATACTACTCGTTCAACAGTTTGTTTATTCATTTGGCCAATAGGAACGACTCGCCAATAATCACCCACTAGAGCCTGAGTTTTGTGTCCCTGCAGAGCATCAACAATCTTCATATTACGCGTGTTAATAGGATTCGCCGAAGCAGACTGGCCGGCAAATGTACTCAACGACCAGACAAGTCCAATAACAATACCAGCTATCAGTACTAGGATAGTTCGACTCCGAACGGTGATATTAGGAATAGGCAGGTTACGTCGATAGGTTACAATTGCAATACTTAGAGCAAATAGGCTGATAGTTAAGTAGCGTGAATCGACTGGATAATAGTGATCCGTAAAAATAAAAATGCCGATCGCTGCAACTGATGACATGATGAGGGTAGTAGACAGCGCTCCAGCAAGACTAAAATCTGGTACTTTTTTACGACGTTTCGGTTGGACTGGTGGATATAAACTTACTTTTAGTAATCGAACGGAGGCAATGAGGCCAATAATAAATAGACTAACATTGGTAATAAAAGGTATGAGAATCGGCGAGATCAGCCGTCTGCCAAGGGTTAGCGGTAGGTCCTTTGCTACTCCAATATCATAGACCGGATTAGCACCAGCGTTGGTGAGTAGTCCCATAATTGCAAAAACACAGCCGAGCCCAAAATCTTTCAAGCTGGTAATAAAGCCATACGTAGCTTGGTCGCCGACAATATGGGTAAGTTTTGTAACGTTTATTAACCACAGCAAGACAGTCATCAGGCCAGCCGCAACAATCGTTACAAATAGCCAACGAGCTGCGACGTTCACGAGTGGTCTACGACGTACCAACACATATAAAGCCAGCATGATGATGGCGCCTCCGAGGGATAGCCAGACGAATAACTTATCGCTCGCAAATAGTAGCGTCAGTAGTGCAAGACTAACAATAGACTGCCAACTTTTTATTTTTTGTGTGCGAATAATCAATACAAGACTTAAAATATATACTAAATATTCGATATTCCTGGTGGTGAGCATCGCAAAGTTAATTGGCAGTAGTGCACCGGCGTACGGCTGGGCTGGAATAAAAAGAAGCACAACAGATAGCGCCAATAGTACGGTACCAAACACTTGGGGACGCCGATCGATACGATACAAAATGTAGGCTAGCCCTATAACGGTAATGAGACTAACTAAAACGGTAAGACCAATGAGTCCGATTTCACTATGGCCCATCAGCCGTTCGACGATGAATAACGGCCACTTCAGGAGAAAACTATGTGCAACTGGAAAGGCAGCTGCCTGGAAAGTATGAGGATCCTGGAACAAATAACTATTAATAATTTGGTCAGCATTTTTACTTTGTAAAATAGCCCCGAGCGTCGACCACCACATACTCGTCAGTAGCAGTACAACCGACGAAAAGATAACGTACGGATACTTGAACCCGCTGAAATGTTGCGCTATTCGCTCGACTCGCGTCAGTGGCTTCTTGGGCTGCTTCCTAGAACTTTTTTTACGCTGCGTGGCCACTAATTTATCCAATTCGCTTTGAGTGCAAGTAGTCAATAACATACAGTGGACGATGTTTGCTCTCGGTGTGAATATGAGAGATATAAATCGCGAGTACGCCCTGAGATATTAGTAAAATACCGACAAAGAATAACAGTAGAATGCCAAGCATAGCTGTACCGGTTATACGCAGATGCATGGGATCACCAAGGATTATTTGTTCAACTATGACGGTTAGGCCGAGCAGCAGCGCGATAGTTGTTACAATCATACCAAGGTACCCTAATATGTAGAGTGGTCGCGGACTGAGCGACACAATACTGTTCATGGCAAGCTGTAATAATTTACGCTGACTATAGCCAGGTTTTCCTTGCATGCGCTTATTGAGTTCAAATTTGATGTAGGTTGACTCAAAACCTAGCCAGTCGATTAGTGCTCGCGTCATTCGGTTAGACTCACCGAGTTCCAAAAAGGCGGACTGGACTGACTGATCGATGAGCCTAAAGTCAGTTGAGCCGGGTATTAATTTCTGACTCGATAACTTGTTAAAGACACTATAAAATAGTTTTGATTCTAGCTTCTTTAACATATTGCCGTTGGTGCTTTTTCGTATACCTACAACTACTCTTGCGCCCGATTTCCAGGCATCAACAAACTTAGGAATTAGTTCGACTGGGTGCTGACCATCTGCGTCAATCGTGATAATTGCCTCACCTTTTGCTTGGATAATACCAGCCGACAGTGCACTTTCTTTACCAAAATTACGAGAGAAGACAATCGTCTTAACCGCATTATCATTAGCGGCGATAGTCGCCAGAACATCTTTTGACCCATCGGTGCTACCGTCATCACAATAAATAACTTCATAAGGCATCGATAGCTTCTCGAGAACCTCGGCAAGCGAGCTATGAAAAGCCTGCAGGCCAGCATGTTCGTTATAAACTGGGATAACCAAAGATAGCATTGGTTTTTGCTGAGATGTCATACCTTGAAGAATAGCAAATAAACCCTTTTCGGTCGAGAGTCGTGTGCTGCTGGGCGCACGAGTCATCTATCTAATTCGACAAGTCTATCCTCTGACGGCTATAATAAAATACGATTAGTTTATTATAGTATGATAGTCAGTTGAATTTCAGCGTATACGACCATACTTCGTGGAGTATTATGACCCAAAACCTCGCCCAAACAATTTATAAAATCCTGTCTTCGAGGAAATTATTTTACGCCATCGTTGCATTATTAATTGTGCAGGCAGTTTGGTTGGCGCTGACTGTTCAATATCCGCAAGCCTTCGACGAAAGCTATCACTTTGGTATCATTCAGGTCTACTCGCACCAGTGGCTACCATTTATCCCAACAGAGCCTGCTAGTGCATCAGGCTTTGGTGATATTACCAGGTACGATTCATACATGTATCACTATTTGATGAGCTTCCCGTATCGTCTATTTGCTTTCTTTGTTCAGGACTCAAATGCGCAAATTATTTTCATGCGCTTTCTAAATATCGGGTTGTTTGTTGGTGGTGTTATACTCTTTCGACGTTTACTCGCACGATTTAATATTTCGGCTGCGCTCATCCATGTCGCGTTGTTATTGTTTGTAATCGTGCCAGTTGTACCAAGCCTAGCTGCAACGATTAACTACGACAATATGATCTTCTTACTCGTACCAGTTCTTGCAGGTTTTGGACTCACCTGCGCAACGTCAATTATCAAAAATAAGACACTGCCCGCATCAAGTCTTATATGGTTTCTCTCAGTTGGATTTGTCGGCAGTCTGACAAAGTACGCATTTGCACCTGTCTTTATTGGCGCGATTCTTTACCTCATAGGACTTTGGTTATTTAGTCATAAGAAGTTGCTAATCATTAGAAGCATTGCGTCATCATTTAAGGCAATCAAACGATCGACCAAAATTCTACTTATTATTGCGCTTATCATCTCTGGTGGACTATTCGCTGAGAGATACGGAGGTAATTTGGTCACCTACCACAGTTTTGCACCTGATTGCGATGACTTAAAACCCTTATCAGAGTGTTTGACCTATGGACCCTGGGCTAGAAATTACAACTTAGATTTACAGGTTCACTCGACAAACCCACCCTATAATCCTGTGATTGGTTTCTATCCATTTTTATGGATTAAAGACATGATCTATCGGCTTTATTTCACTATTAATTACGACTTTGCTGAGTACTCACCGCTGCCATTACCATACTTCACGGCCTGGATTGTTGGCGGAGTCGGAATCATCCTTGGTTTTATCTTCTGGCGATCTATACTTCGCATCGATAAGCGCCTATTGTTACTCATATCAATGATGGCGATATATATTGGTGGTTTGTTCTACGTCAACTTCACTGAATTCCTCCATTATCGTACGATCGTGGCGGTTAATGGTAGATATTCAATTGTTATTCTTCCCATCCTGTTTATTATTATTGGCCTTGCTTATCAGCGACTATTTCAAATGCTCTTTAAGAAGCGTGCGACTCAGTTCCTGAGTGCTTTTGCCGTCATCGTCCTGCTGTTGGCTCTTCAAGGTGGAGGAGCAGCCACCTACTTGATACGCAGTCAACCGATTTGGTATTGGCAGTACAGGCCACTCGACGACTTTAATACTACCGTTAAAGATGTTGTTAAGCCGCTAGTTGTCGGTAGCGATGTACAGCTGTAAGTCCCCAGGGATTTTTGTTATGACGCGCTTGATCTTTATTTCATCTAAATGCCTTGGTGCTTTATAATAAATCAGTATGGTTATCACTATAATAGGTGCGGGGTATGTGGGGCTCACGCAAGCAACAATCTTCGCAAATGCGGGTTTCAAAGTATATGCTCTTGAGGTAGATCAAGCACGTATCGATGTCATACGTTCAGGCCGTTCATTCTTTTATGAGGCAAATCTTGATCCACTGGTTGAGAACGCAATTAAATCTGGTATGCTGATTCCAACTACTTCGTACGAGGAAGCCTTAGGCGAAACGGACGTCATTTTCTCGTGTGTTGGCACGCCTGATAATCCTGATGGTAGCTCGAACCTTACCTACGTCTTTGATGTGGTTGATAAAATTATTAGTACTATCGGTGACAATTCAAAAATTCTCGTCCAGAAAAGTACTGTGCCGGTTGGAACAGGCGAAAAGATCATCAAGTTGCTGTCTGATGCTGGTTCAAATGTCAGCTACGTGTCTAATCCAGAGTTTCTTCGTGAAGGCAGTGCGCTTATTGATAGTTTATGGTTCGATCGCATCGTTGTTGGCAGTACCGATAAAACAGCCTCAAATGCAGTTATTGATTTATACAAGCATGTAACCGAACAAAGAAATGATATAGCTAAACATGCCGGCATTGATATAGATGGACGAGATAACAAGGACGGCGAATACATCACAACGAGCGTTAATAGCGCCGAGCTTATCAAGGTTACGGCGAACGCCTTTCTTGCTACCAAGATTACCTTTGCAAATAGTATCGCTAAATTAGCTGATGCAACCCACGCCGATATTAATGAAGTTATGCATGCCGTTGGTGCTGATCCGCGTATTGGCAGGTCATTTTTAAATGCTGGGCGAGGCTTTGGTGGTGGGTGTTTTCCCAAGGACGTCAGCGGCCTCATTAGCTCTGGTATCGAATATGGTGTTGAGATCGATATCCTTCATGCCGTTACCCAAGAGAACGACTCCATGCCAGGCTACATTGTTGAGAAGGTCATTGGTCTAGATAACGGTTCACTTGTTGGTAAAAACGTTACAGTTCTCGGTCTTTCATACAAGGCTGGTACGAGCGATGTCAGGCGTTCACCTTCTGTAAAAATTGCTAACCTGCTCATTGAACGCGCAGGTGCAATAGTAAAAGTTCACGATCCAGTCGCCATGCAGGATACACAGACTCTTGATGTCCTCACTGACGGTATCACTGTCATTGACGACCTGACGGAAGCAGTCCAAAATGCTGATGCAGTTTTTGTCGCAACCGACTGGCCAGAATTTACCTCGCTCTCAGCCTCACGTTATGCGCAGCTAATGAACGGCAAGTTATTTGTTGACTGTATGAATAGCTTCTCACCAGATAGCATTCGCGCAGCAGGCCTCACATACATCGGTGTAGGTAGGTAATGAAAGTCTTTGTCCAAATACCATGCCTCGACGAAGAGACCACCTTACCATTGGTATTAAAATCGATACCTAAGACAATTAAGAACGTTGATGAAATCGAAATTCTTGTTATCGACGACGGCTCATCCGATAAAACCATCGAAGTTGCGAAATCACTTGGTGTCAAACACTTCGTCATTCATAGTCGCAATATGGGTCTTGCCAGATCATTTCGTGATGGCGTTGACTATGCGTTGAAGCACGGCGCAGATATTGTCGTCAATACTGATGGTGATAACCAGTATCCTCAAAATCGTATCGGTGACTTAGTGCAGCCAATTATTGCAGGGAGTGCCGAAATTGTGATCGGTGATCGTCAAACTGCAACAGTTGCACATTTCTCGCCGTTCAAAAAACTCATGCAACGATTTGGAAGTTGGATTGTTAATAAGGCTGCAGGCACCAATGTGCCTGATGCCGCCAGTGGCTTTCGCGCATACTCACGATACGCACTGATGCGCATCAATATCATTACCTCGTTTAGCTACTGTATGGAAACTATTATTCAGGCTGGTAACAAACGCCTCGCAATTGCCAGCATCCAAATCGAAACAAACCCCAAAACTCGTGAGTCTCGTTTATTCAAAAACATTTGGCAACACATGCTCAAGTCAAGTGAAGCAATTATTCGCAGTTACTTGATGTTCAAACCTTATATTTTGTTCAATATACTTGGAGTCGTTTTTTTGATTGCTGCGCTTGTTCCGTTTATTTTCTACTTTATTCATGTCATCCAGGGTGACTCCCGTGGACATATTCAGTCCCTTATTTTTGGGTCTTCAATGCTTGTCGGTGCGTTACTATCATTTGCACTGCTTGGTATTTCTGACCTCCAGCGTATCAACCGTACACTGACCGAAGATGAACTTGAACGTATTAAAGAAATTCAATATAAACAAAAATAATCCTATGGATACAAAGCGATTTCAAAAGCAGCGTGAATATATACAATCACTAAAAAGCACATCTATCGTGCGTTTTTTTGTTGCAAATAAACAAATTATTGGCGTGATCCTCATTCTCATTTTTCTGTTCCTGTTCGGCTATTACATTGCACTGCACCCATCAATCATATCCGAAGTCTTGAACATCAATCCGTTAATTGGCATTGTTATTTTCGTTCTATACTTCGGCGTCATTCTGACAAACTTTGTGATTATGTACGCTGTTATTAAGCTACGAGGTAGGACCTTACCCGCAAAAAACGGACTACTGCTCACGATGTATTCAAGCGTTATCAACTTCTTTGGCCCGCTTCAAAGCGGACCAGGCATACGGGCAGTCTACTTAAAAACAAAGGTAGGCCTAAGGATTCGCGACTACGCCTACGCTATGCTCTTTTACTACGGCGCGTTTGCAGCAATTAATATTGCGCTACTATTCATCAATACCATTTGGTGGTTAACACTTCTAGGTTTGGCTGGTGCGGCCATTTTGGCTATCATTGCTACCCGCCTACTAAAGCTCGCATCCTTTGGTAAATTTTTACTATTAGTTTTTGTTGGTACGCTTATACAAATTATATTCATAATTATTATTTATGGCACTGAGCTTGCTACTATTGATCCGTCGTCGCACCTTAGCATCACGCAGATCATTTCCTATACAGCTAGTGCTAACTTGTCCTTATTCGTGTCGCTCACACCGGGTGGCATTGGCATCCGCGAAGCATTCCTCATTTTCTCACAGTCTCTTCACCACATTGGACTCAGTTCAATCGTTGCCGCTGGTGTACTCGACCGTGCGCTTTATATCATCTTTTTACTTGTTATTTTTGTCGTGTCAAGCAGTATGCATTTACGCCAAACGTTTGCTCAGAAGAAGCAGTCGTAGTTCACGAGCGAGTTCTTTATTCGAAAGTTTATGCTCGTATAACTGCTGGCCTTTTTGACCAATAGTACGTAGTTCACTTGGGTGATTCTTGGCCCAAAGAATTGCGTCAGCCAGTTGCCGCGGATTAGCCTGATCAACAATCAGTGCATCTTTTTTATCTGTCCAAATATGCGACTCTTCGTTACGCCCGATAATAGTAGGCCGGCCCATATGTAGGTATTGAAATGTCTTACCACCGATCACATATTGCGCTTGGACCGTTCCACCAAATGGACCCGCCAGACATAGATCAGCTGACGCCATGTAGTCTGGCAATGATTCATAGGGAACATACTTCTTATACTCTATATTGGCACCACTATCTTGTACTCGTGCAACCTTGTCGATGGTTGAATCTTTACCACCTATAAGTACCAATTTAATGTCTATGTCTTGGTCTTTTAAGAGTTTCATGGCATTCAGAATTACATCAAGACCTTGAAGTGGCATCATAAAAAGTCCGTAGTAGAATATCGTAAACATGCCATCCTCAGTTTTTTTGGGTACGTTCGTCTTTTTAAAAACTACCTCGTCAGTGCTAACAATGAGCGGTACGTACTTATCAACTGGTAACTTCATAAGCTTGGCTGAATAGGCAGCGTGCGACGGTGTGTCCGTTACAATCACGCTAACCGTCAGTAACCAGAACTTGTAGCCAAGTCGTGCAAGCCCAGCAACGATACCACCAGGTTTGATGTAGTGGTTCTCGTAAGCAACCTGCTCGATTGGATTAATAAATTCATCAAAGACAAACTTTTTACCAATGGTAATAAGCCGTAAAACTGGAAATGATTCATAGGCCCTAAAAGTCTGAAAATAAATATCAGGATGATACTTTATACGCACTACTAGGACCCGCCAGAATACTTCAATATACCGCAAAATGTTTGTATGTTTATTTTTTACAACAATTAAGTCAACGTCATCCATTGACCTTAATGTCGCACGAAGTGTCCGCGCACGAATATAATCTGGCTGGTTATAGCACGTAATTAAGCAAATTTTCTTCACACTCATATCTATTCAACCGTAACACTCTTGGCCAGATTACGTGGCTGATCAACATCGTTACCACGTGCGACTGCTATGTAATATGCGAATAACTGCTGGGCAACATTCAGGACTAGTGGTGCTAGTAACTTTAGCTTCGTATCAATATGTAGCACCGTCTCGGCATCAATTGCCTTCTTGCTATTAGTAATTGCAAAGATATGCCCACCACGCGCATTAACCTCGGATAGTGAACTGAGTGTTTTATCAAATAACCAGTTATCAAGTAGCAGCCCTACTTCGAAAAAACTGTCATCAACCAGGGCAATTGGACCATGTTTCAACTCGCCTGCTGCATAACCCTCAGCTTGAATGTATGAGATTTCTTTTAGTTTTAGCGCACCCTCGAGCGCAACGGGATAGACAGTATCACGACCGAAAAATAATGCATGGTTATATGAACCATAGCGTTTGGCAATTTCTGCAATCTCACTTTGATTATTTTTAATGACGTTTTCAATTTCAGTTGGCAACTCTGCTAGCTCTTCGATATATGGCAGTGTGTCCTTCACGTCCGCGCCTTTTGTCTGTGCGATAACCAGACCAAACATAATCATAGCGGCGGCTTGAGAGGTAAATGCCTTGGTCGATGCAACAGAAATCTCTGGACCGGCGTGAACGTAAATACCGCCATCAACTTCCCTAGCAATCGTTGAGCCTACGGCATTAATAATACCGAGCGTCTTTACGCCACGTTTTTTAATCTCACGAAGGCATGCCAATGTATCAGCTGTCTCGCCCGATTGCGACACAACAAGCGCGACGGTATTTTTCGGTAAGTGAAATGACCGGTAACGAAACTCCGACGCGACCGCAACATCAATCGTCAGCCCATCAACAATTTGCTCCAAATAGTACGAGGCAAGTACGCCTGCATAGTAGGCTGTACCACAGCCAATAATGGTGATATGTTCAACTGCCTTAAGTTCATCATCGGTCATATTGAGACCACCAAGTTTGATACGTTTGTCGGCCACATTAACACGACCGTTAAGGGTCGAGCGCAGGGTCTGTGGCTGCTCGCTAATTTCCTTTAACAGGAAATGGTCATAGCCTTGTTTTTGGATAGCCTGCATATCAACTTCGATCGTCTCGACCTCCTTAGTAAGTGGCCGTGAAGCGAGATCAACCACATCAATGCCATCAGCACTACATACAGCGATTTCGCCATCATTGAGATAGACTGCCTGATCAGTATAGCCAACAAGTGCTGAAGCGTCGCTGGCGATATACGTCTCACCTTCACCGACACCAATAATCAGTGGACTGCCTGAACGCGCAACGACAATGTGCTCTGGTTCGCGTGTTGAGACGACAGCAATGCCATACGTTCCAACGGCAAGCTGTAGTGCCTGGGCGACGGCATCAACTAATTTAGTACCAGGATCGTAAAACGAGTCAATCAATGCAGCCAGGACTTCGGTGTCAGTCTCACTCGCAAATTTGTGGTCTTTGAGTTCGGCTTTTAGCTCCCGGTAATTTTCGATAATACCGTTATGCACCAAGTAGATATCACCTGATTGTTGTGGGTGGGCATTCGTAATTGACGGTTCACCATGCGTTGCCCATCTAGTGTGGCCAATGCCAACTGTGCCACTTGAAGGATTTGCGGCTGTCAGTTGATCAAGTTCTTCAACCTTGCCTTTTGCCCGGTGGAGTGTCGCCTTGTGATCATCGATTGTTACAATACCGGCTGAATCGTAGCCTCGATATTCGAGGCGATGAAGACCCGTAACTAAATACTCCTGCGCTTTTTTACTGCCAACGTACCCAACAATGCCGCACATATTACTCTATATACCTAACGTCGTCTGGCGATAATCGTAGTAACCCCTCATCATGACGGCGTTGGTCGAGGTAGTGCGCCGTAAAACCAATTGAGCGACTGAGGACAAATAACGCATTGAAGAACTCGATCTCTGACAGCTCCAGCAGTTGTTGTTGGCTGTAGTTAAATTCCGATTCCAGAATATCAAGCAAAATCGCTGCGATTGTTCCATCAACATTTAGAATAAGGTTACTTTTCTTGGTGGTTGTAATTGCCTCAACTCCTAGGGCAAAATTAAGATACTGATCGCCGTTGGTGTTTTTCGCAAATGCTTTCAGAGCCTTAACGCGCGGGTCAGGGTTATCAATTGTGTATTTTTTATGACCAATACCTGGGATAATGCCACCGCGTTTTGCAAATGCCTCAACAAACTCTTGTGGAGTAACGTCGTCCTTAACGGCCTGCACCCACTCGGCTGCTGCACTATTAATCGCGCCGCCAAACCGTGGACCAATCGTCATCAAGCCCGCAGTGAGACTCGATATCAAATCTTTACCGGCACGCGCCGATACGATCGTATTCAGTGCGCCGGACACATAGGGACCGTGGTCAACGAGTAGCTTGAAAACAAAATCAACAAAGGCAACCGCTTTCTTAGAATCAACCTGCTCACCGAGTAGCATAGACAAAACCAGCGAAGCGATTGAATTATTCTCAACCGCTTCCATCAAATCTTTACCCAGTAGCACAACATTCTCATCTATTTCCCCCGAGATATGGCTGACGATCATGCTGCGTTTACGCGTGCCAATCTTTGGCTCGGTTACGACACGTTTTTCAACAACGCGTTTTGTGAGTTCATTATGGACATCCGAAAAAGTATTGGCTACGATTGCACCAGCTTTTCTAAGAGCCTCTTTTTTGGCGGATGCCGACTCGTCTTTGGTCTGCGCTAACGCTTTAGCATGACCAAATTGTGGTGGTTCTTCAAAAAGTTCGGCGACTGTGCCGGCAATATAAACAATTAGTTCCTTGGTAATTTTGCCCCCAGTGATCAGCTGGGCGATTTCATATTCGTCAGATCCACCAAGTTCGCCAAAGTAGACAATACGTTTCGTGTGCTTGTCGGCTTCGGCAAGTTCTAGTGCTTGTGCTGGCGTCGTAATCGGAAAACGATCACCACCAAGTGCCATCGCAAACGAAATACCAAGACCAACCCCAGTAACTGTATGAATCAGTTCGTTCACCATACCACCAGATGTCGAGACGACGGCTGTATCGCCAATCTCTAGTATGTCTGCATGCGAGATTTGTGGATGACGCGTACCACCAATGGCGCCAAGTTTCATAAATCCTGGAATTAACACACCAACTGACGCGGGACCAACAATCAGGACATTCTTGGCAGCTGCTAGTTTAATAAGATCGAGACTATGAGATTCGGGAGTTTGTTCCGCAAAGATATCGACAACTTGTAGATTCGGTAATAGTTCTACGGCCTGTGTGGTTGATGATAGAATTCGTCTAGCTGACTGCACATTCAGCGCTGCCGTAATACTTTCCCTGACGGCATCTGATAGTTGCTCAAGATTCGCAACAACGGGTATTGTTACTTCGCTTTCCCCCCAGAAATATCGTTCTTGCTTGCGACCACTAGCGATAATTGCAACAATGCTAGGTTTTGATTTGCCAACCAGGTAGTCATAGTCGAGCATGGATTGAATGACATCAGCATGTGAACCGAGGATCACAATGTTGGCATTATCGCGTAATATTTTAATGTCTACCATTTCTCTTCGTCCTTCAGTTCTTTAAGTGCAAAACCAAGCGCATCACTAATTGACACATCGGGACCATAGACGCCACCAAGTATTCCATGGCCCTCAAGCGCTTGTTTAATCTTTGCGAGGCCAATTTCTTGATTTGGACCACCCCGACGAACAAACACTTTGAGATGCTGTTTCTTGAGTGCAGCTGCCTGATCATCAAGTGCTGCAATGATACCCGCGAACGTTTTGGCGATGTCGGTAAAGTTAGCAACTGCTCCGCCGATGAACAAGACTTTTTTAGGAGCCTTGGAGTCAATAATTAGTTTAATCAACTCCTTGGTGTAGATGTATGTTTCTTCGGTATTTGGATTGCCACTATACTCGCCGTAGTTTGCTAGCTCATCCCCTAAGCCTTGGTTATAAACTTCATCAGCAATCACGATGCTAGCCCCACCACCTGAGAGCAACAAGAAAATTGAGCCGTTAGGATTAAGGACACTCAGACTAAACGAGGCAGGTGAATTGTCATTCAGCACATGGATTTGCTCCTCGGATCCACTAAGCTTTCGTGGAGAACGAATATCCGTTTCGTTCCATGCTCTGGTGAAGTATTGGCCAGCGTCGTCGATTTCGACTGCAACATCAAGAACATTTAATGATCGTCGATCGGCAACATAGGGATTAATCTCAAGTGATGCAAAGTGATTGTCCTTGAACAATTTTACGAGTGCCTGCAGTTTATCTACTTCGATATTCGTAACGGTTGCAAGATTATCCCAGTCAAAATCATCACCGAGTCTAAAGTATTCAATTGAATGTGGGTTCTGCTCAACGTTAACTCCGCCGTTACGGCTATAGGCGACCGTGAAGCCATCACGACCGTGATGAAGCGCTAAATACCGTTCAGACTGATCGACGTGTTCGACGTAAGGCTCCACTAATAATGAATTGTAGCCCTCATTCATTAATTGTTTTGCACTGGACTTGAGGTCCTTATGTTCAACATTTAGTAACACCAGTCCTTTTTTGAATCGTCCCTTAACCGCTTGGTCAACTTTCACAACATAGCTATCGTAACCATCAACTTTTTTGAGATCATCAAGATCGAGAATAGACCATCCCACGTAATCTTCGCCAATCGCATGGTTAACTAGGTTCTTGGCGCGGTATTCTGATAATTTTCGACGCGGCATAACTTACCTATTCCTACTTAGTGATTTCGCAACCTCACCGGTACGTTGGCTGACGTCCTTACGTGCAACCAAAATACCGTCTGGAGTATTTACGACGACGACGTTATCGAGGCCAATAACGGCAATTGGCTTGGCCTCCTCATTACGAATGTAGACGTTCTCGTTATCGAGTGAGTGGATGTTCTCGCCTCTCTGGTAGTTGCCGCGTTCGTCTTTATCGACAATGTCGTGGAGATCCTTGAACGATCCAATGTCCATCCAGTCAAAAGTTGCTGCGACTACAGCCAAGTTATTTGATCTCTCACTGAGCGCGTAATCAATAATCTGCGTATCAAGTGCTAAATACGCATTGTTGTAGTCATCTGATGGATAGTCTGTAACAGATCGTAGTTTTTCAACACTTGCTTGTAGTTCTGGTGCACTGGCATTGATCTCATTCCAGAACGTATTAACTGACCCTACAAAATAGCCGCAATTCCATAGGTAGTTACCTGATGCCAAGAAAGTCTGGGCTGTTTCAAGATCCGGTTTTTCTTTAAAGCTTGCGACGCGGAATGCACCACTTCCTTCATCGATCACGCCATCACGTTCGATGTAGCCAAAGCCAGTTGCGGGAAAAGTTGGTTCGATACCGACGAGGGTAATTTCGTTTTTATCGCTCGAGACTCTACCCGCTGCATGGACTGAGCGCGCAAAACCTTCCACATCGCGCACAAAATGATCAGAGTGAATAAATGCGATTGGTTCGTCCTTGTTTCCCGTTCGAGCAATCACATCCAGTGCCATCACAATACAGTGGGCCGTTCCGCGCCTGCCTGGTTCAATGAGAACGGCATCCTGTGGTAGATCTGGCAGTTGAGACTTCACGTGATCGGAATGACTTTGCTCGGTAACAATATAGATCGTATCGCCAACACTTCGGGAGCGATCGTATGCCATTTGTAGAAGTGTGCGATCACCCGTTAAGTTAAGAAGATGCTTCGGATAGTCCGATGTCGACAAGGGCCATAATCTGGTTCCGGACCCACCGGCAATAATGACAGTAATCATATGTATCAGTTTATCATCTAGAGCACCCTGCTTGCTATACTGGAACTATGGAAATGAATTACTGCAGACGGTGTGGATCCAAGTTAACGCTTGTGCATGGTCATGTTTATAAATGTCAGAACGGACATACTATATTCAATAATGCATCTCCGGCATCGTGTCTTTGGATTATTAACGACAAGAAAGAAGTCTTGGTTGCTATTAGAGGACGTGAACCAGGTCTCGGTAAACTCGATGCCCCAGGAGGCTTCTGCGATGGTGCTGAAACATTCGAAGACAGTATCGCACGTGAGCTATTAGAAGAGCTAGGTTTAACCCCAGACAATTATACGAAACCGCAATACTTATTAAGCGATGTTAACCCTTATAGATACGAGGGTGAAGATTTGGTCGTTTTGGGGGGTGCGTTCTATGCACGACTCATTGGCAACCCAGTAATAACCCCCCAGGATGACGTGGCCGAAGCTCGCTTTATAGCCATGACAGACGTCGACCCCGACATGATTTACTTTAACGAGGTTAGAGCTAGTTTCTTACGGCTACGCGACTCTGGCATTGTATAATAAATAACATGAAGATTATCGTTACTGGCGGTGCGGGGTTTATTGGCTCGAACTTCGTACACTACGTCTACAGAGAGCGTCCCGACTGGCATATTACTGTACTTGATGCACTTACCTACGCAGGTAATAAGGCAAATCTCGATGGCCTTGACCCATCACGCGTTACTCTTGTTGAGGGCAACATCATGGATGCGGATCTCGTCAATAACCTGGTTTCGGAGAATGACGCAATTGTTCACTACGCTGCCGAATCACACAACGACAACTCGCTCGATAACCCTCGACCATTTGTTGATACCAACATCATCGGTACCTACACAATCCTCGAGGCAGTTCGTAAATTTGGCAAACGTCTCCATCACATCTCTACCGATGAAGTCTATGGCGATCTAGAACTTGATGATCCGCACAAATTTACCGAGACAACTGCCTATAACCCCTCAAGTCCTTACTCATCGACCAAGGCAGGTTCTGACCTACTCGTTCGTGCCTGGATACGCAGCTTTGGCGTCAAGGCCACCATTTCGAACTGTTCTAATAACTACGGTCCGTACCAACACGTCGAGAAGTTCATCCCTCGTCAAATTACTGAGGTACTTGAAGGTCGTCGCCCTAAACTATACGGTGAAGGCAAGAATGTTCGCGACTGGGTCCACACCGAAGACCATAGTTCGGCAGTCCTAACTATTCTAGAAAAAGGCGTCGAAGGCGAGACTTACCTAATTGGCGCTGATGGCGAGAAAGATAACAAATCTGTCGTCGAACTCATCCTGACTACTCTTGGTAAAGAAGCAGACGCTTATGATCACGTAACTGACCGTCCTGGTCATGACATGCGCTATGCCATTGACTCTACTAAACTTCGCACACAACTTGGTTGGGAACCAAAATATACAGATTTTGAAACAGGCCTCAAGGATACAATTGAATGGTACAAGCAAAACCCAGACTGGTGGAAGCCACAAAAAGCTGAGACCGAAGCAAAATATAAGGCACAGGCACAATAATGGCTGACTTTAGCGCAACAGAAACAGAGATCAAGGGCCTCTATACGGTCCAGTTCAAAGTTATTGAAGACCCACGCGGTTCCGTTATGGAATTCTACCGTCAATCAGATTTTGAAGCCTCAGGCCTACCGACACTCGGTGATCGCCCTCAGGTCAACGCGCCTCTTACCGTCAAGGGAGCCCTACGTGGTATTCACGCTGAATCTGCACACAAGCTGGTTTCAGTCGCTGCAGGTAAGGTTTACGCGGTTGTCGTTGATCTTCGTAATGATTCCCAAACTGTTGGCAAATGGCTTGGTTTTGAGCTTGAACGGGGACAGGGTCTATTCGTTAGTAAGGGCCTCGGCAATTCGTTCCAGTCTGTTAGTGATGAGCCTTCGACCTATCTCTATTACTTTGAAACAGAATGGGTTCCCGGCATGCCTGGACTTGCGTGTAATCCTCTCGACCCAGACCTTGCGATTCATTGGCCAATTGCCGAAAACGCGGGCATGATTATTTCAGATAAAGACCGCGCTAATCCATCTCTGAAAGAAATCCTAGGATAATGAACGACTCCGAAATCTTTATTGTTGGTGCAAATGGACAACTAGGTACTGCCCTTCGTGCACTCTACCCTAATGCCAAATCCGCAGATATCGACGAACTAGATATTACCAGTAGCGAGTCAGTTGCGAGCTTTGACTGGAGCACTATAAAATTCATCATCAATGCCGCTGCCTACACCAATGTTGATGGCGCAGAGACCGCAGAAGGACGCATCGCAGCATGGAAAGTCAACGCGACTGCAGTCGGCCATTTAGTCCAGGCTGCAATCACACACGACATCACTATCGTCCATGTTTCAAGTGATTATGTGTTTGATGGTACCGTCAACCCACACTTAGAGACCGAGGATCTGTCGCCACTTGGTGTCTATGCACAAAGTAAAGCTGCAGGAGACTTGGTCGTTGGCCTCGCACCCAAGAATTATTTGCTACGTACCTCATGGGTGATCGGTGAAGGCAAGAATTTTGTCTTAACTATGAAGTCCTTGGCCGAGCAAGGCATCAAACCAAGTGTGGTGAATGACCAAATCGGTCGCCTTACCTTTACAACTGACCTGGCCAGTGCGATCGCACACCTACTATTTAATAATGCGCCCTACGGCACGTATAACTTCACAAACGACGGTGACAGCGTTAGTTGGGCCGACATTGCCTCAATCGTCTATGACACGACAGGCTACTCCTCTAGCGATGTTACAGGTGTTACGACTGCAGAATATTACAATGGCAAGCAAGGCATTGCGCCTCGCCCCTTACAAAGTACGCTCAGTCTTGATAAAATAAAAGCCACGGGCTTCGTACCACGCGACTGGCGCGAGGCATTATCAGAATATCTTACTAAAAAAACTGCGGAGGAATCATGAAAGGTATCATTTTAGCTGGTGGATCAGGAACACGTTTATATCCAATAACTATGGGGATTAGTAAGCAAATCATGCCGATCTATGACAAGCCAATGATCTACTATCCTATTAGTACACTGATGCTTGCCGGGATCAAGGATATCCTTATCATCACAACACCTCAGGATAACGAAGGCTTTGTCCGCTTACTCGGTGATGGCTCACAGTTTGGTTGTAACTTTGAATACGCAATACAGAATGATCCAAACGGACTCGCCGAAGCCTTCCTTATTGGTGAGGAGTTCATCGGTAATGACAAAGTTGCGTTAATCCTCGGAGATAATCTTTTCCACGGACCAGACTTTGGTGTTGAATTAAAAAAGCACACAAACCCAGAGGGTGGCGTCGTCTTTGCATACCAGGTCTCAGACCCAGAACGTTACGGTGTTGTTGAGTTTGATGACAAAATGCACGCCATATCAGTCGAGGAAAAACCCAAGGATCCTAAATCAGACTACGCAGTTGTCGGTCTCTATTTCTATGATAATGATGTCATAGAAATCGCCAAGAACGTTAAACCAAGCGATCGTGGTGAACTTGAAATTACCGACATTAACGCTGAATACCTCAAACGTGGCAAGCTAAAAGTTAGTGTCATGGACCGTGGTTCAGCATGGCTCGATACAGGTACAATCGACTCAATGGTTGATGCTGCGGATTACATTAGGGTTGTTCAGAAGCGTACAGGTCTTAGCATTGGGGCAATCGAAGAAGTCGCATGGCGTGAAGGATTTATCGACGATAAACAGCTAAAAACACTCGCTCAACCACTTGAAAAATCTGGATATGGCAAATATCTTCTACGATTACTGTCTTAGCACTAGTAATTTTCCATACAAGATGTTATAGTATCTCTCAAAAGAGAGTTTACTGGCTATACTACAATGAGAATACCTAAAGAACCTATCAATCGCCCAGATGGCGAAAGGCTCGTCACTGTCAACTGGCTGAAGACCAAGCGAGAAAGAGTTGCTGAGCTGCGTCGTACCCGGGCAGAGTCCCAGCTTGCCGATACGTCGCTGATTATCCCAGCTGCGCAGCATCCCCTTGTTGGTGGTATACTACCAAATCCAGAGTTTGAAGTAAGACTTGCTGCTGCACTAGAAGAATACAAGAAGACAATTACAGCCGGTGGTAAAGCAGAGTTCTTCTTAACTGGTAACCGTCATCACGACTCGGCGTCAGGTGAAACTGATAATGTTGCCCTTTACGACGCTGCAGGTTTATGGCTGATGCAACATAAAGTTCCTGCCGAGGCGCTACACGGCAAAGATTGGTTGGATCTATATAACGCACGGCAGTACAACGGTGCAGCGGAAATAAAAGTAGCCGCCAAGGGCTTCATAGATAATCCTCGATTTTCTGACGTTACGTATGTCAGCTCTCCAGGACAACGCGAGCGCGCAACTATGTACGGCCTCGCCTATGAGATACCCCTCGATGTAATGGTACCACCGGATCTCTCCGCTAATCAACAAGAGCTGTTCCATAGCCAAGGTACTCTGGGGCTAGCACTCAACGGATTCACTCGAGTGCTTGACCCTTACGGTACGAGTCGACTCCTAACAAAAATGACTGCAGATCGTATTCCGCCTGATGGCAATGTCGGTACAGTACCTGAGCAGCTATCAAATTACGCAGATCTTCCTTGGTATGCAACTACCTAACCTACAACAGATCATCGAAGTATAATAAAGTCACAATGTCTCATAATACTGCCACTCAACTTATCGTCTTTGGTCGTGGACTCGAGATTCGTGGATCCAGTATAAAGCTAAGCTCTGCATCTATAGGTCGCGTTGATGCATTGTTGGCGTATATTACATTGCATATCGATATTTTCAAAGTGACACCAGGCTTAGTTGTTCTCAGTGGTGGATATGCAGGTGCGTCAGAAGGTATCGAAGCCCTACCATACAAGTTCCGCGAAGCGAGTCTTATGCTAGAACGAATCAAATGTGTAACAATTGAGGGACGTCCAATTAGCGACTACGTTAGTATTTACGCCGAAGTTGAATCGGTTAGCACGCTCGAAAGTGTTCTTAACATTTATGAAAAACGCTATTTTAAAGATACTGTTTTTAGTGCACGAAATCCTTTAGGTCTCGTCGCTCATACTACTCACTTGCCACGAATAGAATACTTTGTCTGTAAAATACTTGGTCTATCAAGTCGCTACACTCAAAGAATTGAAGCAGTTAATCAAGATCGTACTAAAAGCGGTATGCCGGAGTTTATTATGTACTATATTACTCGTGTAGTTTTGCTTGGCGTGCGTAGACATACTACACTTCGTAGCCGTGAGCATCTCATGACTCGCATTGCCTCCTTACTGCGAGGGTAATGTATCTAACTTTCGGGCGTGGTTTCTTTTATCACCAGGCCAGTTGCAGTAATCTTTGATGACTCTTGGTATTCATCATCACTGTTGACGTTCCATAAGTCATGCTTGCCGTTATCTAGTAGATTCTCGACAGCGAGCATAGCCATCAGAATACTATGATCTTGGTTGTTATATTTAAACGACCCATAACGACCAATAAACTGCAGATGTTTGTATTCTCTCAAATAATTCTCCACTACTTTCAGTGGTTTGCGATAGCCATGTGAATATACAGGGTAACATTTAGGAACTTTCATAACTTTACCGTCTAAGATTTGCGATGCTTCAACAAGCCCCGTACTTACGAGTTCTCTCTTCGCAAGCTCGATATATTTTTTGTCACTCCAGTGCCAAAAATCGTCTTCATCAAAACACCAATACTCAAGGGCAAGAATTGTCTCCTTTTTACCGTGAAGAATCTCTGGAACCCAGTTACGGAAATTTGTAATACGACCCATTTTTAGTTCTGGACTGTGAAGATAAATCCAGTTATCAGGAAACACTTCGCCGCCTTTGAGCTGTAGATAAACGATCAGAGTATTACGAAAGCGTAGTGTGCTGGCTGCTTTTTCGACTTTTGTTGGTAAGTCCTTTAGGCGACTAACGAGTTGTGTTATTGGCATCGATGAGATAACTTCATCGTACTTACGGACTTCACCAGACTCTAGCTCAACACCGATAATTACTTTGCCACGAGCCACAACTGCTTGTACTGGGGTTTTTAAAAAAACTCTCCCGCCGTTTTTCTCAATCGATGTCTTCATACGTTCGTAAATCTCTCCGGTACCCTGAACTGGATAGGCAAACTGGTCAACAAGAGTTTTGTGCTTATCACCACCGCCACCAAAAAGCGCGCCTTTAACGGCTTCCCATAATGATAGCTTCTTAATACGCTGGGCTGCAAATTCCGCATCAAGTTCTGAAGTTGGAATACCCCATAACTTCTCGGCATATGTCTTAAAGAAGTGCCGAGCTAAGCGCTTACCAAAGCGTGCCTCGACCCATGACTCAAATGTCGTACCTAGATCGCGACCACCTGGTTTTACGCGTTGCCAAATATAGCTACTGACTGAAAAGATGGACTCTTTTAAGCCAAGGTTTTCAAGCACATTGGTAACTTTAATTGGATAATTATAGAACTTATTTTGATACATAATGCGGCTCAAACGATTAACCATTTTGTAATCTTTACCGACAACTTCAAGCCATAATTTATTAACCCGAGGATCACTACTAAAGAAACGATGCGCACCAATATCGACGGTTTGTCCCCACAATTCTATAGATCGCGACATACCACCTACGTATGGCGCTGCCTCGTATAAGTCTACTTTAACTCCGCGTTTTGCAAGCATATATGCCGCTGTTGCACCCGCTGGACCTGCACCAATAACAGCAACGCTTAGGTTAGTTTTAGCCATGAACCACTACTCCTCAAATTAATACTTCACGTAAAAAACACTATTGTTTTTTTGCTCAGTAGACAATGTTATTTAACGTTAATTATATACTACTTGAGTGACTCTTTTCAATGTTATTGCTCGATCTATCGTTAAGCTTCATCAAAAGAATTCTACGAAGGCTAAAACTGTAAAAAACAATTAGCGCTACTGCAACGAGTTTTGCAATTAAGTAATACAAATGAAAAAACTCGACCGATATCCATATAATTAGTTCGTTAAGGACCAGTCCTCCTAGTCCTATGATCGTAAAAAACAAGAGCTCTTTTTTGACCTGGCCACTACTTTTAAATACCCAAGCGATACTCAAGAAATAATTAACAATATTGCCTACAATGAATGCAAGCGCTGCAGCCAACAGGTAGTATATATGAAGAACGGAAGCACAGAAAAAGAGCGTAAGTATATCAGCGAGCGCCGAGAATCCCCCTACAAACAAATAACGAAAAAATTGCACGAATCCACTATCGGATTTTTCTTTGAATAGCATTACAAATAGATTTTTGATCGACAGTCTATCGGACATCACTAAGATAGCCATTTCAGTAAGCGAATCACACCCATTCTCGCAGCCTGCTTGTGGGCTGAAGCATTATGACGGCCTTCTATATCCTTACGGTGTTGGTGGTAATACTCATACGCTTTATATAGCATATCTTGATTGGTCAATTTTGGTTTCCAGTCCAGTTCCTTTTTGATTTTTGTCGTATCAAATACAAAATTTTCTGCAATCATTTTGTATTGATAAGGTCCAAGTGGAGAGAGCCTGAGGACATGAGCAAGCTTCATAAGCGGAAGAGCAATTTTGCGAGAAAAGCTCGTTACCCTCGCCTTAGTATGAGCCTTATCGATAACAAATTCGTATGCTTCTTTAAACGTCGGAACATTATCTGCACCAATATTAAATATATTGGATTTACTGTAGTCAAGTGATTTAATACAAGCATCAACTAAGTCTTGCGCATAAATAAATTGATAGCGATTATCACCCCCGCCAACTACCCATACCTTTCTACCTTCATCAATAAATTCAAACAAAATAGCAAGCAAGCCCAGACGACCTGCATCAATAATTGTTGGGCATCGGAAGATTACGACGTTAAAATCATTTTTATATTCGAGAAGAATCTGCTCTCCCTCAAGTTTAGAGCGTCCATAAATTTCTACTGGAAATGGTGCATCTTCTTCAGTAATTGCATGGTCAAGGCCTTTTCCCCATAGACAATTTGATGATGTGAAGATTACTTTTTTGATACCATATTTTTTCGCCACCTCCGCAACATTGCGCGTTCCCGTCACATTACTTTCCCACAAAAAGTCTTTATTTTTGACGGCATGCGCCAACATTGCAGCTGTATGAAAAACGGCATAGAAGTTATGTTTTTTAGCAATTTTGTCTAAAAGTTTTTTATCCCTTATATCACCCTTATACGAGACGAGATTTTTATGTCTGTACTCATCATCTTCAAGATCAATCGAAACACAGTGGTACCCTTTATTAAGTAATTCTCTCTTCAGAATGTCACCAAAGAAACCCGCACCACCTGTTATAAGTATATTTCTTGTCCCCATTGTTTACCTATACTAACATATTTTGAGCGAGGTTTGTGTGGACATATTCAATCAAATTGCAGCAAAGAGTGTTCCCTGTTATTATGAGATTTGTATTTAGTAATAGGCTCGCTGAGATGGATGGTAAGTATGTTAAAGAAACTAATTCGCAATCCCTTTTTGTATATTTTACTTGTTAGTTACTACTGTATTTGGCTTATTTGGGATGGTATTAAGCTTCCTTTTCACAATCCAGCAGACATCATTAGCTCACTGCCTCTTATGGGGTATAACCCTGCAAATAACATTTTGCGATTCGTACTAGCGGTACTAGTTCCACCAGTTGCCTGTCTCCTGGTGTGGTTAGTTCTTAATAGAAGGCCTAAAAGATTCTGGAAATTCTACGGTCGCGTTCGGTACCCTCGCATTATCCTTGGCACTATTATTGTTATGGTATGTGTACTGCTAACAGTAGCGATGGGCATAGAGCAAAATAGTACAAACCCAGCTAATAACCAAACGGGCGTATATGGCGGTCCTTATTCCCACGCACTTGTTGATACTTTCCATGAAGGAGAGACGCTCGGTCCAGCTCTTGCGTATGAACAGCCCAACCTAGCTCCATATCGTGACTTCGTAATGATCCATGGTGTTTTCCAAGACGCCCTTCGATCAGTGATAGCTTTTAAGCTATTCGGCACTAGTATCGCCGCAACTCGAGCTTTCACTGTCATTTTAGGTATCATTGCCTTTTTGTCTTACTACATTCTTTTGTTGGTTCTGTTCAAAGGTAATTTATTCAAATCTGCAACTGGATTATGGGTTCTAGCTTTATTAATGCTTCCAGCTACAACACTGCCTTTCATTGGATCGTCAATCTTTGGCGTCCAATTCCCGTTTAGAGACATCGCTACTATACTGTTTTTGATTACGGCCGTTACTGGTCTGCGACTTATACCGACCGATAAAAAGAAAAAATTAATGATTGCTAGTCTCGTCATTGGCTTTATAGCAACTGCTGGGTTTGCAAACTCGCTAGACAGAGCACTCTACGTAGGTGCGCTGTCAGTAGTTTGGCTTGTCCTCGGTTATATTATGTTTAATGCGCCAAAAAGGTTCCTGAAAAACGTATTCTTACCTTACTGCGTCGGCTTTTTACTAGGTATCCCTATCCTTGGTATGGCGCTTAAATGGGATTATGCAGATTTTCTTAACTACGCATTTAATATGTCCAGGTACAAAGAGTACTTGGATGGCATAGTTTTGACACGACCTAATTTTGCTATAGGCCTTACACTGGTAGTTGTCGCTGCGTTGATTACGGCCGTAGGTGCGACCCTTATTAGTGTCCTCAAAAAGCCGCTTAAGTCAAAGAGGGGAATAAAAAGTAAAATCTATGCTATTCAGTTGACTATTACTCCTCTGGTTCGTAAATATTCTATACCCATACTATTACTAGCAACAGGCGCATTTTTCCTTCGAAGTGCAATTGGTCGAACGCTACCCGACCACTGGGTATATAGTGTTCAGTGGCTCTACTTATCTCTACTGTACGTTGGTGTTAATTATGCCTATAATAAATTCAAAGATAGACAAAAAATCTTTAATTTTGTTACCGTGATGATTCTCGGATTTGTGTTTATATTCTTTGGCATCGCTGTGAAACATATCGACATACGTAATGACACCTTTCCGATCAACGTTCCCGATAGTGTCTTGATGAGAGCTGACTACATCCAGACAGCTAATTACCTCAAGCAACACTTGACGGGTGACGAAACATTTGTCACCCTCACATCCGAATGGTCGTGGTACTACTTTGTTGGTAAACCTTCTCCGATTCGATATGCGGTTATTTGGTATGCCTTTACTAAGGACCAGCGTTTAGAGATTGCTAACGAAGTCGATAAGGGAACGAACATAAAATACATTATTACAAACAACAATTGGACAACCGATTTTGACTATGTTCCTAATAAAACTCGCTTCCCGGAGCTATACTCTGTTCTCAAGAAGGACTACGTGCAGTATGTTGGATTTGGCCAACAAACAATCTGGATTAGAAAATAAGCTGCCTCGTTTGACACCTTGATTTGTCTTATTGTTTGACGTACAATTGTTTGTAGGATAAAGAAAAAGTAACACAAACATGAGAATCGATAAGAAGGTTAATAAAAAACCAGTCAAAAAAATTCTACTCATTGTGGTGGTTATATTAGTTTTTGCTGCGGCATACCTCATTACTGCGCATGCTGCAACACTCTGGCCTTTTAGGGCGAATCCAGTTGCAAGTACTGTAAAATCTACCCCTTCTTCTACTGCTTCAGGGAGTCAATCGGCAACCGTTGGCGCAAAGGCAACTGACACCGCAAATTCATCGAGTACTGGTACAACGACAAAAAACAGTTCAACGGATGGCTCCAGTTCATCACCTATTTCATCTGATGTAAGTATAATCTCAAGTGGCCAAAACGGCGACACCCTCTCCGTTAGAACGCTAATTGCAGATATTGAAAGTTCTGGAACCTGTACACTTACCTTGTCTAAAGGCTCAACGAGGGTTACTAACATTCCTTCAGTTGGCATACAAGCAGGCCCAAGCAGTTCAACCTGTCAAGGATTTGATGTGTCAATTTCACAATATGGTATAACCTCAGGTACTTGGACTATTGTGATAGACGTTACTTCTGGCTCGACAACAAACTCCACTACAGGAACGGTCGTAATTCAATGATACTTCCTATACCTAAGCAAAAACTATGGGGAATTGGCCTAGGTATTATCCCTGTCATCATCTTATTAGTATTGGGTCTTGTAGTTAGTCACGCCATCTTCGTGAACACCAAAGCAAGTGCCAGCACTGCTGGATGGGATCCGGGTAATATTCTTACCGACTCGGTCATGACTGCAAGTGGCACAATGTCAGCAAGTCAAATTCAAGCCTTCCTTATAGGTAAGGTTACTATTTGCGACACCGCTGGACTCCTCCCCGCTTCAGACTTTGGTAGACCCGATCTAACACACGCACAATACGCGGCAACCCGAGGATGGGCTGCACCACCTTACCCCTGCCTGAAAGACTATAGCGAAAATGGCCTTAGCGCCGCACAAATCATTTATAACGTGGCTCAGCAGTACCAAATCAATCCTGAAGTACTTATTGTTCTATTACAAAAAGAGCAAGGCCTCGTCACGGATACTTGGCCACTTCCAGGCGAGTATCGCTCAGCGACGGGCTATGGCTGTCCAGATAATGCTGCGTGTGACAGCCAGTACTACGGATTCACCAATCAAGTAACTTGGGCCGCTAAAATGTACCATGCGATCGAGACTAACAGTACAACCTGGTACTCGCCGTATGTGCTTGGCAACAACACAATCTACTACAACCCAGGTCCTTTCAACAGCACGACTCAAACATACTACGGAAGGTTCGGCACCAGTCGAGACATTCAATACTGTGGTGCAACTACGGTTAATATCCAAAATAAGGCTACGCAGGCCCTCTATGATTACACGCCATATCAACCAAACGCAGCTGCGTTTGGTAGCGGTGATATATGCTCCTCATACGGTAACTTAAACTTCTATTCTTACTTTACTGACTGGTTTAGCAGCACTCAAGTAGCTGGCGCTTGTTCAGGCACAGAATCACCAAATACCTTTGTGCGAAGTTTTTATAACACCCGAACCTTTGAACATTTTTACTCAGCCTACGATTGCGACATAACCTTTCTGAAGAATCTTGGATACGTCAATGAAGGTGCGGTTTTCAATACAACGCCTTCTACGGCACCATGGGCAGTACCTATATATAGATATTACAATCCCTCTACTGGATTGCACTTGTGGAGTGCTACCCTTAGTACCCCTGATCAACTAGTAGCTAGCAATACTGGCTACCAACAAGAAGCCGGCATTGTATTTTACGTTGCACGTTCTGACATGCCAAACGTCACTCCAATTATGTCGTATTATAATCCCAAGACTTATCAACATGTCCTAGGCCTATCCCTTACGCCACAAGCAGCCGCCTCATTGTTTAGTGGTGCCGGCTATAGCTTAGAAGGACCGGCATTCTCGACCCAATAGATTTACTGTACGGTCTTTTTCAAACCTTCTGAAAGAGTAGTGGTGTTTAATGTACCGAATTCTTCGTTAAACCTTTTTATACTTACTCGGGCATTTTGTAAGAAAGTCTTTGGCGCCTCAGCATGAGCAACTTTCGCTGTAAGGCCAGTAGCCTCCTCAATAGATTCAATAATTTCATTCAAGTTTGTTTGGTAACCACTCCCGATATTGTAGGTATGGTGCTCAGCATTAGCAAAAGACTTAACAATCATTTTTGTTGCATCACGAATATATATATAATCGCGAGAACCCGTACCGTCACCATAGACAGTTAATTCTTCGCCCTTCTTAATCTTGCCAATAAAAATCGGTATAACACCTTGGTTACTATTTGAAGGTTGCCTAGGACCATAAGGGTTAGTTAGACGGTATGATATAGACTTCATTCCATATTTACGATTAAAGTACGCCAAGTAGTACTCAGTGCCTAACTTGCCGATACCGTATGGCGAAACAGGAATCGGGGCATCCATCTCACTTGCTTCTTTATGTTCAGAAAGCGACCCGTAGACTGCACCACCTGATGACATAAACATAACCTTCTTAACATTGGCTGCCACACACTGTTCAAATATTTGAACATTGCGAAGTATATTAAGGGTTATATCGCCATATGGATCACTATCAGAGGCGAAAGGTGTCGTCGCAGAAAAGGAATGAAAAACATAATCAACCCCTTCTAGTGCTTTATATACTGCTTGGTCATCAAAGATGTCACCCACAAAAACTTCAACTTGCTTATTCTTCACAAACCTCACTGGACTACCAAATCGATCAAACGCACGTACTGAATAGCCTGCTTCAACTAGCTCATCAACAAGATGACTTCCCACGAAGCCATTTGCACCTATAACAAGACATTTTCCTAAACCTACCATTACCTACTGTAATTCCTTTATTATCTTATTATACGTGTTTCTTGTTGCTTTGAGAGCGATAGTCTTTGAAACTTCGGACATACCTGCAAGTTGCTTATTAGAAACTTTTTCTTTATTAAGTATTTTTTCGATAGTATCTACGAGTCCGTCATAGTCATCAGAGGATACAGCAAATCCATTTTTTCCATCGATGAGTTGTTCTTCCATACCTGAACTCTCGTTACGTATTATCGGGTGCCCCATAGCCATGCCTTCGTAAATATAAAGTGGTAACGCCTCTTGAAGCGAATAACAGAGTGTAATATTGGCTTCTTCTGTAATATCAAAGTTTCTCTCGCGGTCAACCTTAGGGAAATACTTGAAGTGGGCGCCAAGACTACCCTCCCCACTTCTTATTATCTGTTCGGAAATAAAGTCATTCTCGATGCCGACAAATGTCAAAAGAAAATCACGATACTTACTTGGGTCTTTCTTGTAGAAATTATTGTAGAAATCTATGAAGGCATACAAAACTGGAGTCTGTCCTTTCCTACCATCTCCGACAGTACCCGGCAGGACAAATCGCAGGTTATCGAATTCTTTTTCTTTAAGCGTCCTAAATCTCTTTAGGTCGAGGTCAAACCTGTACGGCATCATTTCAATGCCTCTATCAGTCTTGAAAAACTTTCTATAGTGACGCATGCAGTCTTCGGCTGTTCCGTAAAGAACTAACGAGCCCTTTGCTAGTAACTTGCTAATCCTATGACCTTCTAGAGCAGTCAGAAACTTTTCTGGAGTTGCCTCATGGGCGTACCATAAGACCTTGCTCAAAGTTTTGTTCTCTAATGCACTAAGAACAGAGTCAATAAATACAGACGAGTGAGATAGTGTGTTTATTATAACTATGTCACCTTTTACAAATTTAAAGCCTATGTTCTTATCAAGATACACTTTTGGCTTGATACTCATGTGGTTTAATAGCGAAATATTATATTTACTAATCGGAGTAAACGTCCTGAATTCAAGTTTCTTAGCTAGTTCGGGGATCTTAAGTATTTGCGAAACAATGTCCATCAATACATATGGGGCACCCGACAAATCTAGTTGGTGGGACACTACTATAATTTTTGGGGCACGCTTTTCAGTGGCGCCTACGTAGCTTTTTGCTTTATCAATTAATTTAGTTTTAATTGTTAGGTAGGTTGCACGTGCGCCGTGCTTTTTATAGAATCTCGGAATCTTTCTTAATTTTGTTTTGATTGTACTCAGTCGATTTAAATTAGGTTGAGGAATAGTAAACTCAGCAGCAAACGATCTGTCTTTTGATTTAACTGAAGACCTAATTGCATCCACGACTGGTTGTGCAACAATATCCCAGAAAAGACTACCTCGTAAGAGCTGGACGTTCTTCTTAAGATCCATCGCTTTTGTCTTGTCTTTGCCTAGTTGTTGTATTGAGTGAGCAATCGATTCTGTTGATAAGCCA
The DNA here is from genome assembly GCA_004322265.1 of Patescibacteria group bacterium. Taxonomy (GTDB): domain Bacteria; phylum Patescibacteriota; class Saccharimonadia; order Saccharimonadales; family Saccharimonadaceae; genus UBA1547. Next base: position 40,500 of record SCSZ01000002.1, read on the forward strand.
TTGAGTCGTATTGCTGCGTTTGCGTTGAGCAACATCTCACCTAACGGATCTCCTCCATTGGTCAATATAGGTAAGTCCGCCCACACAAAGTCAACTAGTCTTGTGCGCCATGCAAGTTTATTTTCTGGACCTTCCTCGTTAACAACGAGCACGATATCGCTATCTAAATACCAGTCAGCTCTGTCTTTAAAGTCTACCCAATCAACCATATGTATAATATTGCCGTAACTACCCCTGTCGATAAAGCTAACCAGATTTTCATACTTTTTAATGAAGTCCGGGTGAGTATTGAAGGGATTTTTCGCACCCACGACCGTTAACTCACATGGTGTAGTTTTAGATACCAAACCGATCGCAGCGATTAGTTTTTCAAGATCAAACCAAGGATAAATACCCCCGAACCAAAGCACTTTCAGTGCTTTCTTATTATGTAGTAACTCGTCGACAGGTTTTGTTTTGGCTACAGGCTTCTCTCTATAAATACCATACGGCACCACTTTGATGAGTTCATCACCATACGTAACGGGATTTATTTTCCCAACAGCTGAGAGTACACCTTCGTAGAAATCCTTTTGAGCATTGTTTGCACATAGGAAAAGATCACCCCTGCGCAATACGTGATCCCAACGTCTGAGTTCAAATTGAAACGCTTCGTATTCACCGCGCAGATCGCTGCTCTTACGCGCAGACATTTCAATATATATCGGTACGTAGCAATCAAGAATAAGCTGTTGGTCTGGTACGAGAGCTTCGACAACGATCATTGACAGGTCGCCCATACAGTAGCTAACAATAATGCTGTCATAGTCTTTAACCAACTCCTGTATTGAATCCTTGTTCCATGTAGCGATCGATATTCCTTCAAATCTCTCTGTATGAGGCTGTTGGATATGTACCTCGTTGTATGCAACTGTTACCTCAATATCCTCTTGATTTGCAGCAATACCCTTTGCTAATCCCCAGCAGCGAAGACCACCTCCTTCAACCTTTTGGTGTTCTGGTGTTGGGACTGGCCCGTCTGAAATTATTAGACATTTCTTTATCATCAATGATTTTCCTTACTTTTTGCGTCAACTTTTCCTGTTGTCACTTCCCACTTTGTATTTGGTAGACTAACCTTTCCGTAACGTATCTTCTTATCAATAACGTCAAATGACTGTGCGTCAATTATGTGGTCATAGGTCTTATCAGAGTTTTCGTCGAAGACAGCCGCCGTTATATCGTACTTACCCTCATTAAAAATCATATCTTTGATAATAAAGCTAACGACGGCTTCAGATTTTCCGTCTGGCAAAACAATGTGCTGATCGGAGCTATTTGGTCCTGCCATGTTAACGTCATCCTGATCGAAAAACCCTAAACCTGCCGTAATCGGAAGGTTACCCGATGGCTCCTTCCTCTTTAGGTGCATTTCTATACGAACACCGTCACCAAAGTTAACTTGTGAACTGTCTAATTCAGGTGAATTTTCTGATTTTACAATAATCTTCTTAATTCGAACTCTTCCATTGCCCCAACGTTTTTTGAAAGTTGAGCTTACGACAGGGTCACTATCATTGTCGTCAATATTAAGTCGCTGGTAAATTGCAATAGCCTCGCCTGGGTCCATCACACCGAGACTACGACCTTTGTCAACAACAAGAACTCTATCACAGAACTTTTCTATATCGCCTGTACTGTGCGAAACGAGGATAATGGTTTTTCCTTGTTTTTTGAGCTTCCTAAATACATCTAAGCACTTCTGTTGAAAATTTGAATCGCCAACAGCTAACACTTCATCAAAGATGAGTATATCTGTATCTGCGTGTGTTGCGATCGAAAAAGCTAGTCGTACTTGCATACCAGACGAGTAGTTCTTGAGTTTTTGGTCCATAAAACGCTCTAGTTCCGCAAACTCAACAATGTCGTGGTACATATGCTCCATCTCATCTTTACTAAACCCAAGTAGCGCCCCGTTCAAGAATACATTTTCACGGCCTGTAAGTTCTGGATTAAAACCTACCCCAAGCTCAATGAAGGGAGTTAATGTGCCATTGAGTATAACTGAGCCTTTGTCTGGGGTATAAATACCTGCCAACATCTTTAAAAGAGTACTCTTGCCACTGCCGTTTCTTCCGACGATACCAAAAAACTCTCCTTTTTTTATTTCGAAAGACACATCATTAAGTACGTGCTGAACCTCGTAGCCTTTTTTTGATCTTAATCTATTGATAATTAACTGCTTAATTCCGCTCGCTTGTTCGTTCGGGAGCTTAAAGCTTTTATACAAATCCTTAGCTATAACCGCTGGTATATTATCATTCCCCATCATCTATATGTTCTCCGCAAAATACTTAGAGTTATGTCTGAAGTATAGGATTCCTACGACAAAAACAATAATTACAATTGCATATGGTATTAGTGTATATATTTGATTACCAAACAGCTTAGCAGCTGTGATCGTCTCGTGAGTTATAAGGCTATATCTCGCATCTTGAATTGCTTGTCCAATAGGATTCATTAACAATATTTTGGCAGCAATTGTGCTTTTCGCTACAACAATTGATAGTGGGTATATGATAGGGGTTGCGTAAAATGCAGCCTGCATAACAATTTCTAGAATGTGTCCTGTGTCTCGATATTTTACATTTAACGCAGATAACAAGAACGCAAGGCCCAAAGCAAGCACGTACAATTCGAGTATGTACACAGGTATCATGAGCGCCGTTATATGTAGATCGACACCATTGACTGCCATTAGCACGGCGACAATAATAAGGTTAAGCGTTAAGTTGATTAGAGCAGAGATCGTAGTTGAAAGCACAATAATATACTTGGGAAAGTTAATCTTGCGAAGTAAATCACCCCGACTAACTATTGATGCCATACCTTGATTAGTCGCTTCCGAAAAAAAATTCCAAAGCACAATACCAAACAATAGGTAGACAGCGTAATGTTCAACCGAACCGAGTTTAACAAGTAGTCCAAACACGACATACATAATCGCAAATAAGAACAAAGGTTTCAGTAGCGACCAGGCGTACCCGAGCACTGATCCTTGATAGCGAAGCTTGAAGTCAGTAATTACCAACTCGCGCAGAAGTATCCGGTTTCGCCTGCTAAATACATTAGAAATTTTCATAAGTCTAGGGTTAATTATATCAGATTGGTGCAACAATGAGACGCTTGGAATAAAGATGTTATAAGATAGATCATAGATCATGAATAACGCGCTCATCGTAGTACTTAATTGGAATGGAATTAGCGACACGCTAGCGTGTCTTGATTCGCTTTTGAGTCAATCCTATAAGCACGCCCATACCCTGGTCGTTGATAACGGATCTATTGATAACTCCAAACTACTGCTTGATGAATATCAATCGCAGCACAAGGATATGCTAGATGTCGTTTATAATCCGGCAAACTTTGGCTTTGCAGGTGGTGTTAACACTGGTATTGAATGGGCGCTTAACGAAGAATACGAATATGTTGCACTATTTAATAACGACGCACGTGCAGATAAGAAATGGCTAGAAAGTCTGGTTGATGCCATTAGGCCCAAGGAAATTGGTATTGCAACGGGGTTATTACTCCATTCTGACGGCAAAACAATTGATAGTACCGGCGATTGGTTATCAAAGTGGGGATTGGCCTTTCCCAGAAACCGCGGTGATAAAGCAAGCAAGGCGCCCGAAGCCGGATTGGTTTTTGGCGCAAGTGGCGGTGCGAGCCTGTATAAAACTGAGCTACTGAGAGATATTGGATTATTTGACGAAGACTTCTTTGCCTACTACGAGGACGCGGATATTAGTTTTCGGGCGCAACTGGCTGGCTGGAAAGTAGCCTACAACCCAAAGGCAATTGCCTATCATGAACAGGGTGGAACGACCAAAAAGATTCCTGGTTTTGCCGTTTATCAGACATTCAAGAACCTACCGATGTTATTTCTTAAGGACGTACCAGCTGGTCTGCTACTCCCGATTGGTGTTCGTTTTTACCCATCGTACTGGCTAATTCTAGGTAATGCTATCGTCCACGGTAACGGGCTACCGGCCATAAAAGGTGCTGTCATGAGCTGGATTTTGGGATTCAAGAAACTAGGTGAACGTCGACATATCCAGGCAGCCAAGCGTGTCTCAACTGGTTACATCAAAAGTATCCTATGGAACGATCTACCCCCTGATCAAACCGGTCTACGTAAGTTATTTCGCAAACAGAAATAAATTATCTCTTGTAGTCATCTTGGAGCCGAACAATATCCGCTTCATCAGACATTTGCTGAGCGTCTGTGTGCTGCCATATTTCGGCAACAAGCGTGTAGTGATTTGGGGCACCAACCAGGCGATGGCGCTCGGCTGTTTGAAATTGAACGATATCACCAGGCCCACTATTTATAAGATCACCTTGCTCGTCAGTCAGGCTACGGTGATACCCCCCGGTACTAATAAACTTCCATAGTTCCGCACGATGATGGTGATATTGCCAACTAAGGCGCTGTCCAGGTGAAACAAGTAGTATTTTCGGGCTAAGTTCTGCGTCCCGATTCCCGAGACGGGCTTGTTCCAAACTAAGGTCAGTAAAAAAGTCTTCAACAAACCTCTCGGCGTTTTTATTGTCGAGTCGGAAAAAGGCACCCCATGGCCTACTCGTGTCCTCTTCTACGACAGTAAAGCCAACTTCCTTAATACGCATTCGTATATCGTTGCCGACATCTTCTTTTGTCCTGTCTGGTGATAGATCCAATGCCTCTAGTTTGTTTTTTAAGTCCGTCATTATATTCCTCTTTCATATTCCATTGTACGCGAGTTTAGACGGAATCAACCTTAGTGATATACTAATAGCACATGAAAAAGATTAGTATTCTGATCCCTGCCTATAACGAACAAGAGGTATTAGAGCCACTGTATCAGCGACTTGGCAAGCTAGCCAACGACAACAAATCCTATGACTTTGAGTTTCTGTTCGTTAACGACGGCAGCCGCGATAAAACGATTAATATTATTAAGGATTTTGCCCAGCAAGATGAACGGGTGTCATACGTTGATCTATCGCGTAACTTCGGCAAGGAAATTGCTATGATCGCTGGCCTAGATCACGTTACCGGTGATGCAACGGTTATTATCGATGCTGACTTGCAGGACCCGCCAGAGCTCATCCCTAAGATGATCAAATACTGGGAAGATGGCTACGAAGACGTCTATGCCAAACGTAATAGCCGTGCCGGTGAATCGTGGCTCAAGAGGTCAACGTCCAAACTATATTACCGACTACTCCAACGAGCGACTAATATCCCTATTCAACAGGATACGGGGGATTTTCGCTTGCTCGATCGTGTTTGTGTTGATGCACTCAAGCAAATTCGCGAATCACAGCGCTACACCAAGGGCATGTTTAGTTGGATCGGTTACAAAAAGAAAGAAATTACCTACGACCGCGATCCGCGCGCCGCGGGCCAAACAGGCTGGAGCTATCCCAAGCTGATTAACTTCGCGATTGATGGCCTGACGTCATTTACGACCGCGCCGCTACGAATATCTTCAATCTTTGGCATTATCGTATCTGTCGTCGCGTTTATTTACATTATTTATTTGGTATTTCGTACGGTCTTCTTTGGAACGGATCTGGCTGGTTACCCATCAATGATGGCAGTAATTCTATTCCTCGGTGGCCTGCAGCTGTTATCACTCGGTGTTATTGGTGAATATATTGGTCGAATCTTTAACGAGACCAAGCAACGCCCCCTGTATTTCGTTCAGGAGTATCACTCAAAATCTAAAAAATCGCATTAATTATTCAAGTGAGGCGATAACTTGATCGGCGGTTGAATCTTTTTTAAAGATCACTTTGTTGTACCATATAAAGTTCCAGGCAAACGTTACGACAACCGAGAGAACCTTTGGAACGATCACCTTAGCGGTATCCTCGAATGGCCCCGTAATGTGCCACAAGAACTCTGGAACGGCGTTCATAAGTGGCGTTACGAGGTAAATAAAGCCAGTTTGTAGGAACCACAAGCCAAAAATCGTTACAGACACAAATAGCACGAAACTTTTTAGGTTCCACTTCTTTGACTTGAATGTCAGACGAGAGTTCAGAAAATAACTGCCCGTCAGTGCTGCAGATGTGGCGATGATATTGGCAATCAGGATCGAATGGGTAAGGTTCTGGAAAATAACATACAGCACCAAATCAAATAACGTATTAAAGATACCGATTAGGCTGAAAATAACAATCTTGAGATCACGTTTTTTAGGCTCTGCCACCCTTATATCTTACTAGGTTACGGCCGGTTTACAAATACTCAACCCACAATCATCATTCAACCCTCCGCTGCTTTACAATCCTTGAAAATATTATCTGCAGAGGACGGACCTCTGCTCAGTTTATTTTAAGGTTTCGTCATAACGTAGTAGGAAATAACAGATTGCAACGGGGTGATGATATACTTAGGGTAATGAGCCACATTGTAATTGATGCGCGAATTATCAACTCTTCGACCGGACGATATGTCGAGCGGCTCCTCCACTACTTGCAGACAATTGACACCGTAAATAAATACACCGTTCTGGTGCTCGAGAAAGATAAAAACTACTGGATGCCGACAGCCGACAACTTTAGTACGATTGTCGCCGATTTTGATCAATACTCTATCGCCGAACAAACTGGTTTTAAGCGCTTTATTGACGACCTAGCCCCGGATTTGGTGCACTTTACCATGCCACAACAACCGATACGATACAAAGGCAACAAAGTTACCACCATCCACGATCTGACCCTACTTAAGGTCTATAACTCGGACAAAAACTGGTTAGTCTATCACTTCAAACAACTGGTTGGCCACTTCGTATTTAAACGCGTTATTGCAACTAGTTCGCAGATCCTGACACCGTCAGACTATAGTAAAGATGAGATTATCGAGTTCGACCGCAGAGCCGAGGGCAAGATAACGACGACATATCTGGCAGCAGACCTATCAAAAGACGAACCAGAGCCATATGAACTGCCCTTTAAGCGCTTTTTGTTATATGTTGGGCAACAGAGTGACTACAAGAACATCCCACGCTTAGCTAGCGCTCACCAACGCCTGATCAAGAAATACCCCGACCTCGGACTAGTCCTGGTTGGATCGAAAAATGCGAGTGTCGAAATGAATGAAGAACTATTCACAGACAGGAACTACAAGAATATCGTATTCACTGGATACCTGCCGGACCCGCAGCTTAATTGGCTATATAAAGAGGCCGACGCCTATGTCTTCCCGTCGTTGATGGAGGGGTTTGGCCTGCCAGGGTTAGAGGCGATGGGGCATGGTACGCCCGTTGTCAGCAGTAGCGCGACTTGCCTACCCGAGATATATGGTGATGCCGCACATTACTTTAACCCTAACGACACAACAGATATGGCGCGCGCAATCGATGAAGTTCTCGATAACCACATACTAAGAACAGAGTTAGTAAAAGTTGGTCATGCACAGTTTAAAAAGTATTCGTGGCACGACACTGCCAAACAAACCCATCAAATCTATTTGGATGCACTAGAAAAAGAAGCTTAACTGCTACCTTGGGCGATCGTAATCTTGCGTTCACGACCTTCGCCATCCGAAAACGTACGAATATCACTGTACTCGCTAGCCACGTGATGTACGATACGACGATCTGCCGCGTTGAGGGTCGCAACAAATGAATCACCAGTCTTACGCACCTGCTCGATCCATTCACGTGCCTGAACGGCAACGCGGTCAGCACGCTGCTTTTTATAGTCTGCGATATCGATATTAACGCGAGTTAAGGCCGCATCCTTGTTGCGCAGAACGGTACTGACAATATATTGAAGACTTCGGAGTGTTTCGGCGTTACGACCAATCAGAATACTGTTAAATTCACTTGATGGCACAGATAGTTCAATGACATCATCATCGCAGCTTGATGAAACGGTCAGGTTCGCACTAAAGAATGACAGCAAATCCTCGAGGTACTTCTTGGCAAAACGGATTGATTCTTCTTGATCCATTACGAGTTCTCCTTGCGTGGACGTGAATCTTTGGCGGTGATACGAATAATGTTTCCCTCGGTTGCCGCCTTTGCTCGGGCTTTAGCGGTTGCTTTCTTGCCGACAGCTTTTGGCGCTTCCTCGACCATTTCTTCCATTTCGTCTACGTCCTTCTTTAGTATATATCGTTGTTGGAGGACAGCGACAATATTTGAAACAGCGTAATAAAGGGCGAGTGCACCAGGTAAGTTCAACATAACAAATAACATCAGAAATGGTAGGAACTTGATCATCTTACCGGTTACAATCGCGTTCATCTCGGCTTGATCAGCTTTTTTACCGTCAGCCGCCTCGTTCATAATGTCGCGCAGACGTTTCTTGCCAGGGTTTTGTGGCATCGTCTGCTTTGACATAATGTATTGCATACCTGCGGCAATAAGTGCGATCGCGACTAGAAAGAGGTTAATTGCGCCATTCGTACCGATGGCGTGTTGTGTCAGATCAATAAAACCAAATAGTTTTTCGTGAAAGTTCTCTGGATGTGCAATTATTTCCTTGATAGGGCCGATGTTTTTCAAAAAACCATAGGTGTACTGGCTCACTTGATCGCGGTGCAATGTAAAGATCTGGATCACCTGATAGAGGGCGATAAAGATAGGTAGCTGAATAAGCAAAATCCCGATCGAGCGGAACGGATTAACCCCGTTCTTTTTGTATAGATCCATCATTTGCATACTCTCGAGCTGCTTATTGCCGCCAGAGTTCTTTTTGATCTTGGCCAGTTCTGGTTGGAGTTTGCGCATTGCGGTTACTTGGTGAAGTTGGCGCTTAACAAGTGGCCAAAGCGCAAAGCGAACCAGCACTGTGAAGATAATGAGCGCAATTCCAAAATCACCACCAGGAATAAGACTATAAAGACCTACAAGCAGGTTAAAGATTGGCTGGACAATAAGCACGTCAAAAATGTTCACAGGTTGTATCGAAGCTCCAAAATAATACTAAACTGTTTGTATTATATCAGTTTTATGGGGTTTTATATAGACCCGAGCGAACAAACAAGTCTTCAATTTGATTAGTTAAGTCCGCTGAGGGCATTGTCAAAAATTCGCTGCTTGAGACAATAATCACGATGTCAAAGTTCTGGCTAAAGCGCGGAATTTGCTGGCGGATATATTCGTAAATTCGACGGCGAATCCGGTTGCGACCGACCGCACTTTTTAAGATCTTTTTGCCGACGACCACTGCAATTCGAGGGTTTTTTCGGTGAGGGTTGGTCGTCGTTTTAAGGGTCGCAAAATGAGTACGTACCGCTTGTCCGTTCTTGTAGACATATCTAAGACTGTTATGGCCATGGAACCTGTAAGAAAAAGGAATCATGTAGATAGTATAAACGACAACCAGTAGTTGTCGTTTAAATTAAGCAGTTAAGAGTGCTCGACCCTTGATGCGGCGACGCTTGATCACAGCGCGTCCAGCTTTGGTCGCAATACGAGCACGAAAACCGTGCGTTCGAGCGCGGTGACGAGTGTGTGGTTGGAATGTTCTTTTTGGCATTGTCTGTCCAGTTTACCTAAATTAACCCTTTTTAGCAAGACATAATTTGAATTTTATGCATATCGATTATTTGATATTAAAAACTTATCCCCACAAAACCATACATTATCCACACATTAGCAGAGGTGTCTCGTGATTGTGTATAACTCGCACCCCTATGGTCCCCCACTCTCGTTCAAAGAGTTTGAGGTTGTGGAAAACAATTGCTACCTGATATAGTTGTAGGTACATTAGTGAAAGTTTTAAGGGAGTTAAAATATGCATCACGCGTTGTGGCAAAGTGTGCTTGGAGAAATTGAACTATCAGTTTCGCATGCAACGTTTACAACGTGGTTCAAAAACACCGAGCTGGTCGATCAAAACGAGTCTGGTGTCGTGATTGCTGTCCCTAATATCTTTGCCAAGAAACAGTTTGAAATAAAATTCAACGACCAGATCAAGGGTGTGCTTGCTAAAAACGGCATTACACCAAAGCAGATTACCTACACGATCATTACAAACGGCAAAAAAACTCGCGTCAACCGTGAAACAACACCAACAGGTGAACAACAGACGGCCGACGAGCTTTTAGGCACACCTACAAAAAACATGTACACCCAAAACGCGCCCCTCACTCAGGCTGGCGGACTTAACCCTCGTTATACATTCGATAATTTTATCGTTGGATCAAGTAATGATCTTGCCTACACCGCTAGTCAGGCTGTTGCAGCCAATCCGGGTGTAAAATATAACCCGCTATATCTTTATGGTGGTGTCGGTCTTGGTAAAACTCACCTTATGCAAGCTATTGGGAATGAAATTACTAAAACCCAGCCAGGTGCACGAGTTGTATATATAAGCAGTGAAACGTTCGTTAATGAGTTCCTCGATCATATTAGATTCAAAAAGAAGGGCTTTTCCGATAAATACCGCAACGTGGATGTTCTTATCGTCGATGATATGCAGTTTATTGCCGGTAAAGAAAAAACACAGGAAGAGTTCTTCCACACTTTTAATCACCTTCATCAGAATAATAAACAAATTATTATTAGTAGCGACAAGCCACCAAAAAGCATCCCAACATTAACCGAGCGTCTTCGTAGTCGGTTTGAAATGGGAATGACGATTGATGTTCAGATGCCAGATTTTGAGACTCGATGCGCAATCCTTAAAGCCAAAGCATCATTATCCGGTATTGAACTTGGTCAAGAAACAGTTGAATACTTGGCAAATAACATTAAAACAAATGTTCGTGAACTTGAAGGTGCACTTAATCAACTACTTGCTTATGCCGAAATGCGAGGGATTAGCCCAGATATTTCAACAGCTGAGGGATTATTAGGTAATGTCCGCCATTCTCGCCCACAACATATCACCAGTAAACAAATTATTGAGCGTACTGCAAAACACTTCCAGTTACAGGTTGATGAGGTATGTGGGTCTAAACGAGATAAATATATTGTTGTTCCGCGCCAGATTGCTATGTACTTACTACGTAGTGAGCTTCATCTTAGTTTCCCAAAGATTGCCGGTGAACTTGGTCGCAAAGACCACACAACCGCAATTCATTCTGTTGAAAAAATAGAAAAAGCGATCAAGTTAGATTTTCTTATCCGCGAACAAGTGGCATCAATTCGGGAGAAATTATATGCCTAAGTTTATGTTATTTGCATGGGTAAAAAATGTGAACAAGCAGCGAATAGGTGGTGGGGTTAAGGGTGTTTTACTATCCCCTGTTTATAAAAATAGTGTTCACTTAGTTGGTGGGGTTGTTGGAAAAGTCGCTTTTATCCCACTATCTTTCCCCTCACAACCAGCCTATTTTTCCACCTCCAAAAATCTTATTTTATATCTGTTAAATTTCGTTTATACCCACAATCCACAAGGCCTACTATTAAGTCTATTAAAGAGAATTTGAAAGAAAGGTAATAACACATGGAACTCACTGTAACCCAAGAAAACCTAGCTCGCGCGTTAACTGCTGTTGGTCGAGTCGCAAGTACAAAAACACAGTTACCAATTCTTAGTAACATACTTCTTCGAACTGATAAAAATAGGCTTTTAATCGCAGCAACAAATCTCGAAATTGCCACAACTCAATATATTGGTGCGAAAGTTGTAAAACCTGGAGCAATTACAATCCCCGCCCGTCTCGTATCGGAGTTTATCTCTAACCTTCCAAACGGACAAGTTGATCTAAAAGTTACAAACGATAACCTACATATCAAAAGCGGAAACTACTCCTCGATTATTAACGGTGTTATAGCAGATGATTTCCCGGAACTTCCAACAATAAACGAATCCTCATCAATTCGCTATAGTGTTAAAACCGAAGATTTTAAACAAGCAGTTTCTCAAACAATTATTACCGCCAGTAACGACTCAACACGACCCGTGCTCACTGGTGTTTATTGGCATTCACACGAAGGTCAACTCGTACTTGCTGCAACCGACGGATATAGGTTATCAGAACGTCAACTTGTCGCAACAACAAGTGAAGTCTCAGCGATTATTCCAACCCAAACACTACAGGAAGTGATGCGAACGATTACTGATGACGGCGAAGAGGTTGATATTTTATTCGACGAAACTCAAGTACGGTTTAGAATTAACGAGGCCGAGATTATTAGTCGATTAATTGATGGTAATTTCCCAGACTATCGTCAACTTATACCAAAAAAATCAGATACGACTGTAACGATCGCCAAACCGGAGTTTGTTCGAATCGTAAAAATTGCAGGCTTATTTGCCAGGGAATCAGGTGGAAGTATCAATTTAACTGCCGATGAGGATAATAAAAATCTTTCTATCCACTCAATCGCCTCAGAGTTAGGCGAAAACACCTCAGAAGCAACCGTTAAAGTAAAAGGCAGCGGCCAAATTACCCTCAATTCTCGCTATCTAACCGAGGCGTTATCGGTTATTGAAGGCGACGAAATAGAGTTTAGTTTTAGTGGTAAGATTTCACCATGTATTATTAAGTCAACCGATAAAAACACAAACTACTACCACATAATCATGCCACTAAGAAGCTAGGTACGATCATGGTGGCGATAAAAAAACTATCAATCCAAAATATTCGCTCACACCAAAGTTTTACAACCGACCTATCAAACAAAGTAACGGTCATTACAGGGCAGAACGGCAGCGGTAAAACATCACTCATGGAGGCTATTTACATTGCTTTACAAGGTAGTTCGTTTCGCGGTAGCGACAATGACCTACTTCGGGCAGATTCGCCGTGGTGGCGTATCGATATCGTTCTCGACAATGACACAAAAAGAACCATTAGTTTTAACCCAGAGAAACAAACAAGCAAAAAACAATTTATTGTTGATGGAATTACAACATATAGACTACCGCAAAAGCACAAATATCCGATTGTACTGTTTGAACCGGACGACCTACGGTTACTTAATGGGTCCCCAACCCGTAGACGTCAGTTTATCGATCGGTTTATTAGCCAGCTTAACCCTTTATACTTATCGATTATACGAAAATACGAACGTGCACTTAAACAACGAAATAACCTTCTAAAGAAACAATATATTGATACTGATGAACTATTTGTTTGGGATGTAGCTCTGAGTGAGTACGGGGCCTATATTATTGAACAACGAATCGCCTTTATTGAGGAAATAAACAATAAGCTCAATAACGCCTACGACTCAATTGCCGGTACAAAAGACACTGTTTCAGTTCACTACTCACATACGTTTATCGGTGATATAAAACAAAAAGTACTAAATGAACTACACGCCAACAGTGCACGAGATAAAATCCTTGGCAGTACAAGTATTGGGCCACATCGACATGACATTATTTTTAAGTTCAACAACTCCCCCGCTGTCGCATCCGCGTCTCGGGGTGAAGTTCGAACAATCATACTCGCACTGAAATTTTTAGAAGTGGATATTATCGAAAAAATGACAGGTAATCCACCGCTTATACTACTCGACGACGTATTCTCAGAACTTGACGCAACTCGTCAAAAAGCGTTAAGCGACACCATCCGCGCGCACCAGATTATTATCACTAGTACTGACGTTGTACCGGGTAAAAAAAACTACAAACACATCATCCTTTAACAGGTTGGTTGGATGTCGATGCTCTTTAGTACATCAACAGGAATGCCAGAGTACGTTGTCGCATCTAGTACGAGCTCGGGGTTTTTGATAACAGTCCATGTGTTGTTTGTTTTTTCTAGAACAACCCTATAAATAGTCGCATTGTCGCGTGGCGATGCGGTTTTTTGTACAACCGCTGTTCCATATATATCGCCTGTTGCGTATAGTTCACCGTTACATACCGTAAACCCAGAAAGTATATTTGAATATTTCGTCTTTATAATGTTCATAATAATATCCTGCTCGGGTACGAGTAGGTCCGCTAAATGTTTTGTTGAGTAGTTTGGGTTGAATACCACAGTGAGGTCTTTCTTGTACACCATAAAACAAATCGTGGCTGTGTCGTAATTACTATCGCTCGTCGATCCGCAATAGTATCCGTCGTGAAGTTTTAACGTTACCTTGTTTGTAACGGTCGAAATCACAGTGTTTTTGTTTGTAGAAAGGTATATTTTATAAGACGGACCCTTTGTTTCTAATGTAACCGTACGAAGCAAACCCTTTTCGTATGATGAAAACCAATACCCAAACCCAACTAATATTAGGATGTAGATTAATATCTTTAGTTTACTAACTTTCATTTAAACGGATTCCCAAACTTAAAAGTGTACACATAGTTCTCTGGATCAAAGCCCATCGAACGAATTCGATCAATTGGTGCATTGTAATACCCCGGCAAACTATCTATCGTTATTCGAGGCGGGTTCTCGCTTGTCGCGCTGCTATCGGCAGAAATAGAATAAATAAGATTACTGTCAGGTAACTGGGCGAGGATTGGTTGTTGGCCGGTGGTATAATCAAAATCTTCAGGATAGGCACTCGCGTTACCTTGAGCCCATTTTTTTGCAACATCGGATACAGGTGCCAAGTAGGAGCTTATTGTTAGATTATGGCTTAGGTCGACGGCTTGGGTATCGGTTGTAAACCCATCCCTAGTTACCGTAACACTATAAACCCCAGGGTATAAACTCGCTACGGAAGACGACCTTATTCCATTGATGGTAATAGTTGCATCGCTCGGAATTACTGTAACAGTTAGATTATATTTGCCGGAGGTTTCAGATATATTAAATATCGCATAAAAAACCAACAGTGTGAAGAATATAAATACACCAAAGATTACATTTTTTTGTAGTCGAGATAAGTGTAAGTTATCCATAATTTACAACTCCGTCGTCGGGTTATCGCAACTTGTTCTTGGGCACAAAGTAACACCAAAAATTTTAAAGAATAGGTTTGGATTGACTGACTTTATGCCACAACTGTTTGCGTGTAATTGGGCTACCTGAGGGTTGGTATTGCCCGTAACATCGATTTCAACATGAAGGTGGGCCCCATATGCGCCGTTTCCGTCGCCAGACTCGCCGATTTGTTGCCCGGTGGTGATGGTATCGCCGACTTTGACGCTAATATGCCCCGTGTTCATGTGCATGTATCTAATTGTGAATCCTTGGGAGTTTTTTATAGAAACAGTATCTAATGCCGGGTGGGCGTAATCAATAGCCGTAACAGTCCCAGACATAGCGGATTTTACAGGTGTATACATTGAGGCCTGAAGGTCATAGCCGTTGTGCCATTTCATACCGCCGCAATATACACTACCAGGCCCCGGTCGTGGACCACCGTAACCCTCATTAACGCCATCCCCGTCTTTTATTGGATGTACTGCCGTCCCAGAAGCAACACACTTAGAAGCAGAGGGCCCGTTGTATGTGGTGAGGTAGTATTGAGCGCCCTGTGAACCATCAGGGTTTAGGCCATTAGCACTTGAGTCTCCACTCAACTGCTCGATAATTGCCGCCTTAGATGTACTATAGTCGGTACCTATCTTTTTTGCTTCGGCTTTGTGCTCTTCTGAGCTTGCTGGTTGATCGAAGTTTAGCAAATCACCTTCCATGAACTCGCCATAGAAAACAACAAGTGCATCATCAGCGCTTTTTTGCTGCGAGACAGCCGCCCATACACTCGGGTAGGACACATTTTCGGGTCTTGTTGGTTTGAGCGCATTGAGGTTGGTGTATAGGTAGTCGAGCTGAAATGCCAGGCTCGACGCATCTTTACTGTTACTAGTAGCTGATGTATTGAGGTTATCTAATGCAGTACCCGACCATCCTGCAATTCCATAACTGGTACTATCTATCGCATCCGTTGTAAGATTAGATTTTTGATTTAGGCTCGACATAACGGCTGCGGTTTGCTCCGGCGTAAGGCCTTTTTGAACGAGGTAGTTCCATACTTTCTCTTCGTTAGTGTCTCCAGTGAGCCCGTCAGCAGACGGCGTTGGACAGCCTGTGTCTGTCGGGTTGTAAAATAGGATGTCATTTTTTCCAAAAAACGCAGGGTCGTATTTGGCTACAGCGAATGTAGGTAGCGGGCTAAAAGATGACAAGATAAGTACTAAACTCGCAAAAATATATCGAGAACGAACGATCAAAACTCTCATTAATTTCAAAATATTCATATTGTTGTACCTGCAAACTTTCTTGGCGGTAACGCGTATGCAAATAGATTACTAAGCTTTGGTATACTTGTCGAATTATAGCCAATCGGAGGATCTTTCACGATAACCTCAAGACTGCTGCCTGTCGTGGTCGTGTCGGTAGTCGCAGGTGCTGGTGTAGTAGTGGTGTCTGTCGTTGTGGGTGTTGTCGTGTCTGTTGCTGCTGGTGCGGGCGTTGTGGTGGTTGTGTCAGGGGTTGCTGTGGCACTGTTTATGTCCGGGTCAAGCGTCGCGTCCTCACCGTCCATCGTTGTTTGAACGCGGTGGTCGATTGTATACAGGGCGTACTCTGCGGTTGTTTTGTCTGTAATTTGACAATCGGCAGCGTGAGACGTCGTGCCGTCTGTACATAGTGTCATCCAACCACTTAGTCCTGATGATGTCGCAGCAGAGGTGTTTTTTGCGGGATCTGTAAGAGTACTAGGGTCAGGAAGAGTAATAACTGATTGGTTTGATTTATCAATTGGTTCGCCAGTTGTTGGGTCGACATCACCACTATTGACGAGGTCGTTTGCCACATCCTCTGGGTCTAGTCCCAGCCACTCCGGAGGAATACCATACTCAATATTGCAAAATGGTCCAGCGGCTATGTCTTTGCTCGAAATCGCTGGGTCTTCGCATAGTCTATATTCTGATCCGTCGTCAGCTACCGCGCCTGCACTGGCTTGTTTAAATAAGGATCCGACTGACCCTGTTACGATGCTGCCGAGCGAGGTTACCATGCCGGTCAACGACCCTGCGTCTGAGTAGTAAGGTAATAATCCACCAACGAGACTGCCCAGGAAGGTATTTGGATTGGTTGCGTCGAGCGGACTGTGGGTCGCGCGATCTTCCTCTGCGTAGGCGAGGTTAACTTGAGTTGTTGTGTTGTCGTACGCGAGTTTTTGCTTAACAGTGAGCGCCATGTTACCGCCTTTATTTGCGGTTTGACCGAGGAGGTGCACAATACCGCTTGATAGCGCATCACCAACTTGCACACCAACCAGTCCTTTTGTAAGATCACCGAGGAAGAACGAAAGTAAAGGCTGGAATATATCAGGAGGTAGAGCACCTATAATGCCACTAATAACAGGCTCAGCCAACTTGTCTATGGCCGTACCAACAATTGCTCCTCCTACGGCATTTATAATCGGCCCAATAATCGTCTCGCTTGTTGCAACATCGATAACCGCACCTGTTACTGGGTTCGTAGCGACATTACAAATGTCAGTTTTCACCGTGCTACTCGTGAATTGATTGACCCCACCAAGCGTATTAATAACGGATGATCCAGGAGCGTAGTTCTTCCATATGGTGTCCGTCTTTGAACCTTTGTCGCCAAATAGTATATTTTTTATACCAAATGAATCCATTGCTGAGGATCCGGCGACGGTCGTCGTTAGTAACGCGCCAAGGGATGTAATCTCGGCCGGTTGTGCGTCCCCTGCTTTCCATGCACCAACGGTTGAAAGCACTGTTGAGGCATAGCTAATTAGCTGTAGCATCTGATATGCACGCACTGTGGCGATAATAAGCCCTGGTATGTCCGTGAGCGCACAGGTAACGCCTGCGATCAACCCAACCAGATTTCCTTTACCTGCTTTACCGACATTCTTGGCTTCTGTTGTCCCTGTGGCGGTGATTTCTTTCTTGATAAAGTTTTCTTCTTCACCCCCTGCTGTAGCGCCAGCACCTGTCTCGGGGCCTTTAGAGTTTTCATCAAGAGCCTTTTGTGTTTCCTCTGGCGTGGTGCTGGATTTTAGCTTATCAGTTGAAGTAATGCTAAAACGAGCTTTTATCGCCTGATATATCTTGTCTGCAAATCCAATAAAACGCGGAGTATAGGCGTTATGGAATGCAGCTCGAAATGCAGGGTCGTTAGCAAGTCTGTTAGAAAACTCCGAAGCTGGAATTGTGTGGCCTTTAAATGTGAAATGATCAGGTCTGGAGTTAGGAAATAGGCCCTTGCTTATTATTGTATTACCTGCCTTGTCTACCGCATGGATACCCTCTTTATCGAGCGCCCTGAGGAGTTTATTGGAGGGTCTTTCATATTTACACAGGAGCGGTTTTGACCCACAGTATCCTTTTGTGACGTCTTTGACTATCTTTGTATTAATTATCTTGTCCGCGCGTATTGAAAAACTGGTATTTTGAGCATCTTCCTTATTTAGGAAATCCGAAACAAGATTTATTGGTAGTAAACTGAATGCGCCGAATAGTCCCGCAAAACTAAATCCACCGCCAAAGATTATTATGAGAATCACCACTAGCGGACTTTTACTTGATGAGGTAGGTTTATTACCTGAGGCTGCAAGTGCGATATCACGTGCAGCCTTTAGTTTAGTTTCCCAGTCTCCTTCCGGGTTTTTTTCTCGGTTTAATGCGTTTGCGATATTTGCATTTTCCTGAGAAGGGTCTGCTGATTTATCATAATTTTTCGCAATGTCGTCAAAGGTACCGGCTTCTTCTCTTTTGGCGAGCCCATTAAACTTACGATCGTAATCGGCCTGTCCAGGATTGAGTTTGTCATCTGCTTTATCAGGAGTTCTCAGAGCCATAATTACCCCACATTATACCCTAGGTTGCCGAACCTGG
>SCSZ01000025.1 GCA_004322265.1 Patescibacteria group bacterium
GTTACATTTTCCACGCAAGATCTCTTGACTAGTGAGCTGTTACGCACTCTTTAAATGAATGGCTGCTTCTAAGCCAACATCCTAGCTGTTTAAGAAATCTCACCTTGTTTCCCACTGAGTATATATTTAGGGACCTTAGACGATGGTCTGGGCTGTTTCCCTTTCGAGCGCCGAGCTTAGCCCCGACGTTCTAACTGCCAAGATACCACACACGGTATTCGTAGTTTGTTAAGGGTGGGTAGGTTTGCACCCCCCAGTCCTTTACAGAGCTCTACCCCCGTGTGCTAATTAATTGACGCTAGCCCTAAAGCTATTTCGAGGAGAACCAGCTATCTCCGGGTTCGATTGGCATTTCACCTCTAACCACAAGTCATCCGAGCACTTTGCTGCGTACGACGGTTCGGTCCTTCACTACCTATTACAGTAGCTTCAACCTGCTCATGGTTAGGTCACCCGGTTTCGGGTCTAATTCCTAGTACTAAATCGCCCTATTCAGGCTCGCTTTCACTGTGGCTCCGTCACTTGACTTAACCTTGCACTAGAAATTAACTCGCTGGATCGTTCTACAAAAAGCACGCCGTCACGGAATAAATCCGCTCCGACTCCTTGTAAGCACACAATTTCAGGATCTATTTCACTCCCCTCCCGGGGTTCTTTTCACCTTTCCCTCACGGTACTAGTTCACTATCGATCGCATAATATATTTAGCCTTGGCAGGTGGTCCTGCCGGATTCAATCAGGGTTTCTCGTGCCCCGACCTACTCGACAAAACACATATAAAGTCTATGTAGTTTTCGCATACGCGGCTTTCACGCTCTTTGGCTAGTCATTCAAACTATTCCGCTAACTACAAAGTTTTCTTACTTTACTCACTATTTTCAGTTCATGATCGCACATCAGATGCCTGAAGCGAACTTCAGGTGTCTGATATGGTCTTGTGTAATGTCACAACCCCTTATTCATATTCGTCTGAAAACTTATTTACCCAGTAATAAATTACCAGGCAAAAATGAAAAAGGTTTGGGCTGATCCCGTTTCGCTCGCCACTACTCCGAGAATCATTATTTATTTTCTATTCCTCGACCTACTAAGATGTTTCAGTTCAGTCGGTTCCCGTCAAACTTCCTATATATTCAGAAGCAGATAATACGACATGACTCGTATTGGGTTTCCCCATTCGGATATTCCTGGATCAAAGCTTGTTGACAGCTCCCCAAGACTTTTCGCAGTCTTCCACGTCCTTCATCGGTATTATACGTCTAGGCATTCATTGTGTGCTCTTGAGTACCTTTTTATGCATTGACTTAACTAGTAATTGCTAATAACCATTTATTAGAATTACTTGCCGTCAATCTTTAAAAAATTTTTTCTTACATCCAAATTGTCAAATTGCAGTGCTCCCATTGAGAGCACATTTCTACACATCAGTTGGATGTATGTCGTCTGCTCTCAAAATTTTTCGTGTCTACCATTCGGCGTCTCGCTCCAGTAGTAATGTTGTATTTCTTGCAATAAAATGAACCTCTTACGATTCACTTTTATGCGTATCGCCAGAGGTTCATAGTGAACATTCGCTTAACTTCTAATAATTGTACTCGCGTAGCCCTACATTTGCAAGGGTTTTTGTGTGGGATTTTAATCTGTTCCGTGCAAGGTAATATATACTTATTCTCGTGGACATTAATTTTATAAAACAAGTAGTCAGCATCATTGCCGTAGCCCTTACTTTCATTGCGTATATTCCATACTACAGAGACATTGTAAGGGGTAAAACACATCCTCACATCTACAGTTGGGCACTGTGGGGACTATTGACGGTACTAATTGTTGCGCTACAAATAAAGGGTGGGGCTGGCGCAGCCACATGGGTAACTGCTGCAGCAGGTTTGTTATGCTTTGGTGTGATCGCGCTAGGACTAAAATATGGGAAACGCGATATCACCAGATCGGATACTGTTGTTGCGATCCTGGCGTTAATCGCCATTGCATTCTGGCTAATCGCAAACCAACCCGTTGTCTCTATTATCTTAGCGGTTATTGCAGATTTACTCGCATTTATTCCAACTGTCCGTAAATCATGGCACAAACCACACACGGAGACGTTATCTCTGTATATTACAAATACTATACGGTTCTCGCTCGCACTCTTTGCCGTTCAAGAATACACAATCTTGTCATCGCTCTGGCTCGCGGCTTGGGCTGTTGCGAATGGGCTCTTCTCCGTTATGCTCGTTATCAGGCGCAAACAAAAAAGCATCATCTAAATGGTGGGCGACGAGGGACTTGAACCTCCGACCTCGTCATTATCAGTGACGCGCTCTAACCAGCTGAGCTAGTCGCCCACAATTTAGAAAATGCTTTGATGTAAATAAGTTCTTGGTGGAGTGATCCAGACCGAAACCTGGTTCACCCCATATGGTGGAGCGTCGGGGACTCGAACCCCGGACCCCCTGCTTGCAAAGCAGGTGCTCTAGCCAACTGAGCTAACGCCCCACATCGTCCGCGAACTTTACCCATTCTATATCAGATAACTCATTGTCGCAAGGGTTAGAGTCGTAGCTAGCACACGAATCTTTCTGACAATAACCCACGAGAGCCCAAGGATTTACATCGCTAAAACGTGAAATTCTTGGCGCGGAGTCAGGTTGTTGGAGGAAATGGTTCGGGTGATAGCCCGCAGAAATAGAAAAATCCCCCAGCTTTCGCTAGAGGATTCTCTATTTGGCAACTTAGTTGTGCAATCATCGTCAAGCTATCGAGATTTTTTTGAACTTAGTCTTGTTCCAATAAATTGGAACTGCGTTATTATGTAAGCTCAACACAATAACAAGACCGACCTAGCTTCAGATAACGATTACTCGATTATCTGGCATAACTCTCCCTAGAAAGGAGGTAATCCATCCGCACCTTCCGGTACGGATACCTTGTTACGACTTAACCCCAATCATCCCCCCCACCTTAGGCCGACGAATCGGACTTCGGGTGTTGGTGACTTTCATGGTTTGACGGGCGGTGTGTACAAGACCCGGGAACGTATTCACCGCAGCATGCTGATCTGCGATTACTAGCGATTCCGACTTCATGCAGGCGAGTTTCAGCCTACAATCCGAACTGGGACTGGCTTTGATGCGATTTGCTCCATCTCGCGACTTCGCTGCGCATTGTACCAGCCATTGTAGCGCGTTTCTAGCCCAGGGCGTAAGGGTAATACTGACCTGACATCATCCCCTCCTTCCTCCCCGTTACCGGGGCAGTCTGATTAGAAAAATACAACTAATCACAAGGGTTGCGCTCGTTGATGGACTTAACCAAACATCTCACGACACGAGCTGACGACGGCCATGCAACACCTGTCACCTTGCTCAATAAAGCACTCACTACTTTCATAGTAATTCAAGGGATGTCAAGCCCTGGTAAGGTTCTTCGTTTATCATCGAATTAAAGAACACGCTCCACCGCTTGTGCGGGTCCCCGTCAATTCCTTTATGTTTTAGTCTTGCGACCGTACTCCACAGGCGGGATACTTAACGCGTTAGCTTCGCTACTGAAGGGGTCGATACCTCCAACAGCTAGTATCCATAGTTTACGGCGTGGACTACCCGGGTATCTAATCCGGTTCGCTCCCCACGCTTTCGTGCCTTAGTGTCAGAAATGGTCCAGTAACCTGCCTACGCCATTGGTGTTCCTTCTAATATCTACGGATTTCACTCCTACACTAGAAATTCCAGTTACCTCTACCATTCTCGAGACGAGCAGTTCGAATAATAGTGTGTACGGTTGAGCCGCCACATTTCACTATTCGCTTACTTGTCCACCTACGCAACTCTTTACGCCCAGTCACTCCGGATAATGCTTGCACCCTACGTATGACCGCGGCTGCTGGCACGTAGTTAGCCGGTGCTTATTCATAAGTTACCGTCATATTCTTCACTTATAAAAGCAGTTTACAACCCGAAGGCCTTCATCCTGCACGCGGCGTCGCTCCATCAGGCTTTCGCCCATTGTGGAAGATTCCTCACTGCTGCCTCCCGTAGGAGTCTGGACCGTGTCTCAGTTCCAGTCTGACTGATCATCCTCTCAGACCAGTTAACGATCGTGGGCTTGGTGAGCCTTTACCTCACCAACTACCTAATCGTACGCGGGCCACTCCCAAAGCGGATAAATCCTTTAATCCTAAGATCATATGCGGCATTAGCTACCCTTTCGGGCAGTTATTCCTCACTTTGGGGCATGTTCCCACGCGTTACTCAGCCGTCCGCCGCTCGAGTACCCCGAAGGGCCTTTCCGCTCGACTTGCATGTGTTAGGCGCGCCGCCAGCATTCATCCTGAGCCAGGATCAAACTCTCCATAAAAATGTTTCTATTTCAAAACAAATGACTCAATATCTCCTAAGAGACAATTTTTAGACTCACAAATGTATAAATACATTTGCTTCATCAACATAATAAACTGACGATGATTTGCACAACTAAATTGTCAAAGTATCTGTTTCAACTCCACGTTGGATATCGCCCATTAATTTACTTAAAGCCAGCGACCAGACTTAAACAATCATACTCTCTTTAGCAGACGGTAGTCAAGGGTATTTTTATCTAATTAACTTGCAATGTTGAGTAATAAACAATAATGCCCACAATAAAGCCAATTACAACACCAACAACGACTTCGATTGGTGTATGACCCTTGGCAGCACGCGGCAATGGAACTCGGCTTTTTTGCTCACGAATCAAGGCAATAATCGCTGTCCCCTGTTCACCAGATGAGCGACGAACCATAACGGCGTCGTACATAACGATTGCAGCAAACAGTGCAGCCAAACCGAATAATCCCGAGCCTATACCGTCCCTCAGGCCAACGACCACAAGAAGTGCGATAACAGTTGCACTATGAGCACTTGGCATACCACCAGATAGATATAGTTGTCGTTTATTGCTACTAAGATTCTTGGCCTTTATACTCGCAATAATGTACTTCAATCCCTGAGCCACTACCCACGCGACAAGTGCTGCGATCAGGTAAGGAGAGATTGAGAAGCCCATTATTCTTCCCCTTCATCCTCGTCGCTCGTGGCAACCTGCTCAGGCATCAAGCCAAGGGATGATACTTTGTCGCCTTCACGCATGCGCATAATGCGAACACCTTGAGTTGTGCGTCCCAGCGTTGGGATATCCTTAAGTGCCACACGAATTGCCTGCCCCTGGTTAGAGATTAGCAGCACTTCACTGGCATCCGGTTCGAGTGTGCGAACTGCAATGATTGGGCCAGTCTTATCTGTTACAACAGCAGCCTTGATACCGACACCGCCACGCTTATGTGATGGGAAGTTAGCAACCTTGGTTGCTTTTCCATAGCCGTTTTCGCTAATAACAAGCAGGCTACGACCGTCATCATCAACAATGTCCATACCCACGACTTGATCGTGTGGTCGCAGACGCACACCTCGTACACCTCGAGCACTTCGTCCCATTGGGCGAGCATCTTTCTCGCCGAATCGAATCGCTTGACCAGCAGATGTAGAGATTATTACATCGTTCTCACCTGTAGTCTTCTGAATCCACTTCAGTTCATCGCCATCATCGAGCTTGATTGCAATTAGTCCGTTGGTGCGGATGTTTGCGTAATCCTTAAGCGGAGTTTTCTTGATTGTACCCTTTGTTGTCGCCATAAATAGGTAGCCGTCATCCTTGGCATCCTTCTCGTGGCGAATAATTGAGGTGATCCGCTCTTCGGGCTGTAGGTTGAGTAGGTTCACAGCAGCAACACCCTTAGCAGCGAGGCTGGCAGCTGGTACCTCATATGCTTTCAGTCTAAAGATACGACCCTTGTTCGTGAAGAACAGTAAGTAATCGTGAGTACTGGTAGGAACCAGTTGATCAATCACGTCCTCTTCCTTGGTTGTCATACCACGTTTGCCCTTACCACCACGATGTTGACGGTGATACTCACTGACGAGCGTGCGTTTGATGTAGTTCTCGGTTGTTAACAAGATGACAGATTCCTCTTCTGGAATAAGCTCCTCGTCGCTAAACTTACCAAGTTCACTATTGATGATCTTCGAGCGGCGATCATCGCCGTATTTGTCTTTCATCTCCAGTAACTCTTCCTTGATGATGCGTAGGATTTCCTTTTCATCAGCGAGGATTGCCTCTAATTTGCCAATAAGAGCTAGGAGCTCCTTGAGTTCATTCTCGATCTTGTCGCGTTCGAGCCCAGTAAGGCGACGTAGTTGCATCGCAAGGATGGCCTGTGCCTGAATTTCAGACAGACCAAACTTTTCTTGTAATCCAGCTTGCGCTTCTTCACTGGTCGCACTTGCACGAATCAGTTTAATGACTTCATCAATGTGATCAAGGGCAATTTTGTAACCTTCCAAGATATGTGCGCGAGCCTTAGCAGCCTTTAGCTCAAACTCGGTGCGGCGACGAACTACTACCTGACGGTGCTTAATGAACTCAGCTAGGATTTCCTGCAAACCAAGCGTTCGTGGCTGAATACCATCGATCAATGCCAACATGTTGTAGTGAAAGCTAGTCTGAAGTGCGGTCATCTTGAACAACTGATTTAATATCTTTTTAGGATAGCTGTCTTTACGAAGTTCAATGACAACACGAACTTTTCCGCGGGCACTTTCATCACGTAAATCGCTAATAACGATCTTTTTGTCCTTATGTAGTTCTGCGATCTTCTCTATAAGTGTTGCTTTATTTACACCATATGGCATTTCGCTGACAATAATCTGGCTACGGCCCTTTTTGGTTTCTTCGATGGACGTAACAGCGCGAATAGTAACGCTACCTCGACCACTTTGATAGGCAAGTTTCATCGGTGCACCACCATAAACGATAGCTCCTGTTGGGAAGTCTGGACCCTTTACGAATTTCAGAAGATCCTCAACAGTGGCCTCTGGATTATCAATCAAGTGGATCGAGGCATCGACCAGTTCACCGAGGTTATGTGGCGGAATACTGGTCGCCATACCGACAGCAATACCGATCTGTCCATTCAAGAGAAGATTTGGCAGCCTTGATGGCAGTACAGATGGTTCTTGCTCTGTACCATCATAGTTATCACGAAAATCTACGGTGTCTTTATCAAGATCATCAAGTAGTTCGTTACCAGCTCGACCCAGTCGTGCCTCTGTATAACGATTTGCAGCTGGTGGATCTCCATCCATTGAACCGAAGTTACCTTGACCATTAACAAGTGGATAGCGCATAACCCAATCTTGAGCCAAGCGAACCATTGCAAAATAAATTGATGAGTCGCCGTGCGGGTGATACTTACCCATCACGTCACCGACGATACGCGCACTCTTAAGGAATCGTCCACCTGGACGCAGGTTCTGCTCACCCATTGAATACAGAATTCGACGGTGTACGGGCTTAAGTCCATCGCGGACGTCCGGTAGCGCTCGATCAATAATAACGCTCATTGAATAGCGCAGGAAGCTGTCTTCCATAACATCTTCGACAGTACGGTTTTCGACTGATCGAGAGTGAATTTGAGGAATTTCTGGTACTAGTTCCCCTTCTAGTGTTGTATTAATTTCATCATCCATAATTAAACGTCCAATTCTTCTAGCTTAACAAACTTGGCTCGACTCTGAATAAATCCTTTACGAAGATCTACTTGGTCGCCCATGAGTTTCGTAAAGATTGCGTCAGCTTTTTCGGCATCTTCAACCTTAACTTGAATGAGCACTCGGTTTTCTGGATTCATTGTTGTGTCCCATAGTTGTTCTGCGTCCATTTCACCCAGACCCTTGTAGCGCTGTAAGGCAGTAAGGCCTGCCTGCTTGTTGCGATCAGCTGCACCATCAACTTGTGTGCCTTTTTCTTTACGATCTGCAATCAACTGGTCCATAATCATCTCTTTTTCTTCATCACTGTATGCATAAAACTTTTTCGTACCAGCGCGTAACAGATAGAGAGGTGGCTTAGCTAGATATACGTACCCGCCATCAACAACTTCCTTCATGTACCTGAACAAGAAAGTTAGTAGAAGTGTTGAAATGTGGCTACCGTCAACATCGGCATCCGTCATGATAACAATACGGTGGTAGCGAAGCCCTGATATGTCAAACTGGTCACTAATTCCAACACCAAGAGCTTTAATAAGGTTCACGATTTCGGCGTTACCAAGCATACGGTCAAGTCGAGCACGCTCAACGTTTAACACCTTACCACGCAGTGGCAGGATGGCCTGAGTCCGACTATCACGACCTGATTTGGCTGATCCACCAGCCGATTCACCCTCTACAATGTAGAGTTCTGACTCTGAAGGGTCTTTACTAGAACAGTCAGCCAGCTTACCAGGCAGGCTCATACCATCAAGTGCACCCTTACGAATGACATTATCCCGGGCAGCACGGGCTGCTTTACGAGCTCGAGCAGCGAGAAGCGCCTTACCAACAATCTTTTTTGCGACATTAGGGTTTTCGTCCAAATAGTATGAGAAGTACTCGTTCATGACTTGTTCGACATAGCGGCGAACTTCAGGGTTACCGAGTTTATTCTTGGTCTGACCTTCAAATTGGGGATCAGGAAGCTTTACGAGGATAACGGCCGTTAATCCTTCGCGAATATCATCGCCAGTCAGGTTGTCTTCTTTTTCCTTGAGTAGCCCGCTTTTACGCGCATAGTCATTAATGACACGGGTGAGAGCAGAACGGAAACCAACCAAGTGGGTACCCCCATCGGGCGTTAGGACGTTGTTGGCGAACGGTTTAACCATTTCAACGAAGGTCTCATTGTATTGAACGGCAATTTCTACCATTGAATCTTCAACTTGCTTCTCGACGTAGAAAACATCATCAGCGGTAACATCTTTGCCAATGTTGAGGTGTTTCACATAGCTCTGGATACCGCCTTCGAAGTAAAAGGCTTCTCGTTCACCGGTACGCTCATCGATGACAGATACATAGGCACCCTTGGTCAGGTACGCTTGATGACGTAAATAGTCGACTGTCCACTGATAGTCGAACTCAGTTGTTTCTTTAAAAATAGTCTCATCAGGATAGAACGTAATAGACGTACCATTCTTACGATCAGTCTTACCAACCTTCTTAAATGGCACTTTGGTTGCACCGCGTTCGAACTCAATACTATATAGCTCACCGTCTTTGGCAACTTCAGCAATGAAACGAGAAGACAATGCGTTAACGACGCTCGAACCAACACCGTGGAGTCCTGATGACACTTTATAACCACCACCACCGAACTTACCACCAGCGTGCAGCACAGTTAAGACGGTCTCGAGAGTGCTGAGACCTGTTTTTGGATGTTTATCAACAGGAATACCGCGACCGTCGTCTGTAACGGTGATGCCGCCATCAGCCAACATCCTAACATCAATACGAGTACCATAACCAGCAATCGCTTCATCGACCGAGTTATCGGCAATTTCCTTAATGAGGTGATGAAGACCCTCAGAGCCTGTGCTTCCAATGTACATACCCGGACGTTTGCGAACGGGCTCTAGGCCTTCCAAAACCTGGATTTGCGACCCATCATAAGAACTATCTGTTTTTTGTTTAACCACTAACTTCGCTCCCTCACTTGATTCAACTTACTGTAAGCTATTTACAATATTACCATTATACCGAACAAATTGTGTTCACTCAAGCTATTGCCTGAACATATTTCTTATGCTAATCTGAGCACAAGAGGTAATCAACAAAAATACAAAAATGTTTAGAAAAATAGTATCGAATCTTTCGTTCAGCCCAGCACTTGTTGGGCAATTAGGCTTTTACGCAAAACGCCTCCGTAAAGAGGAAACGACTCGTCGAGCAGGCCTTATATTTGTAGCGCTCGCTCTTGTTGTACAGTGTCTAGCTGTTTTCCAGCCCCCTGAGGCTGCTAATGCGTCTGGCGCAACCGACTTCGTATCAGGAGGTCTGGGACTCGGTGCAAATCGATCAATCAACAACTTCCTTAACCCCTACGATACTAACGCTACTCACTTACAAGACATTATGAACTATATGGGAATTAGTCGGCAAGAAATTGCAAGCGCGCAGTACGGCTCATTTATAGTTGGTAACAAAATCTCTTGGGGAAGAGAGGCGCGCTTTAGCTACGCCCAAGGAGAGCGTCAGGTTAACATTACAAATGCAAGCGGTCAGGTTGTATTACCTATATATGCTAAGCCAATGAAGCTCAATAATAGTGCTAACCTGCGTATATATGCGTGGATCGGACACTCAAGTCGAGTCGGTTGGTTTGCCCTTATGCAAGCTTGTGGCAACCTCGTAACAGATATCATTCCGCCTCCACCACCGCCTCCAGTCAAATACTGTACTTATAATGGTGCGATCCTAGCCGATAGCGCAGATTGTAAGGGATGCCCAGGCAATGTAAATATCTGGTACAAAGATGCAACATGTATTCCAAACATCGTTAAGTCAAAAACTGCTGTTAATAATACTCAAGGTGGAGTTGACGCAACGACCGTTACTGCAAACGGTGGCGACAAAATAACGTATACAGTTACTGTCCAGAATACTGGGCTACTGGCCACGAGTGTCGAGCTTCAAGAACCCCTCAAAGACGTGCTCGAGTATGCCAATGTAACGGATGCAGGCGGCGGAACTCTTGACCCAACGACCAAAACCCTCAGCTGGCCAACTATTCAGCTAGCACCTGGCGTTAAGGAGGCACGTACATTCTCAGTTACCGTTATCGATCCCGTACCCGCAACTGCACAGGGTGTTAGCGATCCTACCTCCTACGACTGTACAATGATTAACGTCTTCGGTAATGCTGTTACGATTAAGGTTACTTGCCCGACACCAAAGGTCGTTGAACAAGTCGTTACACAGCTACCTCACACAGGTCCGACCGAGAATCTTATCTTCGCTGGAGTTGTGCTCGCGGTTGTAACCTATTTCTACGCGCGCGCTCGTCAGGTTGGCAAAGAAGTTCGCCTTATACGACGTGATCTTAATTCAGGAACAATCTAAAAGGTGGATATATGAGTGAGAATTTAGAAAGATCAGAATCAAGCCCAGAAGTAAAAATCGGATCACCAGAGACGGCTATTGAACGACAAGAACAGCTAGCTGACAAGCAAGAAAGAAGTGTCGAAAGCCCTCGCGATGCGGACGCAGCCGAACGTGCTCGCGTAGAGGCACTCGAAACAGCTATAAGCGTCGAGGCCGGCGGCAAAGAGAAAGACAGAAAAGCTGAACCGACAACCGCCAAACGTCGCGGCCCTATTTCTAAAAAGCAAAAAGAAGCTAGCTTCAAACGACAGATGAAAGAAATCCAGGCTCAAGAACCTCCTCTTAACCGCGCCTTTAGTAAAGTCATTCATAACAAAGCTGTCGAAAAGACGAGTGATGTCGTCGGATCGACTGTAGCTAGACCCAACGCAATTCTTGCCGGAGCCGTTAGTGCATTTGCTTTGACGCTTGCAGTCTACGTAACAGCTAAGATCATAGGATTTCAACTATCTGGCTTCGAGACAATTGCAGCATTTATCATCGGCTGGATTATCGGCCTCATTTACGACTACCTTCGGGTCGTTATCACTGGTCAAAAATAGCGCCTGATCTTAACGGAGTTTCACAGATATTTCTTCGTGAGCAGTATCGTCGTGATGTATGTGTAGATTATCTTTTGGTGTTTCAACCTTAGCTGGTTTAGTAGTCGCAGTAGATGTCTTTTGGGGCTCTACGCTGGCTTCAATAACCTTATCTTTCGCAGATGATGGAGTTGACGGTTCTGGTGTCTCTACGGGCTTCTGTGGGGCTGCAGCGGGTGTAATTTGCTGCCTTTTAGCAAGCCAATCATCCAAGAACGACGAGCCGCCCGATGGAGATGGAGCTGCTGCTGGACGCGCAGCATTGAGTCTCTCTTCCTGAGCTTTCTTAAGCGCATCAAGTTTTGCTTTCTTAGCAGCATCACCTGCCCCCAGACGAGCATATATTTCTTTCTCGACCTGAGCACGCGGTCGACCATATTTAGCGGATGACAGCTTCTTCAGCGCATCTATAAGCTGCGGGCTACTTGTCCCCATCGAAGGTACAAGAGACATACTAAAGGCTGCAGACGGTACATTATTAATCATTACAGATGCAATCGTCTGGTAGTTTGGCAACTTAGTAAGATCCTCAGCATCAAAGGTTGGTGCAAACTTCTTAACGAGAATCTCGGCATCCGTAATACCAATACGTCCACTAATAACCGTGCCGATGTTTCCGATGATAGCTTCCCGAATCTTATCCGTTAGCTGCGTTAAGAATTGGTTGGCAAGGACTAGATTGAGACGGTATTTCCTGGCCTCAGATAGAATAGACTCAAAACTATCCGTTGCAAAGTTTTGAAACTCATCAACGTAGAGTGCGAAGTCTTGACGCTGATCTTCAGGGATATTGGCACGTCCCATAGCAGCAGCCTGAAATTTCATGACAAAGATCATTCCGACGAGTTGAGAGTTCATCTCGCCCATTCGCCCCTTCGATACATTGACCAGCAGGATCTTCTTGTTATCCATAATGTCGCGCATATTAAAGCCACTTTTGGTCTGTCCAATGATATTACGCATCATGTCATTAGATAGAAAGGCACCGAACTTGCTGGTGAACCAACCGAGCATTTCTGACTTACTGGCCTCACTTGTTTGGGCCATCTCTTTATTCCAGAAATCAAGTACTGATTGTATTGTAACGTGCTTTAACTTCTCATCTGCAAATGCCTGGTCGATGAATACTTGCTGGACATCAATAAACGCCGATCCCGCAGGGTCGCTCATAATTGTAAGAGCAGCATTTCGGAACCATGTCTCAAAGCGTGGCCCAATAATACCTGTATGACCCGGATCGTACAGTCGATACAACATCGAGATAGCTTCCTGGACCAAGAAGTCACGTTGATCTTGGCTTTCAAACTCAAAGAGGTTTAGCCCAATCGGGTTATCCATATCCGCTGGATCAAAGTAAATAACATCTTCAACTCTCTCTTTTGGCACCATACCCAAAAGTCGTTCTGCCGAATCCCCGTGTGGATCGATAAACGCAAATCCCTTGCCGTCCATCATGTCCTGATACGCAAGGTTTTCGAGTAGTACCGACTTACCTGTTCCAGTTTGACCAATCATGTAGGTGTGGCGTCGACGATCATTGGTGCTGAGTCGAATCTGTTTTTTGTTACCGCGAAACTCATTATAACCGAGCAAGAATCCCTCATTCATTACCTGGGTTGGACCATCGACTTGTTTTGCCATTTGCCTCTCAACCTGTGAAGTTGGAATACTATTCTGGTCCGGTAGGTGGAATAAGGTGGCAAGTTCAACACTGTTTAAGATGTTATGGCTGACGCCCTGAGGAAAAAATCTAAATATATACGCAGTTACTAACTCTTCGACGTTCTTGGCGAGTGCAAACTTAAAGCCGTTATTAGTTGCAGAATCAAATAGTGAGAATGCTGCAACGACATTTTTTAGTAACACCTGTGCTTGCCCAACGCTCGCGGACGAAACAACGACACGTACCAACGTTTCGAAGCCTGGTTGCCTGGTTTTATCTTCAATGGCTTCAACCGTGCCTTGCTCTAATGATGAGAGCTGTGATGACATCTGACGTTCTTCTGGTGTGCCCTCTTCATGTCCTGGCGGCTTCCACAAAGCGCCCATAATGCCTGTCATTCCACCGAGCTTACCACCACTCGATTTGTGCTCAGTTTTATCCTTCTTAATTCGTTCAACAGCCTCAACAGATTGATGAGTCCAATCATCGTGTGCCGGACGAAGTAATAGTTGAATTGCTATACCGTCTTCGCGAGATGCGGCCGACAGAGCATTCAGTAATGCCCTGGCAGCATCGCGCTTCGATTCCTGATACGTTGCAATAGGATATACAAAGTTCTTCTTGAGCGTAAATTCGCCCCCTATAGTGCCGCTAAGCTTGCCCGACTGGTTAAAAATATTGCGGTCGTCGACTTCTTGCAAGCGCGCTGAAGGATAAGCCGCTGCTACCGCCTGGCGGACAACATCTATCAAGACCGTTGGAACAACAACATAATAGTGAACGAGCCCACCATGCGCGACGATCTCGAGTGAAATATGTCGCTGTCCATAGATCCTGCTCTTGAAACCTTTCGTCGCGGTACTTGAAATGATGTTATACATTACCTGTGCCTGCGAAATAATCTCCTCTGTAACATCTCTCTCGTCTCGCCCGTTACCCTCTAGGTCATCACTAGCTGGCGGAATGTGAATATACATCGACACCATCTTGAGACCACGCTCATAATTCTTAGCCTCCCGAAGTGTCTTCTTGTATTGAGAGAAAACAAAAGCGGCAACTATCGCCACAAGCGCAATAACGATTAATGTTGTTAATAGAAAACCGAGCATATATAGCCTATAGCCAAGCGGGCTTAACTAGCCTCGCCTAGCTCCCTCCCATAACGTTTCTTCTGGTAGTCCTTTTGGAGTTCGGTTACAGCGTTCTCTTGCTGGAACGGATCGTTACGTGTATCCGCGATAATTTTTTTGGCTCGATCAACCCACTCTTTTTCAATAAGATCGTCGTCGCCTGCTACTGCAGGGCTAGCGAGAAGTGTTGGGTCCTGTGCTGTGCTATCATCGTCCCCTACAACAGTCGTCGGGGCAGTAACTACTGTACCGCTCGTATCTGATGCTTTTGCGGCGGTCTCCGCAACTTGCTCAGTTCGCTCTGCGCCTGTTTCTAAGAGTCCACGCTCAGGTTGAACTGGCTGTGGTACACGCTCTGGCCCATACTTTATAGGGGTTTGTTCTGGGCCAAACTTTGGTGCAGAGGTCTCTGGTTCCATATCTGTAATTATAGCATAGTGGCATGTTGCTTATGTATGAAATATTAACGAATTCTTTTTGTAATGTAGACACATCCGATGACAGTAAATGCAACCACTAGAATAAACCCGTAGATCCCTATTCCACCGACGGACTGCAAGCCAATCAACATAATAGGCGCAGCAGCGACAACCGTAGAATAGTAATATGCTAACCGAAATGGCATGGGAGTAAATGGCTTTTTAACGGTGAACGCACTGCTTAGGTGAGCAAAAAGTCGACTAAAGCTATATAAAAAATAAGTCATCACGCCGAGTGATGACAAATATCCAAGAATAAATACGGCTAAAATCCCAAGAGGACCAACCGTGGTCGGTACCGATATGTTCAAGAGAAGTGTTAGCAAGCAGAGGCTTGTCAGTGTCGTTATTGCTACAATTTTTTCCAACATCGTTATGGTTACTATACCACGCGGTTGATAAGATTTTGAATTAGCCTGAGCAGCAAATGTAATGTTCGGGTTGAAACTGTCGCTCCTATATAAAAATTTGAGCCGTTAACCACGGACCACCTACTGCTGCAGGCTATTGTACTGACCGCTCCCATAGGGAGCATAGGGTCTGTACGTGCTGTTCCTCGGCGCGTCCGACTTTCTCACCGACACCATCGGGGAGAAAGTCGGACACACTGGTACTAAGCTTTGGCTTCACGCCATTTGGCGGAGCATCGGTAACGCCAACAGTGGTACAAAGGTGCGTGATATGCATGTGCAAGTCATGATACGTACGACGTGTCGTTACCGAATATCCGTCAAAGAACATTCAGTCTATGTAATCTAGTTGTAAAGGTATTTTTGGCTTTGTGTTTGTTTTTATAAAAGCTTGTGTTTACAGTAGCATAACCATAATGCTCGGTCAATAATCTAACCTTTATTATCGATGTATCTTCTACATTTTAGAGAATTCGTTATTTATATTAACAGATCAAATTGATGTAATGAAGATTTAATTACAACAATGTGTATATAACAACAATACATATATTATCTTCCATCTATGTTCACTAGTGACGGGACTTAGCGTCAAACAATAGCGTACTCCTTTCTACGCTCTTTGCACTTCGATCAATCTTTCAAAACAATACAAAAACAAACACGCAAAGATCAGTACCGAACTCGCATCGAACATAGCCGATATTGCATATGCTCGCACTAAAACGTGTGCGTAATTAAAAATATGCGTTCGTGGTATTCGAGATCCAAACATATGACAAGTCTCACTCCAGCTAAACTGCCCATCCTGCATCAAACAATCAAGGCTAAACTTTTTGTAATTTAGCTAAGCATAACTCTGACCTAGCAAATCTCATCAATACGCCGGGATGGCTATAAATTGCAACCAAACCAGACAATTCAGACTTACAAAATTTTGTGGTATGGTCTGATTCATCGACTAGATTCCAGAAATTGGCGCTCAACTTCGTCCTGATAGTTCAGAAAGTCGGTTGCTTTTGCATATTCTTATATGAAGTATATTCATTCCAATATTTATGTCTCACAGACGATTAACAGATAGCTGTCCCCTCCTTATCCACACGTAGTATTTTTTACGGAAGATTTTTGATAATTATCATTGACACAAGCGGTATCAGGGCATATTATAGGGGTAGCTCCTGAATAAAAAACTTATACAGAAGCCAAAAATAAACAGCTATCCAAAAAACTCCACTTAAAACAACCGTTCCTCGCAGGCGGTTGTTTTATTTTGTTTATATACGTAATTAAGCTAACAAAAATACCCATCGATTGATGGGTATTTCAAATCATTTTGGTGGAGCTGCCGGGTACTGCCCCCGGGTCCGAAAGGTAACTGATTATTTATCTACAAGTTTAGTCTCGCCTATATTTTAACGATGGCTTAAGGCTAGAGGCTAGACGTAAAATGCCCCAGCTATCGCGCAATAAATTGTTTTAATTCAACGTTGCTGCCCATCGAATCAATAAGCGACATATGTATAACACCACTCTCTATCTATGTCGCCTGTAGAGGGTGATGATCTAGTGTTTTAAGACTTAGATTGTTGCGTATGCAAAGCTAGGAGCAAAAAAGCTCTGTACTTTAGCGATAACGCGATCAATTGTGTTTGCAATTAAAATATGTGGGTTACGCCCACGGTCGACTTGCAAAATAATCTGTTAAAATCCTTCCGTCGAAAGCTAAAATCAGCCCCAACGTAACAGATTGAGTATAGCATAATTTGCACTCTTTTACTAGTCATGCTTAAATTAAGCTTAGTATGGTGGCTAAGGTTATAACGGTTGCACCAGTCGGCTTCGATGGATCAATCATCGAAGTAGAGAGTGATGCAGCCAATAATTTACCCGCATTCCAGATAGTGGGGCTCGGTAATAAGGCAATCGATGAGGCCAAGGAACGAGTTCGCAGTGCAATCACCAATTCACTGCTTGAGTTTCCAAAGAAACGTATCACAATTAACCTCGCGCCCGCCGAACTCCCTAAGGATGGAGCCCACTACGACCTTCCTATCGCCCTAGCCGTTCTATGTGTTAGTGGCCAATTACGACAAAAGGAGCTTGATAATGCAGTCTATGCAGGTGAGCTTGCCTTAAATGGTGATCTACGACCAATCAAAGGTGTTATTAATGTCGCAGAAACAGCAAAACGTAGTGGATATGAACGCATATATATCCCCGACGGTAACGCCGAACAAGCATGTCTCGTTCACGGCATAGAAATCATCCCTGTTAGCTCACTAAAAGACCTATTCCTGCATCTTAAAGGCGAGATTAGCCTAACTCCATACGTACGACAAGCCACTCCCCTAACGGCACCAGTTCTGACACACCCAATATTGGATGATATATACGGACAAGAACAAGCCAAGCGCGCACTTATTATTGCCGCCGCGGGGCATCATAACATCCTCCTGACTGGTTCACCTGGTGCTGGTAAAACAATGTTAGCCAAAGCCCTTACTAACCTCTTACCAGCCCTCAACGAAGAAGAACAGGTCGCCACAACAAAACTCCATAGCCTCGCAGGTGAGGTTGAGGATGAAATCATAAACAAACGTGCATTTCGCTCACCACACCACACAGCAAGCCGCATTGCGATGGTCGGAGGTGGCAACCGGCCTAAACCTGGAGAAATTAGCCTCGCTCACCTTGGAGTGCTTTTTCTCGACGAATTGCCTGAATACCCCCGTTCTACACTTGAAGCGCTTCGACAACCTCTTGAAGATCGAAAAATTGCCGTCAGTCGAGCAGGTGGACATATAACCTACCCAGCTGACTTTATGTTAGTGGCTACTATGAACCCCTGTCCATGTGGTTTTTACGGCGATAATTCAAAGGAATGTTCTTGTACAGCCAATCAAATTGTCGCATACCAAAAACGCTTATCGGGACCGTTGCTAGACAGGATAGATTTGGTCGTACACGTATCGAGAGTACCGAATGACACGCTACTCAGTATAAATAAGTTGAGTAAATCACAACATCTACAAGCGAAAAACGTAATTGAATCTGCTTTAAATATACAACATAACAGATACAGTAGTAGACTTAAACACAACGCTTCTATCACAAACAGTCTTGTAACGAAGCATATTTCCCTACCTCCTGATGCCAAAAAAATCCTTGCTCGTGCCGCAGATAAGCTTGGATTAAGTGCCAGAGGTTATTTCAAAATTATAAAAGTTGCTCGTACTATCGCTGATCTTTCGGGTGAAAAAGACGTTTCAGTTCAGCATATCAGCGAGGCTTTGCAGTACCGCAGTTAATAGGCTTGAAATGCAGACCCGTATCTGGTAGAATAGCTAGCGAGTAAACGCTCAAAAGGAGACGACGATCAGTACATCAATTCGTATCAATGAAGCAATTCGTGCAGATCAGCTACGTGTCATCGGACCAGATGGAGCTCAACTAGGAATCCTGAGTCGAAGTGAAGCACTTAAAATAGCCGAAGAAGCAGGTGTTGACCTCGTTGAAATCTCTCCTAATGCAGATCCTCCTGTAGTAAAAGTCATCGACTGGGGTAAATACCAGTATCAAAAGATGAAGGAACTACAAAAAAGCCGCAAGAATTCCAAAACCGCTGAGCTTAAGCAAATGCGTATGGGACTCAAGATTGGGGCTAACGATCTGGAAATAAAACTTCGCAAAATTCGTGAATTTCTTAGTGAAGGACACAAAGTGAAGATATTGGTAGTTTTTCGCGGACGCGAAATGGCACACCAAGAACTAGGATTTGAGATGATTGAAAGAATCGCCGCGAGCCTGGAAGAGTATGCAATATTAGAACAAAAGCCTCAGATGGCTGGCCGCAATCTGAGCATAGTGATAAGGAGTAAGTAATGCCCAAAATGAAAACCCATAAAGGAACCGCCAAGCGGATCAAGATTACCAGCACTGGTAAATTGACCCGTCGTCGCGCATTTGGCGCACACCTCCTGGCAGGTAAAGGTAAAGGCCGCAAGCGAAATATTAAAACTACCGCACTTGTTACCGGTGCGATGGCTAAGAACGTTCGACGAGCGTTAGGAATCTAAATTATGCGAGTTAAAAGAGGCGTTACAGCACGTGCGAAGCACAAAAAGATATTAAAACTAGCTAAAGGTATGCAACATGATCGTACTCGTTCATACCGTCTAGCAAAACAAGCCGTTATCAAGGCTCTCCGTTACGCATATCGTGATCGTCGCAACAAAAAGCGCGACCTCCGTGGTACATGGATCACTAGGATTAATGCAGCAGCACGCGAACTAGGTGTTACTTATGGTAAGCTTATCGCCGGCCTTAAAGCTAGCAACATCGAATTGGATCGCAAGGTCTTGGCCGAACTTGCCGTCAGTGAACCAAAAGCATTCGCCGAAGTTGTTAAGTCAGCAAAAATTTAGCTATACGAAACCTCAGTTATTAAAAAATCGCTCCTAGGAGCGATTTTTTAATAGGCAGTACATCGATAAGCCGGGTTCTGTCTGGGGTAATCATCTATCTAGCCGAATAGTTGCCTATTAGGTCAAGCGGATATCGGCCTGCGGACGAGTAGCCCTTAATGCAAACCTCCTTGCAGCTAACAGGGTTTACCTCCACGCCATGTCGCCATGGAATGCTGTGAGCTCTTACCTCACTCGTTTCACCTTTGCCCTTTGCAGGGTAGTTTCGTTTCTGTGGCACTTTCCCTAGAGTCGCCTCCGGTCGCCGTTAGCGACTGTTATTGCTCTACGCTGCCCGGACTTTCCTCTTATACCTTGGAGATACAAGCGATTACCTAATGTACTACCTACTAAGTAGTATAGCAAAATTACTCAATGTCGTTTTGATGTTCATCAAGTAACTTATTAACGAGTGCGTCAGCCATCTTGTTGAGCTCCCGTGGAACATGATGAAACTTGACGCTCTTAAATTTACTAAGAAGTGTCTGGACTCGTTCGTTAACTGGCCATAGTTCTCTGTTCTTAATTTTATAAAGTCCATTTAGTTGATTCACTACTAACATACTATCGATTCGAAACTCCAAAGCATCAATACCTTTTTCAACCGCACGTTCGAGTCCCAAAAGAACGCCGTGGTATTCAGCTTGGTTGTTCGTCGTAATACCGATATACTCTCCTCCCTGATCAATAACAGTCTCGTTATCAAGAATCACAAAGGCAGCTGCAGAAGGGCCAGGGTTGCCTCTTGATCCACCATCAGAATAGATTACAATACGTGTTTTATATGATGTATTTACATCTACGTTTTTTATCGGACTTTGCTCAGTCGATTTTGTTATAGCTGTTGTGTTTTTTGAATTTAACAGATAGTATGCACTGTTTCGAAATTCGTTTTGTTGTATTTCTGACTTCGATTTCCATTCATATTTATCATAACTTCTACCCGGTCTTAGTGGGGTATCCTTCGATACATTATCTATTCTGTAGACGATAAAAACGTGCTGCACGTCCCCTTCTTCTCGATCGGTCATTGACATAACATCCTCAAGTTGAAGATTTTGAACATCAACTCCAATATCATTATGGAGATGTCGACGCATACCATCATCCGGTTGCTCATTATCCTCTAATGTACCGCCAGGTAGCTCAAACTTACCGACAATACCAGGGCGTCCTTGTGATCTGCGAAGAAATAGGATCTTGTCTCTATCTTGGATAATTGCCTGTACGACAACTCGTTGTTTCATCAGTAGTGCTCTTTCTGTTTTTGTATCATGCTTATGTATAAGTGTAGCATTTTCACGAAAAATCCCAGGGTTTGCTTTTGACGCTTGATATTCCCAACCGTAAAGGCAAGGTGGGTACCCGCAAAACATTTCCGCAGAAATGAATAATTTTGAGTTCCCTATCTATATGATAATTCAGGAAAATCATGCACGCCTAGGCTTACCCTGGGACACTATCTATTATAAACCTAAACGGTAAAGATGTGGCTGAAGACTGAGATAAAAAAATTAATAACAGTAGCCATAAAGGTACCCAACCCTGAACCTGCGATTAGTACGATTACAAATACCACAATAATACCGTACCGTTCGATAACTTCCATGCCACGTTTCACGAACTCAGGCGCAAGTGCATATAACACTCGTGATCCATCGAGAGGAGGAATTGGTATAAGATTAAAAATAAAGAAGCCTAGATTCACAGATACTAATGCTCCGAAGATTTGACCTTCTAGAGTATGAATCGTCGGCATGCCAACGAGAGCCCAGATACCAAAGCTAATAAATGCAATTACGAAATTTGTCAGTGGCCCCGCCAATGCAACCAAGGCAGCACCCCACTCTCCATAGCGAACGTTATAGGGGTTAAATGGCACCGGCTTGGCACCGCCAAAGATAGGCAGACCTGAAATTGCAAGAATTATCGGTAAGATGATCGTCATGAATGGATCAATATGCTTAATAGGATTGAGGCTTAGTCTCCCCTGCGCCTTGGCCGTATTATCACCTAGCCAGTACGCGACAAATCCGTGCATTGCCTCGTGAAAGGTCATCGAAAACAGGATAACACCTAAAACGATGGCAATATAGACAATATCAATACTCATTGACCCTATTA
This sequence comes from Patescibacteria group bacterium, assembly GCA_004322265.1. Lineage (GTDB taxonomy): Bacteria > Patescibacteriota > Saccharimonadia > Saccharimonadales > Saccharimonadaceae > UBA1547. The sequence continues at coordinate 21,860 of SCSZ01000025.1, forward strand.
TAACGTAGTTCACAAACAAAAAGCCTGACCGCGGGTGGCATTTGATGGGGCAACACCCGCTTTTGATGTTTCTGAACGAAAATCAAAAGAAGGGGTAAATCAAAGGACAGGACCCGAGGGGCTTTTGAGGTGTCTATACTTGACGAAACAGAGATGAAAATGTATACTGATACAGATTGTTAAAAATAAGTGGAAGTAACGAAATGGCAGCACGATGCGAACTAACCGGCAAAGGTAAACAATTTGGCCACAATGTGAGCTTCTCTTTGCGTCGCACTAACCGCGTTTTTAAACCAAACCTACAAAAAAAGACATTTGAATTCAATGGCCAAAAAATAACCATGATTCTTAGTACCCAAGCTATCCGTACACTCAAGAAAAAAGGCATTCTCGCCTAAAAGTTCCAGCCAATAAAAAAATATCCCAATCGGGATATTTTTTTTATAATAGCTACTTTTAGCTACGAGTCAGTTCAACAACAGTAAGCGTTGCTGGAATTGACGCAGGACTTTTAACCTTATATTTGGCAACTGTCTCGACGGGAGCTCCTAACTCCGTGGTAAACTGGGCTAATTCACCCTGAGGTACCTCGTACTTTAGGGCTTTATCGTCATAGTGAACGGGTATAACAACCTTGGGATCAATTTTGCTCACCAAGCTGATGGCACCTGTAGCGTCTAGTGTATAACCGTTACCCCCGACAGGAATAATCAAAATATCAAGCAAACCGAGCTCTTCAAGCTGATCTTCGCTCAGTTTTTCGTATATGTTTCCAATCACACCGATACGCACATCGCCTACTTCAATCCGATACATTGTGCTAAGGAGAGGCTGGCCTTCGGCATCAAGATGTCGCTGAGCCGGGACTCCCTTTATATCAAAATCTGCAACACCGTACTCACCTGGACCTTCAATAAGTAGTTTAGCGTCCTGTCCGTTGGTAGCAAAGCGTGCTTCGGTCGCAATTTCAACCGCATCTTTTATAACAATGTCTTTTAAACCCACAATTGATAGCTTTGGATCAATGACAAGTGTAGCCTTTTTTGTTGTGATGAGTACTGTATTACCACCTTTATATTCAATATCAAACATTCTTCTTCCCCTTTATTTCTGATCTATTAAGACATTGTCTTTATCAACGACGACGGTATATTTACCATTCAATATCTCTGTTATAAACCTATCTCGAATACTCAGTCGATAATAGAACTCATCGTATGATAGCACGGTATAGTTAATATCACGACCTTCACCTTTTTCTATCAACTTGATGGCTGCTTTTACTTTGGCCCCAACTAGATTTCCGACCAGGACAACATCAACCTGGCTCGACGACCCACGAACAAGTACTCCAGCAAATAGTGCCAGGCGAAGGCCAGGAATGGCGCGAATGGCAATACTGTATTCATCTGAAGAGCTATCATCAACAAGTGGCACAGCACTGACTTCGTTAACATTATCGCCAAAAATCGCACGAAGTGGCACATAATAGTCGTATCGCTGATTGACTTGGTAGTATAGCTTATTATCTGCACTGTCGCTTGTAATAATACCGACGTCAAGCATATTAGATAGTTCACGACGGACAGAGTTAATTTGTTCGTCAATTTTGCGCGTTATCTCGCGTACATAGAAAGATTGGCCTGGACTATTGAGGAACAGGTGTAATAATTTCACCCTTGTCTTTGAACCAAATAGTGCGTCAATCATCTATATCCCCTTGGTAACTTTCGTGTTCTATAATAACACGATTATTCGATGTGGGCGAGCTGATTAGACAAATATGTGTTCGCATCACTTAGATCAAGCCAATGAATAAACTTATTACGTTTTAGCCATGTTAGTTGTCGTTTTGCGAGTCTCCAATCGATAGTCGCTGATTGAACTTTTAGCTCATCAATAGTCAGCTCATTTTGCAAATATTTATGTATCAATGGGTAGATATTTGACGTCATCGATTCACTTTTCCAACCATACATTTTGCCCAATTTTTTCGCCTCTTCAACTACTCCGTTTTCTAACATTTGTTCAATTCTTGTTTCAATTCGATTACGTAGCACATTTTTATCTGTTGTTATTCCGACAATAATATTTTTATAAACTGGAGTCGCATTTTGCTCGACGTTTACCGCTGCGTTCTCAATTGCACGCATAACATAGCGCTTATTTTTATCATTCTCAGGGAGGTTAATATTGTGCTCACTACAGTAGTCGTGGAGTTCATCTAAAGACATCTGTTGTAATTCTAACCTCAGTTTTTCATTTACAACACTCCCAAATGTGTACCCAAATAGCACTGCGTCTACATATAGTCCCGTACCTCCAACCAAGAATGGTATGTGGCCTCTATTTCGTATCTCAACTATCTTTCGATCCGCATACTTCCTAAAGTTTGCGGCCGTAAAACGGGCTCCAGGCTCGACTAAGTCTAGTCCCCAGTGCGCAACTAGTTGTTGTTCGTCCTGTGTTGGTTTAGCAGTCGCAATATCGAGACCTGTATAGATAGTACGAGAGTCTGCACAAATAATTTCGCCATTAAAACGCCCTGCTAAATCGATAGCAAGCTTCGATTTTCCACTTGCGGTCGGACCAACAATTACCACTAGTGGTAACTCACTTACGGGTTCGGTTGCCATCTTAAATCCTTGAAATTATCAACAATATAGTTGGTACAGTTAATGCCTTCCTGCTTTAGTAGCTGAGCTTGAACTTCTCTGCCTCCATAGAACCCGGAGGCCAGCCCTCCAAAACGATTCACAAGCCGATGCCACGGCAAACTCGTATCACCAAAATGAGCTATGCCACCAACAACTCGAGATGCGTGTGCGTGGCCAGCAAGCGCAGCCAAATCGCCGTAGGTAGTAACCTGCCCATAGGGCACTTGAGCCATCAAGCTTTCTACTTTATCTCGAAAATTACCATCAACCATAATCTATAGCTTCTGTAGATATGTAGCCAGCTCATCGAGCTTCAACTTCTCTTCACCTGATTGAGTTCGGACGCTCACCTCCTGGTTATCCTTGTCCTGCTGGCCAATGATGAGTTGCACGGGAATTTTCCAAGTGGTCGCTTCGCGAATTTTCTTACCGAGCGATTCGTTACGATCATCGAGGGTATAACGAATTTCATTGTACTTTACAGGCTTCATTAATGTTAGGCCGTTCAGTACCGCCTTAACCTCGTCTACATAATCAAGTACTGTATCGTTAATTGTCAGTATCCGTACCTGCTCAGGCGCAACCCAGAACGGAAACCATCCGGCGGTGTGCTCGATAAAGACACTTAGGAAGCGCTCAATCGAGCCTAGGAGTGCACAGTGGATCATGACGGGTGTCTGGGCGTTACCCTCGGCGTCAGTGTACTGCAGACCAAATCGACCTGGTTGAACGAAGTCTAGTTGCACGGTTGCAACTTGATGCTCACGACCAATCGCATCAGTTGCCATGAAGTCGATTTTAGGACCATAAAATGCTGCTTCACCGTCTTGTTCAAAGTAATCAAGCTTATTGGAAACGACCGCAGCTTTAAGTTGTGCCTGCGCAGAATCCCATAACGACTGCTCACCAAGATAACCGTCCCCGTCATCGCGATACGACAACCTGACACGCAGATTCATATCGATCGTACTATATAGTTCGCGGGCACTTGCTAATAAGTTATTGATCTCTGCCTCGATCTGATCAGGCCGACAGAACACATGACTGTCATCCTGGGTAAGAGACCGGACACGGTTGAGCCCACCTAACTCACCCGTTTTTTCGTCGCGATAATCCGTTGTTGTTTCTAGGTACCTGATTGGCATATCGCGGTAGCTTCGTGGACGACTGGCATAGATCTGTGTGTGGTGTGGGCAATTCATTGGTTTTAAGGCCATCTTGTCGTCAGTCTCCTGGCTGGTAACGAGAAACAATTCATCTCCGAACTTGGCCCAGTGCCCAGATGTCTCGTATAGATCTGTCTTGGTAATGTGTGGCGTCCAGACTTTTTGAAAACCAAATCCTAAGCGTAACTGATTAGAATAACTGGCAAACAGGTCGCGTAAGATCGTCCCACGAGGCGTGAAAAGTGGTAGACCTGCACCAACCAGCTGCGAAACCGTGTAGATATCTAGCTCTTTACCAAGACGTCTGTGATCACGTAGTTTGGCTTGTTCGAGCATCTCTAGATGTTGGTCTAGCTCCTCTTGAGTGGCGAATGCGACACCATACAAGCGTTGCATCTGTGGGTTCTTCTCGTTCCCTCGCCAGTAAGCACCAGCAACTCGTAGCAGTTTGAACGCGCCTACATCCTTGGTGTTGGCGACATGCGGACCGCGGCAAAGATCAACGAAATTACCGTTTTTGTAAAACGACACGTTTTCTACAGCCGAGTCGCCATCGGTCGCAAGTCCTAATTCGCTCACGTCCAAATCTTTGGCTACTGTCGTACCTGATCGTTTGAGGTCATTTAGCAACTCTTCCTTATATGGCTGGTGGTTCTCCCGAGCCCAGTCAATCGCCTGATCGATCGGCATTTCAAATCGCTCGAAGTCATCACCATAGCCGATGATGCCACGCATTTCCTTCTCGATTTTAGGAAAGTTTGCTTCTGATATTTTGATTTCACCCAGGTCAATATCATAATAGAAGCCATTATCAACCACTGGTCCAACGCCAAATTTAGCGTCTGGCCACAAGCGCTGCACTGCTGCGGCAGTAATATGCGCGAGGCTGTGTCTCATTGCGTGTAGTTGCTCGTCGTTCATGTTGTTACTCCTTTTAAATTAAAATAAGACACACAGCGACCGGGTTTATTACTATAAATCCACTCGTTGTATGTCTCGGGTCCAGCATGTTGCTAGACGGTTCCACCGGACTTTTACTTGTGAGAGACGTTACGTACGTCTACACTCCCACGGAACTCGGGCAGTTGGTTAGGCTCCGTCATCGTTCTAGCTTATAATAGCACATTCTTGCCTGTTCACCCCTATTTTGCTATCCTGTATAGAGTTCGCGGGTCCTTAGCTCATTTGGCTAGAGCGCCTCATTGACGTTGAGGAGGTGAGAGGTTCGAATCCTCTAGGACCCACCACATTCGATAAAGACCTCTGGTCTTTTTTTGATCGCAAACAATATATTCGGTTTATTTTACGTCGGGAATATCAAAAGTATGAATTGTTTTCGCTGCATCTACAATACTTACTTCAAAATTCAACATCTTAGCTACTTTCAAGATAGAGTCGGCATACACATTACCTGCAACAAAAACGCCAAAATCAATTGTGTTTAGTAAACCTTCGGGAAATTGTTGTGTTAATATTGCTGTGCTTGGATGAATATAAAAATTAAGCTCATCGTACCAGTTTACAAGTTCAGGAGTATTCATTGTCTTTATAAGTGTTTCCGTCGTTGGCAATCGGTGCCGAGTACGTTTAGCGCGCCCGTAGCCTTTTAAAAAAAGGTTATTATAGTGTTTCTGAAGGTCCCAACCTGTATCCATGAACCTGCCAGCTCTTACCTGTTCATTGCCTTCTGACTCCAAAATCCAACAGATAACCGCATGACTTTCTAGAATTAAACGTGCTATCGATGCAAACTCCACAATCTTAGATGCAGAACGCGTTTCAAATATTGTAGCCAGCTTCTTATAGAGAGCGGTTTCCGATACTATTAGGGCAACGAGAGCGTTACGCAAGTTATTTTTATCATAAACACCCTTAAGGTTCGCTTTTAGATCTTCCGAAAGCAGGAGTACTTGTTTAACGATCTTTGTAATTTTATTTTGAATTTCTTTATCTTTACTCATAGCACAATTATATCCCGCTTAATTTTAGACCTTTAATAAGTTCCTCTTTTTAGTCGCTTTACTTACCCACTATTCTAATAAGTTTTCCACCCATGGATTCGTAACTATATGCATAAGCGTATATCACAGCATGGATATTAGTTGTATATGTGTACCATTGACAATTTTCGTTGCTTATGCTAATATGTATGTATGGTTAAGAAACAACAGATACAAACACCAAAAATACTCCCTCCAATCTCACAGCTTGAACGCTTCGTTCTGGGTTTTGAGTACGATAAAACGCTCCAAGAAGTAAAGCGCGAAGTACGTGTCCGTACTGACAAAAGCGCATAAAAATACATTCGCCCACTAGCTTAAATACCCCGCTCTTATAACGAACGGGGTATTTCTTATATTCAATTACTTGCTCTTACGAGGATGTATCTGTGTGTGAATGCTTCAGCTCTCTAGCCCTCTGGCGAGCTGCCTGAGCAGATTCGTGTGTTGCCTTATCTGTTACGTCGAACTTGTCGAGGTATTTGCCAAGGAACAATCGTCCCTGTGAGTACAGTGCAGAGCCTGCACTGTAACCTACCGCACTGACAGGCATTAGGACCCACTGTAGAACCATCCAAATAGTTCGGTGGCGTTTGTAGCGTGCCGGTCGTGGTGGCAACAGCTTAAATGCCAAGAACACCGTGATCAACAATCCAATAGTTGCTATCTGTTGCATAGAACTAATAAGATCCGGTAACTGATGCGCTACAGGGTCTCGAAAGGCCTGCGAATTAATCAGGAGCGGTACCCAACCCCCAAATGCAACCAGGATAGATACACTCGCAAGCGTTATATGGCCGTCTAACAGCCGTAGAAAGCGCCCAAAGCCTCCAATAAACGAAACATTACGATCACGCGTAAATACACGAACAGCGACATATGGGACATCTGAGGCGCCATAGGCCCACCTTCGGAGCTGGATAAACTGAGCCTTGAGGGTTTTGAGATAAGTATTTGATAGTACCGCATCTTGAAAAATCGGCACATATAGAGGTAAGACAGCATAATTGCCGTTAAAATAGAAATAGCTACGCCAGTACTGATGGCCGTCCTCAACAATTGTGCGCGTACTCCAAAAATCCATCTCAACCAGTGCATCCATTGGCTGCGAATGAGAGGCGAAGTTACGCAGCGTGTGCGGGCGCATTGAACTAATAATGTTCCAGAATGAATTACCCGTGGCAACAACGCGCATCAACGCTGGCGCATCCCAAATATTGCTAAAGAACAGAGAGACAGGCTGATATGACAAGTGCTTGCGGTCTTCGTGAACAACGTACTCATATGTTAAATAGTCAAAGTAGGTTGCATGAGGGCGATTATCACTATCGAGCGTCGTTACAATGACATCCTTATATTCGATACCTTGGCTTGGAAGCCAATCACGCATGTATCGGCCCGCGTGAGTAATGTTACCACCCTTACCTATTACCTCATTAGGTAAATCTTCGGGATGTTCTATGAGGTGGAATGAATAAAATTTATTACCAAACTCTTCCTTAAGACGCTCAGCTGTTCTCTTAATATCCTCGCCGCCACGTTGTTCGTAGGCAAGCGCGAGAATGAGATGTTTTTTATCATAGGTTGTATCGAGAACTGCCTGAATTGTTGGCTGAAGAATATCGTATGCCTCGTTGTATGTTGCAATAATAACGAGGTTATAGAGCTTTGACGGCTGAGGGAACGCCTCGGGATCGGCCGACATTAGCCGTAAATTATCAATGTGTGAGCCCAAGCCATAAGCGTGCGCCTTGGAGTTCTGCAGCCGTTCAAATGATTCTATCGGGCTTTCTAGATCAGCCAGACGACTCTTCCAATCTACCTTTTGCGACTTTTCTAACCTGTTACGACCCCCTACGGTGTGGTAGGCAATCCCGACTGCCTTGACCAGCAGTGTAATAATAATAAGCATCAGATAGATAGCAGCTAGCAGCGGACTAACGAGAGAAAGAATCACGAGCAAAATAAGAGCTCCGTAACTAAGTGTCGCTGGCAACATTTCAAATAGACGATATTTCAGTGTTCGTTTACCAAGCGGTAACTCTAGATCAATCATCTTATATCGAACAGCCGTTGTTTACATAAATATTGATAACTGCATAGGCGGTCATCCAAGCGAGAATGACGATAGCAATACCAAGCCATGCAAATAAAATCGCCAATGAATGGCCCTTAATCATCAGTAGTTTAACGGCCAGAATGATATGCAAAGCCGCAGCAAAAAGCCCAAACGCTCCAAATGTTAGCAGGTAATACCATTGATCACGGTATAGATGTGTAATACCAAAAGCTGAACAATGTGACACCAATTGTAATTCACTTGGGTGAACGCTGAGTCCAACGTAGATTGCAAAGCTAATTGCAAGTAACGCTAACACCGCGGATAACACTAATAGATAGCGGTCAGCTACCAGTGAACTAAAGGAATCTTTGATAGTATTTTTCATTGTATTATCGTTATACGGAACCATGGAGCCGCTGTCCGGAATCGAACCGGAGACCTACGCTTTACGAAAGCGCCGCTCTACCAACTGAGCTACAGCGGCACGCCCAGAGCGATCACTCGATATTATAGCATCCTGAGGCTTGAAAATAAACGCTTCCTCCCCTGTTGCCTCCGTGCCCGAAAACTGTTAGAATACGTGAAGTTCACCCTACACACGGGCTCGTAGTGAAGGGGTTATCACGCCTCCCTGTCACGGAGGAGATCGCCGGTTCAAATCCGGTCGAGCCCGCCAAGTTTATTGACTTAATACCACTTTTGTGGTATTATTTTAATATATGAGTGAGTCGGATGCAGAAAAACCAGTCGTGAATGCAACTGTTCTCCAAAACGATGGTGAGCATACTATTATGCAGGTCGAGCTAAGCGGTCGAAACAACCGTGTTGTTAACAGACTATCTAAGACCACTTTCAACGTTATTAAAGGCGAAGGTTCAATCGAAGTAGCTGGTGTTGTCTTTGGCCTAGAAGAAGGCTTAGGAGTTGTTGTTCCCGCTGGTGTTGCCTATCAAGATGAAGGTAATATGACGATGATTGAAACGTCAACTCCTCCCCTTAATCCTGCATCAGTTACGGAGGTCCTGCCATTTAGAGTAATTACACCTACTGTTGGCGATATGATCCTCTCTAGACCACACAGTAGAGACTCGTACCTTGTAACAGAAGTAGAGCCTGACGGTTCATCAGTTCTTGCATTCCCACTTAATGAGACTGGCGACCGCATGAAAAGTGGAGCATTTGGAGGTGGCACAATACAAGTTGGCGCAATCGATGCCGAGCTTGGCACCAAGAGTTGGCTCGAAACGACCGAGATAATGGCACGGAGTTGGCCTTATAACGGAGAGTTGGATGAAAAGAGACTGAAAGCTATTCGGAGAGAATTTTTTAAAGAGTCCGAGCCTGTTGAATTGTGGTCTACATCAATAGCCCTATCTGTGCCGTACGCAGAATTTGAGCGAGTTGTCAGCCAGGCAGCAAAGGCAGACGGCCAGAGATACACTGGTTTTATTACTAAAGATGCTGGAGGCAATGTTACCTCTTTTACGCGAACACGTTATCCTCGTCAAAAATACGGTATTGCTTCAATTGAGGCATGTGAAAACGGTATGATCGCACTAGCTGCAAAGCTGGGTTCTGCGATGAGACCAGACAAACAGAAAGATGGTTTTAGGGTAGTTTTAGGTCTTCGCGAAGGTTACGACGATAATGCCCCTGTTCACCTGACAGACGAGATACAAACAGCACTCCCTGGAGCGACTGTGTCATCCGCAGAGATTTTTGCCTTAAGACATACCCAGGGCGGACCCTCTCTTTATACGGAACCCGCGGCTGTCATTACGGGACCAGCGCAAATGATTGATGAGGTCTATTACTTAGCTGACACGTTGTTACAAGAACGCTTTGCAGTTGAAGACTTCGATCTAGGTGTTGCTCGCATGATAGAACCGAGATTCTGTACAGAGCCTGACATTGATTAAAATTCGTTACTTTTTGTAACGCTCTGCGACATAGTCCCAGTTCACGACATTCCACCATGCTTTGATGTAATCATCGCGTTTGTTTTTGTAATCAAGATAATAAGCGTGTTCCCAAACATCAAGACCAAGAAGAGGCGCTGGTAGACCCTGAGTAACGAGACTATCCTGGTTCGGAGTCGTCATAATATCCATGTTTCGCTGTAGCCATGTCCAACCACTACCAAATACAGCTAGAGATTTTGTTGTAAATTCGTCTACGAATGCCTGAAAACTGCCATAACGTTCGACAATAGCGGCAGCAAGCTCACCGGTTGGTTCACCTCCACCATTCGGTGACATCCACTCCCAAAAGAGGCTGTGATTATAATGGCCGCCACCGTGGTTTCTCACTGCAACACGTACTTCCTCTGGAAGTGTATTAAGATCACGTAACAAATGCCCTACTTGGTCATTTGCAAGTTCTGGAAAAGGTGCGAGTGCGGCATTCAGTTTATCAACGTACGTCTGGTGATGCTTGTCATGATGAAGCTGCATAATATCCTTGCTAATGTACTTTCCAAGCGCATCGTAGTCATAAGGTAAATTTGGTAGGGTAAACATAGTGTCCTCCTGTTTAGTTATTAGACCCGGTCGCTGTCTTTGGGATAGCGATGTATTCGGTTACCTTGTTTGTCTTCTTCAGATTGTCTAGGCGCTTCGTGAACTCGGTAAGTGGAATTTGGATATATTCATAGCTCACCTTTGTGTCATTGATATCGAGTAGCCGAATCAAGTAATATCCATCACCAGTTGAAGTTGTTGTCGATTTTATAACACCTGATACTTCACC
>SCSZ01000026.1 GCA_004322265.1 Patescibacteria group bacterium
GGCTCAGTTATCAGTGTGTAATCAGCCATTAGGCGATGCTCGATGTCGTAACTTTCAAAAGCCGCACCAGACTGAACAACTAAATAGTCTCCCTTGGGGCTAAATGACATAGTATCAACGTTCGTCGAGAAGGTGAACGAGGCAAACGCACCCAGACTACTAATATCATCACTGCTTGACGATGGGTAGCTGCCGCTCGTGATATCAACTCGCTTGCCCTGAGAAATCGCAACATAATCTTGATTAAAGTAGTGGGACGTTGCGATGTGGATTGGCTCGCCATTTGCTACGACACTACGCAACACATGAGGCGCGTTGTCGCCCTCACGGTAAAGTCCAACGACAGTTTTGTTTGGATCACTAGCATCTGTTCCGACATAGGTGATAACGTTCGTCTGGTACAAAGAGAAGCTACTAACACCACTAACCAGCGCACGTGATATTGTCCCCGCAGATAGGTCAAGCTGACGTAGGTCGGTACCTGACAATGCATATAATATGTTGCCGCTCGTACCAGAGAATACCAGTTGAGTCAGATCAAGATCAAATAAGGTCGTGATATTTTTGGTCGCATTTGGGTCCTTGGTATCAATTACTAGCCATTCCTTTTTATCGCCATAGGTGTGTTGCACGAGTACGTAGCGACCACCGCTGTCCCATTGATTCAATGTAAATGTGTGCACCATACCGGCGGTCGAGGCTTCACTGTAAAAGTTCGCAGGAATCGTAAAATTAGTTGACTTGATAGTATCAGAACGCAGGTCAACAATCTGAAAAGTTGGTATGGATGCAGATTGCTGAACAATCATTGTATTACCATCAGTTGTACCGAGGCTACCATAAATAGTCGAGTAGGAAGCGACAGATTGCGCCTTGAGATTCTTTGGTACGAGACGTGTGTAATTCAACCATGTCAGCGTACCTGCTTTAACATCGAGAGTTTTTTGCCATAGTTCATAGCCATCTTTTTGCATCGTAAATATATGTGTACCAGCTAGCACCGTACTTTTTGTCGACGTTTTTGATCCCAAAGTCTTGCCGTCAACAGTTACGGTCGCGCCTGATGGATTAGTGTCATATTGTAGTAATGCGCTTTGTTCAATCTTGCCATTATCGGTGTCGATTCGATATCCCAAGATCAAAAAAATAAGAACAGAAACAATCGCCAGAACCGACAAGACCATCGCCGTATAGGTAATAACTCGCATGGTTATTTCTCGTTTCTTTGAAGGTCGACGATACATCGTATTACATATTATACAGCCCTAACCTTGCAACTGAGTACATTTTTTAACAAATCCTTGCAAGTTAGACGTAAGCTTTATACTATAGTGTTACGGCTACGCCCAAACACGAGTCATCGGCGTAACAATCAAACGAACAACAACTGCGAGGATTAATACATGAGTAAAGATAATATTGTTACCATCAATGGGCAACAATATGACGCAAAAACTGGGCTTCCCATCGCGGGGGCACCTGCTGACACTCACACGAAGAGGCCAACTCCCGCAGGTTCGATTCATACTTCGCTCCAAAGGTCCAAGACATTGATTCGTCGAGTAACCAAGAAACCGTCGCCAATTTCTAATCATCGTCCTAAACATCCAGGACAAACTATGGACATTGCTCGTAGCAGCAAAGTTGCGCGTTTTGCGCCACAACCTGTGATCGTAGCACCTACCGCCGTTACGTCGCGCGATTTACCTGTTGCAGCGCATCCATTACTCTCACGCGTTAATAAAACACAAGTTAAACGTAGCGCTCCGGCAGTCGCCAGCAAATCATCTCAGGATATCAAGAACGAGGCAATCACAGCAGCGCTTGCTAAACCACCGGTAAAAACCGCTCGCAAGCGTTTTTATAACCGCCATCCACGCGCAATTACTATTATTGTTGCGAGTATTATTGTTGCACTCGTCGGAGGATATTTGACCTACGTTAATATGCCTGGGCTATCTGTTCGGGTTGCAGCTGCACAGGCCGGAATCAACGCGACCTATCCTCAATATGTCCCTGATGGCTACAGCCTTAATGGTCCAGTAACATTCAGCGATAATCAGGTTACGATCAATTTCGTGGCTAACACGGGGACCAGTAAATTCACAATCAAGCAGGCCAAAAGCTCATGGGATTCAACGGCAGTACTTAACGATATCGTCATACCTAAATCTGGACAACAATATATTACCAATCAGGAACAAGGCCTCACTATTTATACCTATAGCGGGGACGCCGCCTGGGTAAATGGCGGCATACTCTACACGATTGACGGTAACGCACCATTATCAGGTGATCAGATCCGACAAATCGCCACAAGCATGTAGTCTCACATTGCCGAAGCGCTGGATACCTCTCGATAAACATCCTTAAGCGACTGCAGCCCTATAATTTACATCGACGCTCGTGAAATTATAGGCGCGAAAGGGGATGTTTGAGAGACGGTATCCAGTGATTGCTCCTGACGTTTATCCTGATAAGTGTTAAAATGATAGCAATATGACAGATGTTCGAACTCGTTTTGCGCCCAGCCCAACCGGCTTTTTACATGTTGGGGGTGTTCGTACTGCTCTCTTTGCATGGCTCGTCGCTCGTCAAGCCAAGGGTCAATTTATTTTGCGTATTGAGGATACCGACCAAGCTCGTGAAGTCGAGGGTTCGGCCGATCACTTAATTACGAGCCTCAAAGCACTTGGTATCAATTATGACGAAGGACCAGATATTGGTGGCCCATACGCGCCATACCTACAAAGTCAGCGACTAGATACCTACAAACCTTGGGCACAAAAACTCATTGATAGCGGTCGAGCCTACGCCGATCCCTACACAGCTGAGGAAATCCAAGCATTCCGTGATGAGGCCAAGGCCGAAAAACGGGCGTTTCTATACCGCGACCATCGTCCCGAGAATTCACCTGTATGGGACGGCACGACGGCACTTCGTTTCAAGTCCGAACCTAAATCATATCAGTGGCACGATGAGGTAATGGGGGATTTACACTCTGGACCAGAGGTTATTGACGATATAATCCTCATTAAATCTGACGGTTTCCCGACATACAATTTTGCACACATCATTGATGATGCTGAAATGAAGATTACCCATGTTATTCGCGGCCAGGAATTTTTATCGAGTCAACCAAATTATTTGAATATTTATGAGGCGCTAGGTCTAGCGTTTCCGATCTTCGCGACAATGCCTCATATTCTAGGCGAATCTGGCAATAAAAAACTCGGCAAACGCGACGGCGCCAAGGACGTTCTGGACTATCTTCGCGATGGCTACCTGCCAGAGACCATGATCAATTTTATTGCATCACTGGGCTGGAACGATGGGACTGAACAAGAAATTTTTACAACCAGCGAACTGATTGAAAAGTTTAGTCTTTCCCGAGTGCAGCGTAGCGGAGCGCGTTTCGACGAGCAGCGTCTGCTGTGGATGAATGGTCAACATATTCGTTTGCTTGGCCTTGATGATCTATATACGCGCGTCGCGGATTTCTGGCCTGATTCAGCACGTGAGGCGGGTGAAGAGAGTAAAAAACAAGTCCTAGCCCTTGTGCAGGACCGCCTAAAAACTCTCGCAGACCTGCCGACACTAACTGACTATTTCTTTACCGAGCCAACACCAGACTGGTCCATGATTACAAATAACAAGCAACTTTCAAAGCTTACAAATGACGAGATCAAAAATCTCCTATCGGCCGCAAAATCGGCATTAGAAGCTAGCGAATTTGACGCAGAGTCAATTCAAACCACGCTCAATACTTTGCTCGAAACAACAGGTCAAAAACCTGGTATTTTGTTCAGCCTGATACGCCTCGCTGTATCCTGGGCACCGTTTAGCCCAGTACTAAACGAGACTTTGTCGGCACTTGGTAAAGACACTAGTCTTGCACGTCTCGATGCTGCAATAGAACTTGCAAAGTAGCAGTAGTTACAAAGCATAACCACTCTGTTATAATGACGCTTAAGCTATGGACGAACATATTAAAATTGGGTTCTGGGGTCATGTGCGTAAACACCGCACACTAATATTGTCCATCGCCGGCGTTCTGTTAGTTGCCGGTATTACGACTGGCGTATTCTTCTTGACGTACCACAAACCAGTGCAAGTTAAACCGCCCGTCGTTGTCAAAACCGTAGCCAAGCCTGCACCTGTCGTCAAATATTATTCACCACTTACTGGCCTAGAGGTCGCCGACAAAGCCGCAACTTCGCAACCCGTAACGGCTGTTATGATCGAGAACAGCCCCGATGCTCGTCCGCAATCTGGACTAAAGGATAGTGGGGTGGTATTTGAGGCAATCGCTGAGGGTGGCATTACACGGTTTATGGTTTTGTATCAGCAGGAAAAGCCAGCACTCCTAGGACCAGTTCGTAGCATTCGAATCTACGATGCAGAGTGGGTTGCACCATTTAACGCCAGTGTCGCCCATGTCGGCGGAAGTGCAGCTGGACTTGCCGAGATCCGTGATGGGACGTACCGTGATATCGATCAATTCTTTAACAGCGCATCGTACTATCGTTCAAATGATCGCTACGCGCCACATAACGTTTACACTACGTCAGCACTCCTGGATGCCCTCAATGCCAAGGATGGTTACTCAACCTCCGTATTTACAGGGTTCTCACGAGTCGATGGCAAGCCGGTCGATACGCCGACCGCCAGCAACATCAATATCACGATTAGCAGTGCCCTGTATAACAGTTCATATATTTACGACAAAACAACGAATACCTACGCCAGGTCTCAGGCAGGCGCTCCACACCTTGACCGCGAGTCCGGCCAAATCACCCCTAGTGTTGTTATTGCAATGCACGTCGAAGAAAGTACGGTGTTCCAGGATGGTAACCGCGAACAAATAACCACTATAGGTAGCGGTCCTGCCACAATTTTCCAAAATGGGACGGCAATCGACGCCATCTGGCACAAGACTGCCAAGGCAGCCCAAATTACCTTTACTGATGCCAAAACTGGTGCAGATGTTCCGCTCGTTCGTGGTCAAACTTGGATCGCTGCAGTTCCTAATAACGGGGGAGGGGTATCGTGGCAGTAGACAAAATGCCACGCCTTATTCGTGATTTTTGGCCTGTTTTTCAGCGTGGCGCAATGGCACGCATTATTCTCACTCAGATTGTCATTATCGGCGTAGTTGCTGCAATTCTCATTTTGACAAATACGCTACCAATAACTTCGATGGTACTGTGGGCAGTTATTGCCGCCTTATTCGTTCTAGGACTTGTACGCGGTCTGATGATCTTAGGATTTAGTGCCCGCCCAGCCAAGGATCTGTTAACTGCCGTCATCCACGTTGCGGGCGAGCCGACAGACAAGGCGTTTCCAAATCCTAACGACAAACGATACGAACGAAATGGTTTTAAGGTAGCGTTGCAGACAATCTATGAATTATCAGGCAAGACCGAGAGCATCGAACCAGCGCCAGATACAACTCAGCCCTCAACAAATTTGGCCACCGTAGCAACACCCGCACCGACTATTAATTCCGATTCGTTAAAGGCTGCGCTTGATTCGACGAACTGTGGCTTCGTTGTGCTAAATCATGAGCGAAAGGTTACCTACGCCAATAAGGCCGCACCGATTCATATCGACGCCGAGAATATTTCGACGCTTAGCCTTAATTTCAACGGCAAGGACACACTCGAAGCATGGCTCAACGACTGCGATGAACACGCCGTTCATGCCGAACATATTTGGACACGTATCGCCGACCGACTGCCCGACGAAGAGGGAAGACGCTTCTTTGACGTTATCGCGACATACGACAAGGGTTCAACAAGCGAAACAATCCTTACGTTAGTGGATCGTACCTCGACCTATGACATCAGCGAGCAGGATCTTGACTTCATCGCCTTTGCAGCCCACGAACTGCGCGGACCAATTACCGTTATTCGTGGTTACTTGGACGTACTCGAGGAAGAGCTTGATACTGTTTTGCAACCCGATCAACACGAACTATTTCGTCGTCTGACAGTCTCGGCCAACCGTTTGTCTGGTTACATCAATAATATCCTTAACACTTCTCGTTATGATCGTCGCCATCTAAAGGTACATTTGGCCGAGGATACGCTCGCCGGCATTTACGACACGATCAAGGACGACATGGAGCTGCGCGCACATGCCCAGAATCGTTTATTATCTGTAAATATCCCTGCAGACTTACCGACTATTGCTGCCGACCGCGCCAGCATTAGCGAAGTTCTGGGTAATCTAATTGATAACGCCATTAAATACAGTAACGAAGGCGGTGCGATTAATGTTACCGCAGCCGTAAAAGGCGACTTCGTCGAAGTATCCGTCGAGGACCATGGTATTGGCATGCCTGGTAACGTCGTTAGTAACCTGTTCCAGAAATTTTATCGTTCGCACCGTTCGCGCGAGACGGTTGCAGGTACGGGTATTGGTCTTTATATCAGCAAGGGCATTATCGAATCACATGGTGGTAATATTGCTGTTCGTAGTGAAGAGGGTCGGGGGTCGACCTTTATTGCGTCACTACCGATTTATTCAACGGTTGCAGCCAAGCTGGCAACGGGCGATAATAGTAACGAAGGCCTCATAGAACACGGCAATGGCTGGATTAAAAATCATTCGATGTATAGGGGATAATAGATGTCAGTAAGTAAAACAGTACTATGTATCGAGGATGATCGCTTTATCGGCGAAATGTACGTTCGTAGCCTAAAAAAGGCAGGCTATGACGTCGATTGGGTTGTTGATGGTAACGACGGCCTGATTACGGCTCGTAACAAGCCCTATGACGTCATCTTACTCGATCAGATGCTACCAGAACGTCGTGGTAGCGAAATCCTCGAGGCGCTTCGCGGCGGAGCAGAGGATTTGATCCCTAATTCCAAGGTTATAGTCCTGACAAATTTCGAACAGGACGACGCTTCGCGTACCGAGATGCAAAAGCACGCCGATGCCTACCTAATCAAGGCAGAAATCACGCCGAAAAAGCTGATTGAGATTATCCAGCAACTCGACGCGCTGCCACCTGCAGCCTAGACATTACAGGGGTTATTTGATAGAGTAGACAAGTTAATTACTGCTTTTGATGGTCCTATCGTCTAACGGTTAGGACACCAGGTTCTCATCCTGGCAATTCGAGTTCGATTCTCGATAGGATCACCATAAATAGTAATTAAGCCCTTTACTTAACTGGATCATTATAGAAAGACCCCAGCATTCGCTGAGCTTTTTTATGTATCATTGCTTCTGCTATCATTGATATATGGATCAAGATACTGTCAAAGAATTTAAACAAATATTTTCAGGTAACGTCATCCTCCCTCGCGATGATCAGTACGAAACAGCTCGCATAACCTATGTGTCGAAAGACTCACATCCTGCGATTATTGTTCAACCTAAAACGATTAAGGATATTCAAACGGCGTTGTCATTTGGGCAAAATAATTCACTCAGAATTTCGGTCCGCAGCGGTAAACATAGTGTAGCTGGCTTTAGTACAAACGATGGTGGACTGGTGCTTGACTTAGCAAATTTTAATTCCATCGAAGTGCTTGATAAAGAAGCGGGTCTTGTTCGCCTAGGAACGGGCGCTACGTGGGGAGATGTAGCGGTCGAGCTTGCCAAATACAACTTAGCTATTTCTTCTGGTGATACAAAAAGTGTTGGAGTAGGTGGACTGACGCTTGGTGGTGGTATTGGCTGGATGTTACGAAAGTACGGCTTTACTATTGATAGCCTGGTAGGAGCAGAGGTCGTTCTAGCCGATGGTTCAGTAGTAAAAGCCAGCAAGTCAGAAAATCCTGATCTGTTTTGGGCTATCCGTGGTGGTGGCGGAAATTTTGGCGTCGTTACATACTTTGACTTTAAAGCTCATCCTGTAGAAAATATAGTCGTAGCCACGACTATATACGGGGTTAGTAACTTACAAAAGATTATTACAGGTTGGCGCGACCATATGCGTAGCGCACCACGTGAGCTCACAAGTTTTCTAACCTTGATGACCGATTTTGGTGGACCCACGCCCAACGTCATGCTAATGAGCTGCTACTCCAATTCGGATCTAAAGGCTGCCAACAAAGTCATCGAGCCACTTCGCAATCTTGGTGAAATAATAAGCGATGAAACGAAAGTCGTTGACTACCCTGAGATACTCCAGGAAGCACATCCACCCGAAGGTGTGAGATTCTCGGTAAAAGATATGTTTGTAAAGAACTTCGACGATGATTTAATAGCACAACTCAGTACTATATGCTGCAAAGAGGGTAGCCCTATCGTACAACTTAGAATTATGAGTGGTGCAATTGATGACGTTAACCCTGATGCAACGGCAATGGCACATCGTAATAACGAAGTCTTCCTCTTTGCGGGATTTCCCATTCCGCTAGAAGCCACCAAAGAGGAGGAAGCGCATATTATGGAAAACTGGGATTTGATTGCCAGCCACAGTTCAGGCAAATATAGTAACTTTCTTTCCAGTAATACAAAAAATGATGTATCTGACATATACCCAGAGAGTACTTATAAACGACTCGCAAGCATCAAGCTTAAATACGATCCAAAAAATATCCTTAATCACAACTTTAATATCAAACCTGCCCTGCTAAGATAGACGCCTAGAGGCATCAGGTTCTCATCCTGGCAATTCGAGTTCGACAAAGCGACGAAACGAGAGATAAAATCAGCTCGCTTATTTTTCCGAACAGGGAAGGTTTGTATTTTGATACTCTGATAGGATCACCATAAATAATAACTCATTCTCGTGCAGCTGGTATTTCTGATACTATAGGTTCGATGGCCATATTCCGATACAAACATAAAGATCATATCATGACTGATACTGAGCATGTTTTTTTCAAACTTTTAGAGCGAATTGTAGGTAATAGATATTATATCTTTCCACAAATTCACTTGGGCACGATCGTAAAACCAAGTGTTCGATGGACTTATGGATGGTTTCTATGGCGCCGGGCATTCTTTTTCAGCGATAAGTATTCAATTGACTTTCTTCTCTGTGATAGAAACGAGACTGCGCCAAGCATCGCGATCGAACTTGATGATAAATCACATTTGAGAGAGAAGAGACGCTACAGAGATCAGGTAGTCTCAAAAATACTACTGGAGTCAAACTTGCGACTACTAAGATTTACTGTCACTGAATCGCTCGACCCAGATCTCGTAAAATCTCGACTAATGGATTGAGTTAGTACCTGCTGTTTTCGAGTGAGTTGCCTATTAATGGAGTGAACTTACTCAAACGAGTATGATTTTAATGCTAATGTAGACATTTGTATTATACATTAATCACTATTTAATAGATTTCAATCTGTTATTATTAGTAATAGTTTAAGAGGAGCCAATATGAAGATTAGAGAACTAAGCAGTAATGGAGTTACGGTTCCATTATCAAATCTCGTAATAATCGTTGGCCCAAACGGTTCAGGAAAAACAACTTTCTTAACAGAATTACAATATCAGTAT
>SCSZ01000027.1 GCA_004322265.1 Patescibacteria group bacterium
AGGTCCAAGCCTTCACGTAGCAGATTAATGCCGACCAACACGTCATACACGCCCATGCGAAGATCCTTCAAGATATCGCCGCGCTCGAGTGTATCGACTTCACTATGAATATAGGCAGTTTTGATATTAATTTCTTGTAAATACGTTGATAGATCTTCTGCCATACGCTTCGTCAAGGTCGTAACTAAGACTCGTTGATTCTTGGACGTACGATCACGAATCTCTGCAACTAAATCGTCGATTTGACCAGTCGTTGGACGAATTTCGATGACCGGATCAATCAGACCAGTTGGACGAATAACTTGCTGTGCAGGCTCTGGGCTATGTGCAAGTTCGTAATCACCAGGCGTGGCAGATACATAGATCGCTTGGTTAATATGTCGATCGAATTCCGCAAACGTCAACGGTCGGTTGTCCAGAGCTGATGGCATGCGGAAACCATATTCAACTAATACTTCTTTTCGCGCACGGTCGCCGTTGTACATACCACGCACCTGAGGCAGCGTCATGTGGCTCTCATCAACGAGCAGTAAGAAATCATCCGAAAAATAGTCCATGAGAGTCGCTGGCTGCTCACCTGGCTCACGGTTTGTTAGGTATCTGCTGTAGTTTTCAATGCCTTTGACAAAGCCAGTTTCCTCCAGCATCTCAATATCATATTTGGTTCGCTGCGACAGACGTTGAGCTTCCAGCAACTTGTCGTGCTTTTCAAAGAACTCGAGACGTTCGGCAAATTCCTCCTTGATTTTCTCAATCGCAATTGCCAACTTTTCCTTTGGCGTTACGTAGTGGCTACTCGGAAAAATACTCACTTCCTCTGGTTCCGCCAAGATCTCACCCGTTAGCGGGTCAATTCGCGTAAGGCGCTCGACCTGATCGCCAAAAAACTCAATCCGATAGGCCGCGTCGCTACCAGCTGGATAAACGTCAACGATGTCGCCGCGTACCCTAAATGTTCCACGGTGAAAATCAATGTCATTACGCTGATATTGAATATCTGTAAGGAGTCGTACAAGTTTATCCTGTTGTCGTCTTTCGCCAACGTGCAGGGTAATCGACATTGACTCATACGATTCAGGTGAGCCAATGCCATAAATACAACTAACACTGGCAATAATAATCGTGTCGCGACGCGTTAGTAGCGCAGTCGTCGCAGCGTGGCGCAGTCTATCAATCTCGTCGTTAATCTTACTGTCCTTTTCAATATACGTATCGCTACTTGCCATGTACGCTTCTGGCTGATAGTAATCAAAATAGCTTACAAAATAATGAACTTCATTGTCCGGAAAAAAAGATTTGAACTCGCTATACAGTTGAGCGGCGAGGGTTTTATTATGCGCAAGCACCAATGTAGGCACCTGACGATCTTGGATAATATTTGCCATCGTAAAAGTTTTACCACTTCCTGTAACACCCAAGAGTGTTTGCTCGCGGACCCCGGCATCTAGGCCATCAATTAGTTGCTTGATGGCTGTTGGTTGATCACCGGTTGGCTGGTAGTCGGAATGTAGCTCGAACTTTTGGGTCATTCCACCAGTATAACACCGTAGCTAGCCGCGCGCACGGTCCTCGGAAACATGGCTATCGTCTCCTGTCGGCTTGAAATCGGCGTACTTTTTATCAAGTGCCGCAATCACTTTATCAAGTAATCGGTCGGGATCAGTATCGTAAATAACGTCTTCTGCACCAGGCGCATCAACGTTGGCGAGTAGTGTTGGAATAAAATCTGCCAATCCCCCACTGCCCATCAGTACACCGCAGACTTTATGACTTTCGAGCGCAGTGGCTAGTTCGTGAAGGCTCCCCATTCGTCCCCCGATGGTGATTACTGCATCACTACTACGCACCAGGTGAACATCACGCCCAACATATGCCATGCCTGTAAAATTAATGTAGTCAAATTCAACGGTGGGTAGCTTATAAACAACGACATGTTCACGGAATGAACTGGCGGGCGAAAATCCGATTGACACACCGACGTCTGTTTTACCCCGTACACTAAATGCGCCCTTAGCTGCATACCAAGGTAGCCCAATAGTTGCACCCGTTATCAGCGTTTTACCACGAAGGGCAATTCCTTTGCCTAAATCAAAAGCCAACTGGTGGTCCGCCTCAACAGTCTCACCCGCTGCTGCGCCTGAGACACATATCTGGTATTTCATCCTGCGAAATCCTTGACCTTGTAGTCCTCAGGGGCTTTATCAAGCCAAACCTTAATCTCGTCTTTACTGAGTAGCCCTGCCTGTGCGCCAAGTTTTTGAACAACACTCATACTGTTAATCGGCGCCCATAAAAGTGCTGTCTCCATCGTTTCACCACCTGCAAGTGCGGCCACGATCGTCGAAGCAAATGCATCGCCTGCACCCGTGCGATCGTACGGTGGAGCAGGATCTGGATAGTTTGGCACCGTTACAACTTTGTCGTCATATGATGCATATGACCCATTCGGACCATCTGTGATAACAACAATTTTTGGACCTAAGTCGTGAAGTCCAATGGCAAGTTCATTAATTGAATCGACAGCTTTTGCGGTTATGTCGGCTGCTTCTTCGCGATTGACGACGATAATATGGCTGCGAGCATATATTTTGGCTAACTTTTCAGTGCCCCATTCAAAATGAAAAGTACCTGGCTGAAAAGCTAATTTTGTGTCAGGATGCGCATCGAGATACCTTATGAGTTCCTCGTGTAGCGGCCACGCAGACTCGCTAATAAGGGAGAGGTATATCCAGTCAGGCACGTCTGTTGGCTCTTGCCATTTGTAGCTATATGCCTGGTCTTTCACCAAAATTGTTCGTTCAGCACCATAGCGAAGTACGTAGTAATAATTTGACGGTATGCCTTTTTCTGTTGATAGGGTGCGGATATCAATATGTTCTTTGTTTAGGTTCTCAATTGCATCATTACCAATTTGATCATCACCTTGATATGCCATCAGTCCTGCATGGAGTCCTAGTCTGCTAATCGATACTGCAGCATTCGGTGATGGCCCGACAGCCTTGATGATGTCAACTCGATCATATGGCGGCTTGGAACCAAATGGCATAATGAGATGCTTGCGCCCATTCTCATCAGTAAATACCGCCGCTTCGTGCTCGGAAAGTTTGATAAACGCGTCTGTAAAAATATCACCGATAGCTAGTAAATACGGTCTCATGTCTGCAGATCCTTCAATTTTTGTATTATAAGTATTAGCATTATTGTACCATTTATCAGACTCTCGTATCAGCCCAATATCGGTTGCGATATCGGTCGTCACAGTTTTATCGGCCGACCCATCTTTCAGGTAACGCTCCACTGTTTCCCCACGCAAACTTCGCTTGCCATGTGTTGAAGTTTTTTTGTCATAGGCAAGCTCATGGTGACTATTTTCAATTACATCAATGAGATTAAATGAGATAACACCACCGTCAAACGGTAACATCACATAGTCAGTATCTATCAATATTTCCTGAGCCTTACCCGTCCTTACGAGCGATATAAGACTATGATAAAGTTCTTCGCCATTTGTATCCGCTACATCGAGACCAAGTTGACGCATAACCTCGTGCGCCTTATGCGTAATATCCGCAATTAGTCGTGTATCGATGCCTGCATGGCCATTTGCTTTTTCCAATTGGTTCATGCCAACGGTGAACAGCGGGTCGTTAGGTTCCAGAAGCTGTTCTAAAAACTGCGCCATGATCTAAAACGTCTTTTCTGTTACAGGCATATCGTGTAGTACAGCACCATACTGTAAAATGCCAGTCTTCGCGCCGATTGTTCCAACAACAGAGGTAGAATTGGCACTCGCAAAAATAATTGAGTCCTTAAGAGATTTACCTTGCGACCATTGGCTCAAAAAGCCAGAGCCAAATGCGTCGCCCGCGCCTGTTCGATCAATGACCGGGACATCCTCATACATTCCAGCCGTTATGATTGTCTTACCGTCCGTTGCTGTAACACCATTTGGACCGTCGCTAACGACCATGATCGGCACGTAGTTCATGCCGTGGCGAACTAGTTCTTCGGCACTCGTACCTTCAGTGATCTTTGCAGCTTCTTCTTTGTTAACAATCAGGACCTCGACATCTTCGAGTAGTGGTCTAAGCCGTTCAATATTATCAAGTTCGCCCTCACCCGGATTAAACGCAATTTTAACGTCCTGTTTTTTTGCGTTAGTGAAAATAACATCTAACGCGTCCATTGCTCCGGCAAATGATGATACATAGAGCCAGTCAAAACCTGCAAAATCGACCTCTTCATAG
The DNA here is from genome assembly GCA_004322265.1 of Patescibacteria group bacterium. GTDB lineage: Bacteria > Patescibacteriota > Saccharimonadia > Saccharimonadales > Saccharimonadaceae > UBA1547. The sequence continues at coordinate 4,248 of SCSZ01000027.1, forward strand.
TCCGCGGCCGTGTGTGTATGCGCGGCCCCACGATAAATAAGAATACTGCGTTCGCCAGTGTTAGCTAAGAGAATTGTTGAATACTGGGTACCAAGCACTGGATCATAAATAACGCCTGACGTATCAACGTGATCCCCATCGAGCTCGGCAATGACCGTGTGTCCAGCTGCGTCATGGCCGATTTTGCCAATAAAACTCGATTCAATATTTTGACGCGAGAATGTTACAGCCGCATTCGTCGCGCCACCACCTGTATTAAAAACGACGTTCTCGATGTTGATTTTTGCGCCAAGCGGAAATGCTTCGACGAGTTCACCAGAATCGTCTTTACTACTAACAATTTCGTGGCCCGACAAAAACACGTCTTGAGATGCCGCCCCGAGTGCACAAATTTTAACCATATGCACTATGATACAACTTTTGCTATACTAATGACAAATGAATAACCTCCAGAAATTGCATGTAGACTTTAACCAAAGTCCATGGCTCGATAACCTCAGTCGAGATTTACTGCAAAGTGATCGTTTAGAGCAATACGTGAAGGATGGTATTCGCGGATTAACATCGAATCCAACAATCCTTGAGCACGCAATTACGGGTAGCGATCTCTACGATGAGCAAATCAAATCACTTGCTCATGACGGTCTGACTACTGAGCAAATTTACTGGAAAATTGTCGAACAAGATATCAAGGCGGCAACAACTCTTTTAAAACCACTCTGGGACGAATCAAACGGCGTCGATGGTTACGTATCCCTTGAGGTATCGCCTAATCTAGCTGACGAAACGGACGAAACTATTACCCAAGCAAGGCGTCTGTGGGCCGAGGTTGACTCACCGAACCTGATGATTAAAGTTCCAGCTACCGAACACGGTGTGCCCGTCGTACGAACACTGTTATCTGACGGCATTAACGTCAACGTTACCCTGATCTTTAGTCTAGACCACTATCGCCAAGTTGCCGAGGCACACCTAGCCACCCATGCACTTGGAATGATTAACAATGCCCGTAGTGTCGCGTCCTTCTTTATTAGTCGAGTCGATACTGAGGTGGATGCACGATTAGACACTATCGGCACACCTGAAGCGCTTGAGCTACGCGGTAAGGCAGCAATCGCTCAGGCACGACTTGCTTACGGCGTCTTCCTGGATAACTTTGCTAAAACGGCAGTCCTTGATACCAATAGCCCGGCCATCCAACGTTTGCTATGGGCATCAACCTCAACCAAGAATCCTGATTACGATGATCTATTGTATGTTAGTAATCTCCTCGCACCGTACACAGTGAATACACTGCCAGAAGAAACGATTGCAAATATCATCGATCATCTACCCGAGAATACAAAATTCATGACACTTCCTGAGATTGCAGAAGCAAAACGAACACTCGATGCGATTGAGGCAATCGGCGTTGATCTTAAGGACGTCTCTCGAACTTTAGAGAGCCAAGGCGTGAAAAAATTCCAAGATTCGTTCGCTGTGCTACTCGCGGCGATTGAGGCAAAAGCCAAAATCTGAATGCTATCTAAAGGCTAACGAACTGCCTTATCGGCACTGCCGAGTGAGCTGATCTTGTCCTCAACCACAGCCTGAACGGCGTCGATGACCGGACCCATAATTTTTACGACTGCAAATTGCTCGGGGTTATCAGCCAGCGTCTTCTCAAGTGCTGTTCTATAGGCAAATCGCAAATCACTATTAATATTGACCTTGCTGACACCGATCTTAGCCGCGTCAGTAAAGAAGTGTAACGGCGTATCGCTACCACCATGGAGACTAATCTGACAGGTGATTGCATCGCGAATTCGCTGAAGTAACTCAAGGTCTAATTCTTTTGGAACAGGATATTTACCATGAAGATTGCCGATAGCAGCGGCAAAGGTATCAATTCCTGTTGCATCGACAAAGGCCTTGGCGCCCTCTGGTGTACTAAATGTTTTTTTGATTTCTTCGTAGTCGATAGTCTCGGTATGAAGGTTTGATGAGCCACCAAAGTAATGTGGTTCGCTCTCGACGAGTGCGCCCGTGAATTTTGCATATTCTACGACTTCCTTGGTTGCAGCAATAATTTCTTCATCGGTCGCGTCGTGATTTGCCTGCGAAATATCGATATGTATAAATTCGTAGCCAGCATCCACGCCGCGTTTGGCATCCTCAACAGTAGGACTGTGATCGAGGTTAACATAGACCTCAAGCCCGTACTCGGTTTTGTAATTGTCAACCATATCGCGAATGTTATCGATACCCATTGATTTGATTTCATCATGCGTTACTTCAACCAATATTGGCGAATTGAGTTTTTGTGCAGCCCGGGCGACCGCGACAATTGTATCCTGGTTATCAATATTAAATGCGCCAACTGCAAAACCCTGCGCGCGTGAACGCTGCATCAAATGACGTGCCCGCATTGTATTTTCTCGAATTTGATTGATTGTTAGTCCCATATAGCCTCCTTTAGTATTCTCGGTGATATTGTGCGGTTTTTTCAACGAATTCTTTAGTTGTAACGGCGATTTTTTCTGCGGTTAATCCAAAGTAATCGAGTAGTTCAGCTGGTTTACCCGATTCGCCAAAGCGGTCTTGCATGCCAACTAACTTTAATGGTGTCGGTAATTGCTCGGACAGTAGTTCGGCAACCGCCCCACCAAATCCACCCTTAATTTGTCCTTCTTCAGCGGTCAAAACTCTGCCTGTTTTACGGCTACTTGCGATAATAGTTACATCGTCCAAAGGCTTTATTGTCGGTACATGCACAACTTCTGCATTGATTCCTTGCTCAGCCAAAATATTTGCAGCAGCCAAAAGTTCATAGGTCATTGTGCCAGTACCCATCAGGCTGACATCCGTACCCTCACGTAGCACATAAGCTTTGCCAATTTCAAATGGTGATTCATCCGTACTAATAATTGGGGTCTTTTCGCGAGCTAAACGCAAGTAACTTGGTCTGCCATTTTCAGCTAGTAACTTAGTTGCTTTTTCGGCCTCGAGGCTATCGCCAGGCACGACGACGACCATGTTTGGCAACACTCTCATGAGAGTAATATCCTCGAGCATCTGGTGTGTTGCGCCGTCTGCGCCAGTATAAAGCCCTGCGTGGCTACCGACAATTTTAACAGGTTGATTATTGAGTGAAATCGTCGTACGAATTTGCTCCCAGTTGCGACCCGGGCTAAACGACGCGTAACTACTCACAAATGGAATCTTACCTGCCCTGGCAAAGCCAGAACCTAGTGTTACAAGGTTCTGCTCGGCAACGCCAACTTCCACAAATCGATTAGGAAAAGCCTCCTTGAACAGAGACATTTGCGTACTGTCGGTCAGATCGGCACATAGCGCAATCACGGCTTCATTTGTCTCACCTGCTGCCTTAAGCCCACGACCAAAACCTGCCCTGATTGGTTCTTGTTTAGCATCGTCAGCAAATAGATCAGGATTTAGTTGATAGTCATTCATGCTATCTAAACCCCCATGCCTTCATGTGTTATTTTGCCGTTTAGCGTTCGTAGTTTATGAAGAGCATCCTTTGCTTGTTCGCTGTTTGGTGCAACACCATGCCAGTGATAATCGTATTCCATAAAGTCAACGCCTTTACCCGGAACCGTGTGCGCAATAATGACTGTCGGACGATTCGTAATTGCCCGCCCCATACTCGCAGCATCAATAACACTTTCGATATTATTGCCATCAATTTCGATAACGTGCCAGCCAAATGATTCCCACTTGCCTTTTAAGTCCTCGAGTGGCATAACGTCTTCGGTATTGCCGTCAATCTGGATATTATTTCGATCGATAAATGCGATGATGTGAGATAGTTTGTTTTTACCGGCAAACATAGCCGCTTCCCAAATATTACCCTCATCGAGTTCACCATCACCCATCACAACGTAGACCCAACGATGTACGATATTATCCATATATTGCATCGCATAGGCATAGCCCGCAGCTTGCGACAGGCCGCTACCGAGTGGACCGCTAGTATTCTCTAGGCCCGGTAGACGCTCACGTTCAGGATGACCCTGCAAACGACTACCAAACTTGCGTAGCGTCAGTAGCTCTTCTTTATCAAAAAACCCAGCCTCCGCCATAGCGGCATACTGAACCGGAATCGTGTGGCCGTTGCTAAGAAAAAAGATGTCGCGATCTTCCCAGTCAGGATTCTGGGGGTCAAAATTCATAATGTTAAAATAAAGTGCTGTAAAAATATCGGCGAGACCAAGCGGTCCTGCACTATGTCCGCTACCGGCAGCCTCGAGCATACGAACAATATCTTCGCGAATAGTTTCAGCTTTTTGTTGCAGCTGCGATGTTGTCAATTGCCCACTCACTAAATGACTCCGTGCTTACTTATTTCCTTTACCAGTGTAGCATAAGCACCAGCGGGATCAGTCGACTCAGCGATAAAACCACCGACGTTAAGTACATCAACGCCTCCCTGTGTTAATGTGTAGGCGTTCTCAACATTGATACCACCATCCCAGCCAATTTCAACCGCTGGATTAATTGCCTTAATGAGTCGTACTTTTTCTAACTGCATCAAACTGGCCGTTCCACCGTAATGGCCAAGATCGCCACTAAATACCAGTACGTGATCGGCCGATTTGATCGCACCAGCAACGGTTAGTGGCACCGTTGGTTTTTGCAGGGCAATCCCAGCTTTAATACCATTTTTCTTGACCTCATCGAGAATTGGAACCAAGTTTACGCCTGTCTCAACATGAAAAATTATAAGGTTAGGTTTGAGGGCAATCAGAGCCGGTAAGTGATCCGCCGGGCGTGCAACCATTGCATGAATATCAACTACCCATTCTTTTGGCCAATAAATTTGTTTTTCGTCTAATAGAAACGTTGGTGCAAACTCACCATCACTCAGATCGATATGAACACGTTGGGCAAATGGTTGTAAATGCTCAATCGCACCTTTATATTGCTCGGCTGTTTCAACAGTAATAGTTGGCGCAATGACACTCATTTATATCTCGTCAATCTGCATGTTACGACGTTTATAACGGATAGCGTTGGCAAAAGGTGTAGACAACCACGTTTCAACAATACCTTGCCATGTGCCGTCTTCGTCTTCAAGTATTCGAGCAGGTAGACATAGGACATTACTGTCGTTATCATTACGAGTCATCTTGGCCTCAAACGCATCCCAAATGACGCTGGCCCTAATGCCACGGAATCGGTTAGCCGCGATTGCCATTCCCTGACCACCACCACAGATTAAAATCGCTCGGGGATCATCACCCTCATCACCAATAATTTTTAATGCCGCTTGTTGAGCAAATTCAGGAAAATCATCGTCTGGATCAAGTACTTGGTCGCCAACCTCTTCAACGTCATAGTTATGCTTGGCTAGATACGCAAAAACTTTTTCTTTCAAATGGAAGCCTGCATGATCAGACCCGAGGTAAATCTTCATATATGTAAGTATAAGCGGTTTTGCCGATAAACAAAAGAGTCTCGCGCCACTCATGTAGTATGATAAGTACATGAAAATTGCAATTACGACAGATCACTCCGGTTTTGAATCACTCAAAGAGCTGGCATCATTTTTACGAGACCTTGGTCACGACTGTATCGACTTCGGACCAACATCATTTGAGCCCGACGACGACTATCCAGACTTTATGTTCCCAGCAGCCCAGGCGGTTGCGGATGGAAGCTGTGATGTTGCCATTATTATGGGTGGTAGTGGCCAGGGTGAAGCAATGGCAGCAAACCGTGTTAAAGGTGTCCGCGCAGCTGTGTTTTACGGACCTGTTGTTGCTAAAACAGCCGTCGATGCAGAGGGCAACATGAGTGACGACCCATACGAGATTATCAAACTCTCACGCCAGCACAATAATGCAAATGTCCTTAGCCTATCTGCACGATTTCTGACCATGGACCAAATGAAACAGGCATCTCAGCTGTGGCTCGAGACACCTGTTACTGACGTCGAGCGTCATCTTCGTCGTATTAAAAAGCTCGACGAATAATTTACTGAAGTGTTTTACCTACGTCGGCAACTAACTCGACAAGGCGGTTGCTGTAGCCCCACTCGTTGTCATACCAAACCATGATTTTAGCAAGGTTGCCACCAACAACTTTGGTGAGTAGTAAATCAACAACACCGGAATGACTATTACCAATATAGTCACGACTCACGAGCGGCTCTTCACTGACACCGAGGATTCCCTGGTAGAAAGGCTCCTGGGCAGCCTTCTTGAAGACTGCATTAATTTCATCAACAGTTGTATCACGACCGAGTAGGACCGTAACGTCGCTGATTGAGACAACGGGGGTTGGGACACGAATGCTGAGTCCGTCGAACTTACCAACCAGTTGTGGCAATGTCTTGGTTACAGCGATGGCAGCACCTGTTGTTGTCGGAACGATATTTTCGGCAGCGTTACGACCTTCACGAAGATCCTTACTCGGAGCATCCTGCAACGCTTGGCTGGCTGTGTAACTGTGGACTGTCGTCAGTAGTGATTTCTGAACACCAAATTCACTATCAAGAATCGCCATGACCATACCCAGAGAGTTAGTCGTACAACTGGCATTGCTAATAACCTCACTAGCACCAGCAATCTTATCTTCGTTTGCCCCCAGCACAATCGTATCAACACCGTCGCTCTTACTTGGGCCACTGATTACAACTCGCTTGGCACCGGCCTTGATATGAAGTTCAGCCGATTCTTTATCAGTAAATCGACCAGTTGATTCAATTACAAGTTCAACACCCAAATCACCCCACGGTAACGCTGCTGGATCTTTTTCGGCTAGTACTTTAACGTGTTTATCATTGACGATAATACCAGTGTCATCAAAGCCAACTTTTTGCTTGTATAGACCATAGTTACTATCGTGCTGCAATAGGTAGGCAAGCGTTTTGGTATCTGTCAAGTCATTGATCGCGATAATCTCAATATCACTACGTTCAAACGCAATTTTAAACGCGTTACGGCCAATTCGTCCAAAGCCATTAATTCCAATTTTTACCTGTGTCATTAAAACCCATCCTTTTCATAAGCATTAGCGTATCTACTAACCTAAACTATATCATCCTTAGCCACCACCGACAATATATCGTATACTAATAACACTATGCAAAAGAAGACACTTTTGGATGCAGCTCAGCCGCATTACGAGGAGAACCAAATCCTCGATCTTGACCATGCGGTCGACTTCGCTATTAAGGCGCATGTGGGCCAAAAACGAGCCAGCGGTGAACCCTTTGTATCACATCCAATCGCCGTTGCGAACACACTCGTCGAATGGGGCATGGATATTGATAGCGTCCTGGCCGGAGTACTACATGACACTGTCGAGGATACAGGCGCGACCATCGAAGAGATCGAGTCGTTATTTGGTCATGACGTCGCGTTTCTTGTCGATGGTGTAACAAAAGTGTCCCAGGCACGTTCGGGTATGCAGGATCTTGCAAATTACTTACCGCAGACCAAAGATAACCTGTCAAAACTTCTGATTGCCGTTGGACAGGATGTACGTGTCATTATCATCAAACTCGCAGATCGACTTCATAATCTTTCGACATTGCAGCATCTACCCAAGGAAAAGCAGGTCAAAATTGCCCGTGAGTCCCTCGAGGTATTTGGGCCGATGGCAGATAAATTAGGGATGGGACGCGTTCGAATCCAAATCGAGGAGCTTGCCTACGGTTACCTTGATCCTGCAGAATATAGGAAATTACAAGGTGTCATACGAAAGCGTCTGGGTCGTAGTACTCGTAAACTTGGTGCCGTGAAGGCGGAGGTTGAATCGGCACTTGAGAAACAAAATATCAAGGCAGAGATTAACGGCCGTGTCAAAAGCATCTACAGCCTTCATCGCAAACTACAAAAAGTAGGCGGCAATATCGATGACATCTACGACCTGATGGCACTTCGTATTCTTGTTAAAACTCCCGAGGATTGTTATCGGGTACTTGGGGTTATTCATTCACTCTATCAACCAATGGTAAGTCGAATCAAGGATTACATCGCAGTACCAAAACCTAATGGTTACCAAAGTCTTCACACGACAGTCATCACGCTCAACGAGCAAATCGTCGAGTTTCAAATTCGTACCTATGAGATGCACGAGTATGCCGAACGCGGACTCGCCGCAAGTTTCCATTACCACGAGCAAAAAGATTCAAAAGACTACCGTCTAAAACGCGGTACCTCAACATTACCAGCCCACCTGCAGTGGATTACTCAGCTCCAGGCAGTCGCCTTGCAGCTTCGTGATAACGAGGATGTTTCATCAGATCAACTCAATGTTGATCTATTCGGAAATCGCATTTTTGTCTATTCGCCCAAAGGAGATATCTTTAACCTGCCCGAGGGCGCCTTACCACTCGATTTCGCCTACCTTGTTCACAGCGATATCGCTAAACATGCCTATAGTTTCCGCGTAAACGGCAACATTCACCCGTTTGATAAACCTCTCCATAACGGTGATGTTGTTGAAGTCGTAACGCGCAAATTATCGGCACCTAAACAGGCCTGGAAAGATCTTGTTACGACAACACACGCCAAGAGTAAACTTCGTGGTCAATTGAAACAACTCGGTATTATCGAGAGTATCACGAGCGCAGCAAACATCATTCGTCAAAAGACGCTACGTAGTAAGACTAAATAATCGAGACTATTTCTGGTTCCAGCGCTCGATTGATTCGTGGATAATCAACTTTGCTTCGGCTACATCACCCCAGCCTTTTGGAGTTGTTGAACCAGGTTTTTTAAGATCCTTATAGTGTGCAAAGTGGTGTTCAATTTGTTTTTTTAGTTGATCAGTTAAATCATCCAAGCTACTGATTGCATTCCCAGAGTTACGGTCGTCTGCAGGTACAACGACAATTTTGTCATCAACTTCCCCGTCGTCTTCAAATTTGAAAACTCCGATAACTTTTGCCTCTAGAAATATACCTGTTGCCAGTGGTTGATCGGTAATAATGAGCGCATCAAGTTCATCGCCATCCTCGTCAAGGGTCTGAGGAATAAAGCCATAGTTCGTTGGCTTGGGAAAGATAAAGGGTTCAACCCGATCTAGTTGAAAGGCTGCTAGCTCTCGATTCCATTCAATTTTATGTGTACTGCCCTGGGGAATTTCAACAACTACGTTGATGATTCCTTGATCTACGTCGCCGGGGGTCAAAATTTTATTAAAGTCTGCCATTAAAGTCTCCTCTTTGTTATATTCTTTATCCTTATTTTATCAGTTTTTCGCACAGACAAGATATAATCGTAGTTGATATGTCGATTTCTCCTAAGCTACTGCTGCCTGTCGCATATGTGACTGATGCAGCAAAACACATCCGTCAGGCAAAAACACGCGTTTCATTCTTGTCTCTTGTGGTTGCTGATGATAGCACGACCGACGACTTAATTGATGCACTTTCCGAGGCCGCAAGACGCGGTGTTACCGTAGAGGTCGCTGGAGACGTCTTTACCTATAGCGAAGTCGGCGGATACATATTACCGACACGTTATCGTCGCAGACAGTTTAGTTTACTTAAAAAAATGGTCAAAGACTTTACTAAAGCAGGAGTAAAGTTCACTTGGCTGGGTCGCTCGCACAGCTTTATTTATAGCGGACGCACTCACATCAAGTGGTGTGTTGTTGACGATGTTATCTACTCGTTTGGTGGTGTTAACATGTATCAAAAAGGGATAGAAAACCATGACTACATGTTCAAGATTAAGGACCGAGTACTCGCCGACAAACTAATTGATGAATACCATCGTTTAACCAGAGCAGATGCCGGCGGCTATGCCTATCGAAGCCATAGCTTTATGCACGGCGATGACACAATTCTTATCGATGGAGGATTAGTTGGTGATTCGATTATTTATAGACGCGCCTGCAAGCTAGCGGCCGAAGCATCCAAAGTTATATTCGTCTCGCAGTACTGCCCAACAGGTAGGCTCGGACGCTTGCTTAGAAAAACTAACACAACGTTCTATTTCAACCTGCCTTCTGGCAACGCCGTTAATCGCTTTGCGCTACGTTTTGGCATGATCGTTACGGGCATCGACACACAGTACACTGGCTCACGGTATCTACATGCCAAGTTTATGATCTTTGATATGCCAGATGGTCGAAGAATCGCATTGACTGGATCGAACAACCTTTCTAATGCAGGAGTAATTCTCGGCACTAGAGAAATTGCCTTGCTAACCGAAAACTCTGCAGTGATCGAGCAACTCGAAGACTTCGTAAAAACGCTTGACGTTTAAGCGCGATTTAATTCGTCAAGATGTTCACGAATCGATAAAGCAGCGGCCGCACCTTCACCAACAGCGCTCGCAATCTGTAGTGTTGCACCACTTCGGACATCACCACTAGCAAAAATACCACTGATATTGGTCTCGAGTTTTTCATTTGTCTTGATTAAACCTTGTTCATCGAGTTCAATACCGCTACCACTCAGGAACTGTGTGTTTGGCTTTAGCCCAACAAAAACGAACACACCATCTGTCTCGAATGTCGTTGGCTTGCCATTCTCAACAGCACGAACGGAGTTAACCTTGCCATCTGTTGCGACAATCTCTTCGGTTGTTGTATTAAGGTGTACTGTGATCTTTCCTTCGTCAATAAATTTCTGTAGATCACGACGCAGGACTTCGCTTGCCTTGATTGTACTACGAACAAGTAGGTCTATGTGTGTCGTAAAGCGAGTCAAGAAAATCGTCTCCTGAACGGCAGAGTTGCCACCACCGACGACGACCAGTCGTTTATCACGATAGAATGCACCATCACACGTTGCGCAGTAGTGGACGCCTCGGCCATAATATTCAGCCTCGCCCGGAACACCGATTTTGTTGTAGTCGCTACCTGTTGCAATTAGCACAGTCTTGGCTTTCACCTCTTCGCCATCAACCGTAACAATTTTAATACCATTCTCATCACGGATGGCTGATACTTCACCGAATTCAATCTGTGCGCCAAAGCGCTCTGCCTGCTTTTCAAAATAGCCTGCAAGCGTGAGGCCTTCGATGCCATCTGGAAAGCCTGGATAATTATCGACCATGTCAGTAATCGCGGCCAGTCCACCAATTGCACCTTTTTCGTACACAACGGTATCAATGTCTTCACGCGTCGTATAAACAGCAGCAGCCAGACTGCTTGGTCCAGCTCCTACCATGATGACGTCTCGTATATCTTTGTTTGCCATAATTATTCCTTACTATACTAAGTATAGCATTAAAGGCTCCCTGTTGTATAGTATTTTTCTAGCTCTGCTGGGATAGGAATTGCGGCAGGTGTTGGAATAATCATGATCACAAATTTCAAAGGCGTATTAGGCGGAATGTTAGTACCGCTACCAGTTGCACCATATGCTTTGTCAGCAGGAATTGTCAGCTCACGAATACCACCAACTTTCATACCAACAGTGCCATCGCTCCAACCCTGGATAACTCCACCCGGAGTAACACTAAATGGTGCTTTGAGTGTCGTCCCACTAATCGACTCATCAAACACGACGCCACTAGGATTCCATCCAATGTAGTAGGCACTAAAGGTTGAGTTTGCGGTGATGTCAGCACCATCACCGACTTTAAGATCTTGTGTCGTGAGGGTCGTAACATCATCTTTATTAAAAGCTGCTGGCAGTGTCGAATACTGATTTAATTCTGCAAAGTATTTATCAGAAAGGTCCTTGGATTGTGCGTCTTGCGCAGCCTGATATTGAGCCTGCAGCTGTGTTAATTTGGTTTGATCAGCGGCCTGATTTTTTGGCGCGAGTACAATCGCAACAAATCCAGCCAGTGTACCCACGGTGAGCACTATTGCAATAATCCAAATACCTATACGTTGCGCTTTTTGGGTCGCCATCAATTACTCCCTATTTCCAAAATTACTCACACTATTATAGCAAACAATGGCTCGGGTTAAATAACAGTTGCATGCGTCGCCGTGATGACCGATTCGCTGATTCTTTTAATTGTCTCAGCGATCTCTTCGGCGCTTAGCGTATGATCACTTGGGGTCAGTCTAATTCGAACAGTAATATTTTTGCTCGATTCATTCTCGGGCTGATATATATCTACTGGACTAATCACAAACTGTAAATTGGTCGTTTCTAATGCTGTCTCGACCGCTGTAACGATATTGCTGTACGAAACGTCAGCTTTAACTTGAAAACAAATGTCTCGCTCTGTCGAAGGATAACGACTAAGTGGCTCATATCGACCCTTCGATTGCTCAACCGCGCGCATGGTTGCATCAACATCGAGTTCAAATCCTCCGGCATATTCTGGCAACTTGAATGCTTTACTGACGGATTTCTTATACTCACCAATCATACCGATGCGCTCGCCTGAGAGTTTATCAACTACCATAGCGCTTCGGCGATACTCAAACGGCGTAGCCGTTGGGTATGGGACTTCCTGTTCGAGCTCCTCGTAAGTGAAGTTTAAACCAATTAATTCAGCCACAAAATCAAGAATCTTTTTTGCCTCGTAATATGCCGCACCTGCTTGTTTCTTTTTCGTTGCAACAACAAGTGCAAGTCCATTTGCTTCATCAGGCACGGACTCGTCTGTAATACCACGCTGTTTTGGGTGAGTTTTGTTAAGTTCAAATAGCGCGAATGATTCGAATCCATTCTTTATGTTTGGATGAACCAACTGTAGCAGGCTCGGTGTTAACGATTGACGATAGTACTGCAAATCTGGGCTAATTGAGTTACTAACTCGATATGAATCTTCAGGCTTTTGGCCAGCCTTTAGAAGAATATCGCCATGAACGAAGCTATAGCTCAGAATTTCGTTAGAACCGGCTCTTACAAGCGCGGATCGAATTTTTGCCCGCAATTGATCAAACGCACTTGGTGAGACGGCCGTAAAATCTCGTGTCGGTACTGTTAGCGGGATTAAGTCATACCCGCGGATACGTCCAACCTCTTCAATAATATCCTCAGGTATGTGAATATCAGCGCGCCAATACGGAGCTGCGACCGATATTGTTTCCTTACTAATGCCTGCTACCGCAAACTCGACCGATAACAGTGTTTTTTTAATATCCTCAAGCGTTAAGTTCGTGCCAAGTAATGTATTAACCATATCGGCAGTTACTTCAATTGCCGGCGACTCAATACTTTCGCCAAGCACATCGGTAACATCACTTACTCGCTTAGCGCCTGTCCAATCTTCTAAAAGCTGGACCGCATCGGCAAGCACGGGAGCCGTTAATGCAGCGGGCTGACCCTTGGTGAAACGAGTAATTGCTTCGCTAAAAATACCATGGCGCATTTGCGTTGCACGAAGATTATACAGATTAAATGTGGCACTTTCGATAATTATATTCTTGGTATTTTCGTCAATAACAGTGTTTGCTCCGCCCATTGCACCAGCGAGGCCGATCGCGACGTCGCCTGCCGCAATAACAATATCCTCAGGAACTAGCTCAATCGTACGGCCATCAAGCAGTTCAAGCTTTTCGTTTTTTTTACCAGCTCGTACGTGGATATCTGCTTTACCTCCCGAGAGGGCAACGACCTTATCATAATCAAACGCATGCAGTGGCTGGGCCGTTAACATCATCAAGTAGTTCGTTACATCAACGACTGCACTTACTGGACGAACTCCTACGCGAGATAAATACGTCTGGACTTCAAACGGAGTGTTACGACTTTGATCTACGCCACTCAGCACAACTGATACATATCGACTTGATAGCTTTGGATCATCAATCGTAACAGTGGGGGCGCTTACGGCTCCATTTTTTTCACCGTAGGTTGGTTGCTCATGCGCTAGCCATTCGGGTGTTACGAAATCGTGGCCAGATATCGCGGCAACTTCCCGCGCAAATCCGATAATACCAAACGTGTCAGGGCGATGTGTCAGTGATTTATTCTCAATATCAAGTAAGTGGTCATCTAGTTCATAAACATCCACAAACTTTGTGCCTGGTTTTACTTCACCGTCAATTTCAACAATGCCAGTATGATCGTCAAACAAGCTTAGTTCTTTGGCGCTTGCCAGCATACCGTTACTCACGACACCACGAAGACTCTTAGCAGTGAGTACGAATGGTTCCTTGTCATCATACGTCTCGGGAACGGTTGAGCTCGGTGGTAACCATGCAGCGAGCATCCCCGCGTGTACATTCGGCGCACCACAGACTACCTCGACAAGACCTTTTTCGTCGCGTTCAACATCCTTAGCTACGCCGCCATCATCAATTTTTGTCAGATTCAAATGATCACTGCCCTCAAGAGGTGCGCACTCAACTACCTTCACGACCAAAACATCTTTATACTTTTCAGAAAGATCTGTAACCGATTCTATTTCAACAAGACGCGCACCAATAAGAGTCGCCAACTCATCTATCGGCATGGTTATGTCGGTAAATTTCTTTAACCAATTAACGGAAATAATCATGCTGTTACCTTTCGTTGACTCGCGTAGTGTTGGCCATTTCTATAATTAGTTAGCACATATGCAATATCAGGTATTGTACTTTCTGGCAACTGATCGATATCAAACCAGTCCAGGCCACCGCACTTTTCTGGTTCCATATTGGTGAATTCACCGTCCCATTCACTGACCTCAAAGAACACATCTATATATTCATCAATTGGGTCTGCGCTCTGTCGATGCTGCAAAAACACAAATTGAAGTTGATCAGGGCGAATATTAATGCCCGCTTCCTCGTGCGCTTCACGAATGGCCCCTTCTTCAATAACTTCGTTTGCTTCAACATGGCCAGCGACTAAACTGTAATAGCCGTCCATATAACCAGTGTTTTTACGCAGCGAGAGAAGGACTTCATTATCCCGACGTGGAATGATATACGCCGCACATTTAAACATATGTCTATCAACGCTCATACAAACTTCCTCAAAAACGCCAACTTACCTGACTCAAAATGACGTAAGTCCTCAATGCCATACTTCAACATGACGAGCCGTTCAACGCCGCCGCCCCAGGCAAATCCTTGGTATTTCTCAGGGTCGATGTCAGCAGCCTTCAGAACATTCGGATGAATCATGCCGCAGCCGAGCATCTCTAACCATTCGCCTGCTTTGCCGCCCAGCGCTGTCGGTTTTTCGATCATAAACTCAAGTCCGGGCTCGACAAATGGAAAGTAACCTGGCTGAGTTTTAATCTGCAGAGATTGTTTGTAATAAGACTCAAAAAACGCCCGTAGAACTCCTAGCATGTCGCCTAGTGTCGCCTTATCACTCACAAACACGCCTTCGACTTGATGAAACGTGTGTTCATGCGTCGTATCGACATCTTCATTACGAAATACACGGCCGTAGCTAATCGCTGCAATTTGACCGCCCGCTTCTAGTTTTGCTTTTCCTGCCTTTAGGATGCGGTTTTGCATCGTGCTAGTATGGGCAGGCGCAATAAACTCCTCCTCCGTACGAAACGTATCGTAGCCATCACGTGCCGGGTGATTCTCAGGGAAGTTGAGGCTGCCAAACATATGAAAATCATCGTCGATCTGACGTGATTCAATCGCCTCAAAGCCCATACGAGTAAATATATCAATAACTACTTCGAGTTCCTTAGTCAGTGGATGTTGCGTACCTTGCTCAGTTGGTACTAGCTGCAAGGGGCCAGTATTGACGTCCCACGGCGCAGTTACGTCGAGTGTCTCAACATCGCTATTGTCTAGTTCATTTTCGCGCGCAGCTACAGCAGATTCGAGAACGACTTTTAGGTCATTAACCGCCTTACCAAACTCACTGCGTTTATCGGTCGGTAGACTAGTCAATTGACTATATAGCTGCTTGAGGTCGCTCGATCGCAAAATATCACGTGGCGTCAAACTCAACGCAACCTGGGACAACAAATTCTTACGTACGTCTTCAATGCTTTGCATAACTGCTTATTATTATACTTTACGTACTACAATTTATGGATAAAACTTTTAGGCTTATTACTTGCCCGTCGTTGCAATAACGAGCCATAGGACCAGACCGAGTACGGACAGTATAATCAGTATCCATAGCCAGGCCAAGCTGGTTGTCTGTTTGGTGTCCTTGATATATGCCGAGTCAGTTACTCCGTCAGGTAGATCGGCCTTCTGAGCTTTTTGCTTTGCGCGTTCTTGAAGCTCCGCTGCTAGTTTTTCTTGTAATTGTGACCTATTGTCGTTTTGTCGGATAAATAATGCCATTTCATCTATTATACCATCCCTGTTTACATAGTGTTGGTTATGGTATACTATAGCCATGTTTCACATAAGGAGGAAAATATATGGCTACTAAAAAAGCTGCCCCGTCAGTCAAGAAATCGACTGCCAAAAAGCCAACTAAGACATCAACCGTAAAAGCCGTCGTCGCCAGCAAGCCTACATTGCTATTTAGTTCACCACTAAAAGGAATGCCCCTCGCAGCTGCGATCGCCGCAGAGTTCGTCGGAACATTCTTGTTCGCTGGTGCAGTTATTGCCGGCCAAGGTCAACCGATTATCATCCTATTTGCACTCGCATCAATAGTTCTACTGATCGGTACACTCTCTGGTGCACACCTTAACCCAGCCGTAACAATCGGTGCATGGGTAACACGCAAGATCACAAGCTCACGTGCAATCGGTTACATCGTTGCTCAAGTTGTTGGTGCTCTCGCAGCACTCGGAACATTGAACGCATTCATCGGTGGCGCGGCCGCTCCAGCAACAGGATACGCCCCTGCGACTCTTTACCAAGCCGCTGCTGTTCCTGCAGGTAAAGAATGGTACATCTTCTTTTCTGAGTTGATTGGTACTACGATCCTTGCATTTGCAATCGCAACTATTATCCGCACAAAGGGAGACCGTCTGACATCTGCATTCACTGCAGGTCTTGGTATCTTCGTTGCTTTGCTTCTTGCTGCATCCGCTGCTGCATATGTTGGTGGTACAGCCATCATCAACCCAGCTGTTGCCTTATCGCTAAACGCACTTAAGTGGGAAATGTGGCCACTTGCCGTTTACGTACTTGCACCAGTAATTGGTGGAGTTATCGGGTTCATCCTACGCGACATTCTTCAATCAGAAGACAACGCCTAGATACGTTTCCGTTTACTTAAATACCTCGCCATGGTGGGCGAGGTATTTTCATATTGTCCCTAGTGAACGAATTCGAGCCTTTAACCAGGTTTTTATTTAAAGAAATGAGTCCTTAACGAGCTGACACTCGCTATTTCTTTACGACGTGAAAGCCGGCGACAGGCCTAAAGATTGCGGCCAATACGCCCATACCTTCCATAAGATTAAAGACAGGCAACAAAGCAATTTGCAAAGCATACCAACCGATACGTTTTACTTTGTGGGTAGTGCCATACTCATCTAAATTTGCTTTTAGCCCAATGAGGTACAATACTGCAAATGACGCGAACGAAAAGTTTGCAAGAAAGTGTATAAGAAACGACGGAGATGCACCATAAAAGAAATGTGCAAGTGTATATAATGAAGCAAACGGTGCTAGCGCCCAAAGCATTGTATTAATACCGATGGATAATCTCCATCGAAGCTTAACTGGTGCGTGAATTGCCACTTTGGCAAGCCCTTGAAACCAACGCCTACGTTGTTTAATAAAATCACCTACAGACTGAGTTGATTGCTCCTCCAGATAGCCGTCTATCCAACGAGAACGATGACCATTTTGCATAGCGATCAATGCCCAAAATGCGTCCTCAGTGATGGAGCCGTGATAACCAAAATCAAATCCGATAGACTTCTCGATGTCGTTTCGAACGACTATATAGGATCCATGAAGACCAAATACCGTACGCCCAAGTTTATGCTGAAAATGGAATCGAGCGAAGTCGTCGCCAGTCCTGACATTGTCAGCAAGTGTCATAAAAGGGTGCTCGCGCCACTTACGGTGGTAAAGGATTGCGCCTTGGCCAATTCGTAATTGTCCTGAATTTTCTTCTTCTTGGATCATCGCGCAGATACCCTTTACGCCGGATTGCGTGAGTTGAGTTTCTTCATCAAGGTGAACAACCCACGCATTGTCTGGTAAGGGAGAGTGAACAACTGCGTAATGCAGGGCACGTGCTTTATATAGTGATTCGTTTTTTGTACGATATTTTTTAGGAACAACAATATAGCGGATGTCGTCATTAGGAACTGCTAGTTTTAATCTTTTTGTATCAGTTACCACTTCGATTATGTACGGAAAAAGAGGTATATTAGTCATTTCCTTTTGACATCGACGAACAGTATCTGTTAATGCTTCTACGTTTGTGCCCCGTGATACTATGCGCAAACTTACTAAATTTTTAATTGGTTTAACGTGGTCTAGCTTGTGGGCGTGCTTGAACGATAAAAGTCCACTCAGCCCTAACACTCCTGGGATAACAGCTCCTAGCCATAACAACGCGCCCCAAGACCAAATTGTTTCGATGAGATTTTGTGGAGCATTCTCCGTCGGCCACATCAGAGCCTGTATGGCGTACAAACTAGCCATACCAGCTACTAGACACGCAACTACTCTCAGGCGATGTCCAGTTAGCACACCAAAAGACCAGTCGCGAACTGGTTCGACGTATTCTGTAGCACTATTTAGCGTTGTCGATGTGTCTCTGTTTTCAGCCTCCTTAGGAGTACCGAATAACATGATCGGGTTACGTAAATATTTATCGATGAATGCAGTGACCACAGTATTAAACTCCAATTTCAAATAATAAAAACCGGGGTATTGTACCCCGGCTATTTATCTTAATTATACATCAAACTAACTAAATGTCAAGTTATTATGTTCGGTAGAGACATGGTGGAATGGAATTTTAGGCTCAGTCTTCTATTTGAGGTTTATCAATAAGTAGTGGTTCAACTGATGATACATTGCCCGCAATCTTGACGACGTCTTTATCGACTTTACTCAGCTCTTTGTGTGCAGCGTTGTAATGGTTGACTGTCGTGCTGAGTGCTGACCCAAGTTTTTGCATAAAGCTATCAAACTTGCCAATATGCTGACCAAGCTGCCCTACCCTAATCTGAATATCC
>SCSZ01000028.1 GCA_004322265.1 Patescibacteria group bacterium
TCTGCCCGGGTACGTCGATGCGAATACATTATTTATCGCGAGCAGCTATTCTGGTAACACAGAGGAAACGCTGAGCGCGTTAGAGCAGGCCGAGGTCAAAGGTGCACAACTGGGCATCATAGCGGCTGGAGGTAAGCTTATCGATATAGCAGGAAGCGATCGAATTGCGCACGTACAGCTGCCCGAGAAGTTACAACCTCGCATGGCTGTTATTGATAATTTGCGCGCACTTGTATCACTACTAATTAACTTTGGCATTATTGGTAAAGATAAATTCAATGAAATTAAAGAAGCTGAAAGTTGGACGAAAACAGAGAGTCTTAAGTGGGTCAGTAGTGTACCTACCGATGAGAACTATGCGAAGCAGTTGGCACACAAGGCCGTCGGCAAGACTGCGATCTTTTATGGCGGGACACTGACCGCGCCAGTTGCCTACAAATGGAAAATTAGCTGGAACGAAAATGCCAAGAATGTTGCGTTTTGGAACGAGTACTCTGAATTTAACCACAATGAATTTATGGGTTGGACGTCGCACCCAGTTGAAAAACCGTTTGCTGTGTTTGACCTGATCAGCAATCTTGAGCATCCACAAATTCTGAAACGATTCGAGATATCAGATCGACTGCTGAGCGGCCTACGCCCTAAGGCGACAGTGATTAACCTAGCGGGCGAGACAGTGATCAAGCAAATGCTGTGGGGCAGCATCTTAGCAGACTTCGTCAGTATATACATCGCGATACTTAATGGCGTCGATCCAACGCCTGTTGATTTGATTGAAAAGCTTAAAAAAGAACTTGTTTAATACGGCCCTCGGGTCCTGTCGCTCGGTCCGCCCCTACTTCTCGCTAGGCTACAAGACTCAAAATGGGTGCTGCCTGTTCTCGCGCCACCCGTATCGGTTAGTCGCAAGCACGGGTGGCATCCGATGGGGCAACACCCGCTTTTGATGTTTTCTTTAATAAGAAAAATCAAAAGAAGGGGTAAATCGGATGACAGGACCCGAGAATTACTATCTGCTGACTACTAACTATATTCGCGTAGCGAGTCGATCGGGTCTTTGCGCGATGCACGAATGGCTGGATAGATTCCAAAGAATGTGCCGATAACAACGGATATAAATAGTGCGATTCCAGCGATTTGCCAGTTAATAACAGGATCAAAGGTGAGGAATGTACTAATCACAAAGGCGAGTAAATAACCAACAATGTAGCCACTGATACCACCGCCAATACCAATCGCGAGTGATTCAATAATAAATTGTGCCGCGATATCAGTGTTGGTTGCACCAAGGGCCTTACGAATCCCGATTTCGCGAGTACGCTCAGCAACACTGACGAGCATTATATTCATAATACCAATACCACCAACCAGGAGCGATATACCAGCGACGGCTGCACTAACACCAGCAATTGCATAGAACAGTTGACTGGTTGGACGAGAAATTTGATCACCTGATAAGACTGAAAAGTCGCGCTCATTGTGATGACTTTGAAGGAGTGCCTTGTTGGTATCAATAATAACTTGACCCAGATCGCTTACTGACTGACTACGAATATCAATTTGTTGAATCTGGGCAACGTTTTGATTAATTTCTTTACCGCTTGCCATACCGATAATGACTGCGTTGTCAAAATCTACCTGGTTATAGTTAATTGGATCATTCATGCGTTTCAGCACACCAATAACCGTAAAGGCTTTACCGCGCACTGTCAGTGTATGACCGATCGATTGTTCTGTACCAAAGATATTTATGGATAGTTGCGCACCAATCACAGCCGTATCAGGGCTAATGGTATCATCAAGAAATTGACCAGTACTAACTTTGAGATTACTAATCGTTGCGAGATCAGGCGTCGTTGCAACGATGGATGTGCCAGTTGGTGCAGTTTCGTCTGCTTTGACAGTGCCGCTCAGCAGCATTAACGGTGCAGCTGAAGATACATGATTCACGTTCTGGACAAGGCCCAAATCGTTTTCAGTTAGCGTACTGGCTGCAAAGTCGCCACCCGTCTTGGTCTGCGTTAAGCTTGCGATCGGATCATTTTGAGTTGCGCCGGGGCGAATAACCGCAATATTGCCACCGAGTGCGTCAACCTGATCACTGACGACTTTACTTGCACCAGCACTGAGGGCAAGGATCGTGGTAACACTGGCAACGCCAATCGTAACACCCAGCATTGTCAGGTTACTGCGCATGCGATTGCTTTTTAGTGATTGCTGCGCATTCTGGATATGGTTCAACAACAAAGTGCGCATTATTTGGTTACCTTCTTTTTCGTCGTAGTTTTCTTGGTTGTCGTGCGTTTTTTACGCTTTGGCTTTTTGGTGATAGGACCAAGCGGACGTTTAGGTGCTAACTCAACTAATTGCGGCAGAACCATCGTATCTGTATCGACGTGGCCATCAAGCATGGTGATAACACGACTGGCGTAACTAGTCAGACGAGGGTTATGAGTAACCATGATAATCGTATTACCACGCTTGTGAAGGTCAGATAATTCTTCCATGATGATATGACTGGCGCGCGAATCGAGGTTGCCCGTCGGCTCGTCAGCTAAGATAATTGAAGGCTCGTTGACCAATGCCCGCGCAATCGCAACGCGTTGGGTCTGGCCACCAGACAACTGGTAGGGCATATAGTATTCGCGCTCGCCCAGGTGAAAGTTCTTGAGCATATCACTCGCAAGTTCTAGTCGCTTGGTCTTCGTGACGCCCTTGTAGGTGAGCGGTAACGCTACATTTTCGATAACATTCAGACGTGAAATAAGGTTAAAACTTTGAAAAATAAAGCCAATTTGTTCACTACGAATGCGAGCCTGGCGACGGGGGCTGAGTGTACTAATTTCTTGTCCATCAAGTAAGTACTCACCATCGGTCGAACGATCCAGGAGCCCCAGGATATTGAGCAGCGTTGTTTTGCCACAACCACTCGGTCCCATAATTGCGATGAATTCACCCTTTTGAATGGTGAGGTCCATGCCGTCGAGTGCATAATGTTCGGCATCACCAATCCCAAACCTTTTCTTAAGGTCGTGTAATTCAATAACTGGTGGGGTGTCGGTTTCTACCATCCCTTTTGATTATGGGCGTCTACGACCCTAGCCGCAACCATAAACATGGCGTGATTTATACAACCGTTAGATATTTCGAATTCTTTTTTACTAAGCTATACTTACAAATGATAAAACAAAGGGAGAAAAAGATGGATCATGTTCTCAGTGTTGATCAGTTCGATCGTGCAGCGCTCGAAGATTTATTCAAGCGAACCGATGCAATGCGCGAATTAGTGAAAAAAGATGGTGGCGACGAACGACTTGCTCATCATGTCAGTGCTAATCTTTTCTATGAGCCATCAACCCGCACAAATAGTTCATTTACGGCTGCCATGTATCGTCTTGGTGGCGGAGTTATTAACATCAACGACATGGCCAAAACATCAGCAGCTAAAGGTGAAACACTGGAAGATACGGTGCGTATGCTAGCAGGCTATGCTGACGTCATAGTGATTCGGCATTCCGAAGTCGGCGCAATGGCACGAGCTGCTGCAGTGTCGTCGGTTCCGATCATCAGCGGCGGCGAGGGAGTTGGCGAACACCCAACCCAGGCGCTACTAGATCTATATACAATCTACCAGGAAAAGGGCACAATTGACGGTCTGAATATTACAATGTTAGGCGATCTCAAATACGGCCGCACGCCGCACTCGCTTGCAAAGATATTGAACAATTTTGATGTATCAATTAACTTTGTTGCGCCTGCATCATTGGCCTTTCCAGAGGAGCTGAAGGCGCTTTTGAAGAACAAAGTTTCAACAGCAACATCGCTTGCTGACGTTCTACCAGATTCTGATGTGATATACGCGACTCGTATTCAAAAAGAACGCATCGATGATCCTACCGAATATGAACAAATTGGTGATTCATATCATATCACTAAAGATACACTCACGAAAATGAAACAGGACGCAATTGTTATGCATCCGTTACCGCGTGTTGATGAGGTTACAACTGATGTTGATAGCGACCCACGTGCGGCTTACTTTCGTCAGGCCGAAAACGGTCTATACGTTCGCATGGCTCTCTTTGACATGTTGATCAAGCACTAAAGAAGCGCCCCAAGCAGGGATCGAGCTTCTAGTAGTGAGGCAACGGTGTAGGTAGGTTCTTGATTTTTGTTTTCGGGCTCTTCGTCAGCAAATTTACCTTGTCTCACCCAGATCGTTTTGCAGCCGAGAGTATTACCAACCTCAAGCTCGGATCGAACTCTGTCCCCGATAAAAATTGTCTGGTCGGGACCTGCCTTATTAACAACTTCCTCGAATAATTCCACGTCTTTTGAGCCTTCACGAAATGCGATATGACTGAAGTAATCCCTAACTCCTAAACGATCCACCTCATCGTACATATCAGTGTCGCCCTTACCAACCACAGCAAGGTACATACCTTTATCTTTCAAAAACGAGAGAATGCCAACTGCGCCGTCGATTAAGTCTTTGTCCTCTGGACTATATAGCGTTCGTTTCCAATCAAAAATAACGGTTTTCATATATCTACATCATACATCGCCAGGTGCGACTGATATAATAAACAGGCTGGAGAGATGGCCGAGTGGTTGAAGGCGCACGCTTGGAAAGCGTGTATGGCGGCAACGTTATCGCAGGTTCGAATCCTGTTCTCTCCGCCATAGATTTACAAATATCACACTTTATGTTATTATTTTATTAATGATCGAATTTGGCCGTGTGAAATCAATCGAACCACCTTACGAGAGTAAATATGGCATTGTTGTGCCTAATTTCGGGTTAATTGACGTCTTTGATTCCGAAGGCTCTCCGACTAGTGAACAACTACCGTTTGTTCTAGATGAAGGCCGTTTTCCTGCAGTCGATGGAGAGGGAAATTTAGAACTTCTAGACGCGGAGACGTCAGAGCTATATACGGGTATAAATTTACAACCTAAAACGGTTGCTCTTGAGCAGGAACTTGCATTCACTAGGTCCACAGGATTTTCATATTTATTTCTAACAAGCGAACTTCCCCAACGGCATGACGAGTTTCAGCAAAGAGCTGCACGGTGGATGATTGCTGAAGACTACCGAATGGCTTTATTGGCCCAATCGTCATCACGTGGTTTGCTCCCAGAAGCAGACGATGATCATAGTTAGTTGTTATTTAGGTATTCCTGAAACGGGTCCATTAGCCTCCGCCAAGTTTATAACAAACCACATTTGACTTAGTTAGCGTGGCGCTTCACACTAGATAGTAGAACTAGTGGAGGAAATACTATGAAGAATGTAAAAGCGCGGGCTATTGTTGCCCTGAATGAACCATTTCAATCAATTACGATTGATCGCAGGGAAGTTGGTCCTAAGGACGTACTGATCGAAATTAAGTATGCAGGTATCTGCCACTCAGATATTCACCACGCTCGTGGTGAGTGGCAGGACGAAACTTTCCCGCTCGTACCCGGGCATGAAATTGTCGGGATTGTTGCCGAGGTGGGTAGTGATGTTACCAAATTCAAAGTAGGTGATCGGGCCGGTGTTGGTTGTATGGTTAACTCGTGTGGCGAATGTGAAAAATGTCTGGCGGGCGAAGAACAGTATTGTCTGAACGGCAATGTTCTGACATATGCTGACATCGACAAGTACGGTAATGGTGAGCGAACTCAGGGTGGTTACTCGACACACATTGTGGTAACAGAAGGATTTGTTGTATCAATTCCAGAGGGGATTGAGTTAGCTGAGGCTGCGCCATTACTATGTGCGGGCATTACGACATACTCACCACTTCGCCATTGGGGTGCAGGACCAGGTAAGAATGTTGCGATTGTTGGACTTGGCGGTCTTGGCCATATGGGGGTTAAACTCGCGCACGCGATGGGTGCAGAAGTTACCGTTTTGTCTCAAACACTTAGTAAAAAGGAAGATGGGCTGCGCCTCGGGGCAGATCACTACTACGCAACCAGCGATCCAAAAACATTTAAGGACCTAGCGAAGAGTTTTGATCTGATTATTAACACCGTCAGTGCTCAGTTGAACCTTGATGCCTACCTATCGCTACTAAAGGTTGATGGAACGATGGTCAACGTCGGTGCGCCTGGCGACCCGCTGTCTCTAAATGTATTCTCTCTTATTATGTTTCGTCGGGCTTTTGCTGGATCGACGATTGGAGGAATTCGTGAAACTCAGGAGATGCTTGATTTTTGTGCTGAGCATCACTTTGGGGCTGACATTGAGTTAATTAATGCTGATTACATAGATAAAGCTTATGAACGAGTAGTTGCCTCTGATGTACGCTACCGATTTGTCATCGATAGTGCAACGATCTAAGAGGTTGTACTACCGGTAAGTTGCTTTATATAGTTGTTTGCACCAACGATTCCGCCGGTTTGAATAACCTCAATAACACCACTTCCAATAACAGCAATATCTGCAATTTTTAGCGCTTTCTCTACATCTTTAGGTGTGCGAATGCCAAAACCAAGTGCAAGCTGAGCCGATGATATGGATCGGATTTTTTTCACAAGCTTGAGGAGTTCAGTATTAATCGCCAACTCTTTACCAGTGATACCGCGCGTACTTGTCAGGTAGAGCAGTGCCTGATGGTTGATGTCATATTTGTTCAGTCGAGACGGTGCCATACCTGGTGAGAGTACGGGCACTAGCTCAATGCCAAAATCAAGGCAAGTAGTTAAAAGTTCCTGATATTCCGGGCTGTCAAAGGGTAGATCAGGAATAATGAGGCCCGTCACGTGACACCGTTTAGACTCCTGGCAAAAGTTCTTAATGCCAAAATTAAATAATTTATTCGCATAACTCATGATGTAAATTGGTGTCGTTAAGCCCTTTTCTCTCGACCGATGTATCAATTCAAAGCTTTTACGAGTGGTCATAGCGTTACCTAATGCAATGTCATTTGCTTTCATGATCGTTGGACCATCAGCATTAGGGTCTGAAAAAGGTATCTGAACTTCAATGGCAAAGACACCAGCTGCTTGCATACTAAAAAGAAGCTTAATGCATTGTATTTCAGTCGGATAGCCTGCAATAACATGGGTCATGATCTTATTTTTCATAGCGACGCACCTCTTCAGTTAGGAATATTGAAAAATGTTTTTGATCAAAATGCTTAGCGAGTGTGAACAAGTCTTTATCACCTCTCCCTGACACGTTAATCACCATCGTTTTATTTTTTGGAAGTGTGCCAGCTGTTTTTATAGCATATGCAACCGCGTGTGCAGATTCGAGAGCTGGGATTATGCCTTCTGATTCAGCGAGAATTTTGACTGCCGATAAAGCTTCCTCATCTGAGGCGCTACTAAACTGCACTCGGCCGCTATCGTGTAGTGACGCGAGCTCAGGTCCAATGCCAATATAATCAAGCCCCGCTGCAATACTATGCGTCTTGGCGGTATTGCCATCCTCATCTTGCAAAAAATACGATTTATAACCTTCGATAATACCGATTTTTGCATCAGGGAATCTCGTCGCGTGGTTACCAAGTTGTTTGCCCGTGCCCCCGGCTTCAACTCCAATCAACTGCACTGTTGCCTCATTAATAAATTCTGTAAAGGCACCAAGCGCATTACTGCCTCCACCAACACAAGCCACAACATAGTCGGGTAGTTGACTCAGTTGCGCGTGGATTTCCTGACCAATGATTGACTGAAAATCTCGATTCATGCGAGGGTAGGGGTCTGGTCCCAGCGCAGAGCCAATGACATAGTGAGTAGTGTCAGAGTTTTCGAGAAGATCTTTCATTGCGGCACTAACGGCGTCCTTAAGTGTACGTGATCCGAATGTAACGGGAATGACCTTAGCGCCGAGTAATTCCATTAATAGGACGTTTGGTCGCTGACGATTCATATCGACTTCACCCATGTATATCGTGCAAGAAAAGCCCATTTTAGCAGCCACGGTCGCAGTTGCAACACCATGTTGGCCAGCACCGGTTTCAGCGATCAATCGTGTTTTTTTAAGCTTTCGCGCAACCAACGCTTGTCCTAAACAGTGGTTAATTTTATGTGCGCCAGTGTGATTCATACCTTCGTTTTTGAGATATATCTGGGCACCGCCAAGCTTCTCAGTTAGATTCTTGGCAAACGTGAGAGGCGTTGGACGATTATTATAAGTAGTTTGCAGGTCACGCAACTCGTTTTGAAATGCTGGCGTAGCCTTTAGTTGGTCGTATACTCGTGCCAAGTCGATCAGTGTTTTTTGAAGCATTTCAGGTACATAACGGCCACCATATATGCCAAAGTACTGGCTAGAATCCATATCGTACTCCTTGTTTGCCTAGTGCGCCAAGAGCCATTTTTTCTTTAAAACGTCGCGCCTCTTCCAGACGTTGCTCAATTGCTGGGAACTCCTCAGCTGCAGCCGCTGGATCAGTCGCCCGTCGGTCAACGTATGCTCCTATGTAATCTTGAGTTTCTTGGGTTGGTTGTGCGACGAATTCATTCATATAGTCAATTTCCCGACATAAATGTCTGATAATTGCCGAGCGTTCCTGGGGGCTCATTTGTCTTGGGCCTAGTTGTGTTTCTTGTTCTATTGTATCCATGATATTTTCTCCTTAAAAATTAAAAACTCCCTGTTCGGGAGAAATACTTTCTAGTCATCGTTGCGAATATCTAGGTGAAGCTCTCCCGTAAAATAGGTGAGTTGCGCCAAGTTATCCCTGCGACAAACATTTTCATGCCAACTCCTTTAGGACCTTAAAGCGGCCTTGGGACAATTCTTTGGAACCTCTTGTGATAGTTGCAATCCCCACACCAAGGTCCGAGGCAATTTGCTGCTGTGGGTCGCCAGCGATGAGTCGCTTCATTATTTTGATGCGCTGCACAAGTTCTAAGCGTTCTTTCGGCGTGGTAATACCTATCAAAAAGTCTTCAAGCAGCGCTCTATCCTTGATGGAGTAGGTGAGATCAATAAATTCATTAAATTCTGACATATCACCATACTAGCATGCTAGTATCTACCCGTCAACACGATAATTAATACATAAATATGAGACACCACATGTAGCGTTGTAAATAACAAACACTACACTATCCACAGTTTGTAAGGGGTCAAAGCATACCATTTATGCTTGTGGTGAAAAAAACATGGAAAAAGGCTTGAAAAACTATATATGGGGGCATATAGTCATACACAAGCACTACATATGTAGTACTGACATCAAAATACACATTTAGCAAGAGGTAACAGCGGTCGGTTTGACCATTGTCCTTGATGTGTACCTGGGGAGGTGAAAAAGATGTCGAGTAAGGTAACCATAACAAAAAGGATACAGGGTATATGAGTAACATTTCTGTCGTAAAGCGCGATGGCACACGCGAAGACTTCGACGCCAACAAAATCAATTTGGCGCTCGTTAAAGCTACCGAAGGTCTGCCCGACCAAATTAGTAAAGTAGTACAGGTAGCGACAGAGCTACAACTAACCCTATTCGACGGTATTACCAGTGAGCAGCTTGATGAGGCAGTCATCCACACAGCGTTACAGAACGTGAAAGATGATCCTGACTTTGACATCATTGCAGCGAGGTTGCTGCTCAAGAATATCTACAAGAACATCCTTGGTGATTATGGAACCGACGTTGAACTTAAGAAATTACACGAACAAAAATTCGCAGAGTACCTAAAACTTGGTGTGGCTGATGGGCTACTCGATGAGCGCATGAACGGCAAGCTATTTGATATTAAGAAATTAGCGGCTGCGCTCGACCCAACTCGCGATAATCTGAGCAAATACCTCGGTGTTGTTACCAACAAGAATCGTTATGCGCTTCGTAAGCAAAGTGGTGAGCCAATTGAGGTTCCTCAGTTCACTCACATGCGTATCGCGATGGGACTGAGCTTTAACGCCGAAGATCCAACGGCCTGCGCACTCGACTTTTATGATCACATGAGTGCACTTGACTATGTTCCTGGTGGTTCAACCCGTGTGAACGCTGGTGGGTCATTCCCACAACTATCGAACTGTTTCTTGATCGACGTACAAGACGATATGGATTCAATCGCTAAAGGCGTTCGCGACGTTATGTGGATCGCAAAGGGTACTGGTGGCATTGGTATTTCGCTCAACAAACTTCGTTCTGCTGGTAGCCCAGTCAAGACTACTAATACTGAATCAACTGGTCCAATTCCATTCATGAAAATGATCGACACAGCTCTCTTTGCCGTTAGTCGTAAGGGTAAAAAAGCCGGCGCAGCAGCACTGTACATGGAAAACTGGCATGTTAACTTCCCACAATTTTTGGATCTTAAGCAAAACTCTGGTGATCCATACCTGCGAACGCGCCTCGCGAACACCGCAGTATTCATTAGCGACGAATTCATGAAGCGTGTCGACAATGACGAACCATGGTATTTGTTTGATCCAGCCGAGGTAAAAGACCTGTCCGAACTATATGGTGCGGAGTTTAGTGCCCGCTACGCGCAATATGTTAAAAAAGCTGAAGCGGGTGAGATGCGTGAATTCATCAAGACTACTGCACGCGAACAATTCCGCCAGATCTTGATCACCCTACAGGCAACCAGCCACCCATGGCTCACCTGGAAAGATACCATCAACGTTCGTGCGCTGAACAACAATACCAGCACAATTCACTTGTCTAACCTCTGTACTGAGATTACCTTGCCTCAGGACAAAGACAACACAGCTGTTTGTAACCTGGTTAGTATTAACTTGTCAGCGTTCCTGGCAGCAGACAAAAAATGGAACTGGGATCGCCTCGCAGATGCCACTAGGAGTGCTATTCGCCAGCTTGATAATCTGGTTGATATTACGAACACGCCAGTGCCAGAAGCTATGAACTCTAACACCCAGAACCGCGCACTCGGCCTTGGCGTCATGGGCTTCACCGACGTTATTGAGAAGCTTGGATACAGTTACGACTCCGAAGAAGCCTACGACCTCATCGACCAATTGGTTGAATTTGTCAGCTACAACGCAATCGACGAGTCAGCAGATCTAGCCAAGAAGTACGGTGTCTACCCAACATTCAAGGGAAGTGGCTGGAGCAAGGGAATCCTGCCTATTGATACGCTTGATATTCTTGCCAAGGATCGTAAGGTAAAGGTCGAAGTTAATCGCAAGACCCGTCTGGACTGGGACACGCTTCGCGCTAAGGTCAAAAAAGGTATGCGTAACGCAACACTGATGGCAATTGCACCAACTGCTAACATCGCACACATTGCGGGTACTACTCCAGGTCTTGACCCTCAGTTTGCACAGATATTTAGTCGCGCAACCTTAAATGGTAAGTTCCTCGAAGTCAACGTTAACCTCGTGAACGACCTCAAGAACCTCGGTATTTGGGATGAAGTTAAAGAAGATGTGTTGCGTCTTCAGGGTGATGTCCAAAAAATTGATGCCATTCCACAGCGAGTAAAAGATGTATACAAGACTAGCTTCCAACTGAGCCCTTACTCATTTATCGAAGTCGCAGCTCGCGCACAGAAATGGGTTGACCAGGCTATCAGCCGCAACATGTACCTCGAGACACGCGACATTGATGACATGGTTGCGATTTACAGCGATGCATGGAGGCGCGGCCTCAAAACAACGTACTACCTACATGTTAAGCCACGACACAGTGCCGAGCAAAGCACGGTCAAGGTCAACAAAGCTGAAACCGCAGGGGAAACCAGGAAGGCCGGATTTGGCTTCGCCAAAGCTCACAGTGAAGTGAAACAAGAGGTAGGAGTATGACCGGATAAACAGACAACCAACCGAAACAAACTAATAAAACAATCAAGGACATCAGTAAAAGGGGAATAAAACAATGAACGCATCAACAATCATCAACGACAACATGACACTCGAAGAGAAACTAGCAGCAATCGACGCAGCAATGGCAAACGCGCAGGCTGCAGCCGACGACGCAGCAGCTGCCAATGGCACATACGCAGCACCACTTGATCCAGCCGATCTCACAATGTGTGAAGGTTGCCAGTAAATCCACTAGAAAGGGAGAAAATCATGTCAGGAATATTAGGAACCGGAATTCAAGACGGGCTACTGCTCAAACCTGTTCATTACCAATGGGCAATGGACCTCTATAACCAAGCTGTTGCAAACACATGGTTTCCAAACGAAATTCAACTAGGTCAGGATCTATCTGACTGGAAGAAAATGACCGAGGAAGAGCGCCACGCGGTAACGTTCCTGATGAGTTACTTCAACCCGAACGAATTACTTGTTAACAAAGCACTTGCCTTTGGTGTATACCCATACGTCAATGCAGCTGAGTGCCACTTGTACCTGGCCAAGCAGATGTGGGAAGAAGCCAATCACTGCATGTCGTTTGAATATGTTCTCGAGACATTCCCAATTGATCGCGATCAGGCTTATGCGGCGCACGTTGAGACTCCATCAATGTCACGTAAGGAAGAGTTTGAGACTAAGTTCATCAAACGTATGACCGAACAAACACTTGATATCACGACAACTGAGGGCAAGAAAGACTTTGTCCGTAATCTCGTCGCCTATAATGTAATCCTCGAAGGCATTTGGTTCTACAGCGGCTTTATGGTGGCACTTTCTTTCCGTCAGCGTAATCTTCTTCGTAACTTTGGTTCACTGATTGACTGGGTTGTCCGCGATGAGTCGTTGCACCTCAAGTTCGGAATTAACTTGATTCTAACCGTTCTAGAAGAAAACGAAGATCTCCAAACAGAGGAATTTGCAAACGAAATTCGCCAAATGATCCTTGACGGTGTCGAGATGGAAGAAGCCTACAATCGTGATTTACTGCCAAACGGTATCTTGGGACTGAACAGCGATTATATTAACCAGTACGTGAAATACTTGGCTGATAGGCGTCTTGAGGAACTTGGTTTTGAAGCCCACTATAAAGTCTCAAATCCTGCGAAATGGATGGCTGCGGCTAACGACACACTTCAACTCGTTAATTTCTTTGAAAGCACTAACACCAGCTACGAAGTTAATGCTGGCTCTGGCACAAAAAGCGAGTAGACCCGATGAAGATAACGATCTGCGGTTCAATGACACACGAACCGCTGATGCATGAGTGGCTAGAAAAGCTTGAAGCTGCTGGGTATGAGGTTGAAAAACCGTCGGATTCGGCTGGTCGCGTGCAGACTGATAACACGGACGAACAGACCTCACTCAAACGTAGTTATATTGATGCGCATCTTCGTAAAATCGACGATTCTGACGCAATTTTGGTGGTAAATGAGACTAAGGACGGCACCAGGAATTATATTGGCGGCAATACACTAATAGAAATTGCCTACGCCTATGCTCAGGGTCTCGAGATTTTTCTCATCAATCCCATTCCTGATGTTTCATACGCAGATGAACTGCGAGGCATGTATCCAATTGTTATCAATAATGACGTAAAAAATCTGAACAATTATTTTGCTGGGCTACCACTTTTGATGGTAAGTTCGGAAAGTGTCATCAAACATCGTGGTCTTAGCCGTGGACTGAGACGGGCTGGTATAAGAGTAAGACTGGATGGTGCTAAGGTTGATTCCGGGGTTAACGAACAGCCACGTAGTATCGAGGAAACCTACGAAGGCGCCCTTAATCGTCAAAAAAATCTGAATAACTTAATTAAAGACCGTACAGATGTTGAGTATGTCGCGACAATTGAAAGTGGTTATCATACGGTTCACAAGGACCACAATGCCTTTGGCTGCACGGTCATTGTGATTGAAAAACGCGGGCAGGAAAGAAAGGTAGGTATTGATCTTGATATCGAATTTCCAAAGTCAATGACTGATAAAATTCCGTCCGTGTATCCTGATATTGGAGTCCTAGTCCAGGCAGAATATGGTGCGACGTCTAAGGATCCATTTCCATATATTACGAATCATAAACTCACTCGAACGAAAGTTGCAGAGAACGCTGTTTACAACGTGGCGGTCCAGCTGTAATCTCACGATGAGTAGAATGAGGTATACTTTAGACAGATGAAAACGAAGCTAGTTATCTTTGGCATCACCGGTGATCTGAGTACACGCAAACTGCTACCGGCACTTGCGCAAATTATTAGTACAGGTGATTTTGATGATCTATCGGTGGTTGGCGTATCGCGTCAGGATATTAATGTAAACGAATTACTCAGTGCGAAACTCGGTGATACGTCACTCGAATCTCGTATCACAGGCTTTGGCATGGACACGACCAATCTTGAGGACTATAGACGACTGAAAGAGTTCATTAATCTTGGTGATGAAGAGCAGTTGCTGCTGTATCTATCAGTTCCACCAGGGGCAAGCTCGGGAATTGTTGAACTATTAGGTCAGGCTGGGCTGAATATGCCAGAGGCTAAATTGCTGCTTGAAAAGCCATTTGGCATCGACGTCGAGTCAGCCAAACAGATGATAAATCACGTCGGTACCTATTATGATGAAACACAGGTTTATCGAATTGATCATTATCTAGCCAAGGAAATGACTCAGAATATTATTGCCTTTCGTGGAGGCAACGCACTGTTTGATCATATCTGGAACAGTGGCGCAATTGAGAAAATCGAAGTTGTGGCCCAGGAAGAGATCGGCATTGAGGGTCGAACGCAATTTTATGAGCAGACGGGCGCACTGAGAGACGTTCTGCAAGGACATCTCATGCAACTGCTGGCACTTGTACTGATGGATGTGCCTCGTGGTATGGATTGGGATGATGCAACCAAGATGAGACTTGAAGCCCTCAATGCCGTTGCCCTGGCTGATCCGAGTCAAGCCGTGAGAGGACAATACGCCGGCTATCGTGATGAAGTAGGTAACACGAGCAGCCAAACAGAAACATTTGCAGCGGTCCATCTAACATCGAACGCTTCACAATGGCAAGGTGTGCCTATATTACTTGCTACAGGTAAAGCAATGGACAAAAAGACAACCGAAGTCCGCGTGCACTTTCGTAAAAGTCATGAATCACAGACAAATTGCTTGATTTTTAACATTCAGCCACACGAAGGTATTGAAATCGAACTTCACACGAAACGACCTGGCTATGATCACGAACTCGAAAGTCAGACGCTGTCGTTTATGTATCCTGCCGAGAAGAAACTTCCTGATGCGTACGAGCAGGTGATTGTTGACGCTATCAGATCGCGTAAGAGCCTATTCGCGTCAAGCGAAGAAGTACTTCGTGCCTGGGAAATTTTGACGCCTGTTCAAGAGAGTTGGAGTAGTCGAACTGATGATCTCAAACTGTATGAGAAGGGTTCGAGCCTTGATGCTATAATAGCGTAAAAAAAACAACATATCACGCTACATATAGCGCGTAGAACGTAAAACATGCTATAATGAAATCCCATGGAGAGCAATGAACTCATGGGCAAAAAGCAGAAATATATTTTTGTAACTGGGGGTGTACTCTCGGGGGTAGGCAAAGGCATCACAGCCGCTTCAATTGCCGCAGTCTTAAAAGCCAAAGGCAACAGTGTATCGATTCAAAAATGCGACCCGTATCTTAATGTAGATGCGGGCCTTTTAAATCCAAAGGAGCATGGTGAATGTTTTGTAACCAAGGACGGTGCTGAGACTGATCTTGACCTTGGTCATTATGAGCGATTCCTTGATATAGAACTTACTCAGGTCAACGCGACACTATCAGGTAGATTACTGAGCCAATTAATTGCCGATGAACGTTCCGGCAAGTTTGGCGGTCAAACAATCCAGTTAATTCCACACTTAACGAATGCGATTCAAGATGCGATTTTGGAAGCTGCTGACGGTGCCGATGTACACATTGTCGAAATTGGTGGAACGGTTGGTGATTACGAGGGGCTGAGCTATGTTGAAGCGATTCGTGAATTCGCAGGACGCGTTGGTCGCGAGAACTGTCTATACGTTCATGTCGTCTACGTTCCATTTATTGGAACAAGTAAGGAATTCAAGACGAAGCCTGCACAAAATGCCTTAAATGAACTGCGCGGCTTTGGTATTACGCCAGATGCTGTCGTGGTGCGAACTGATGATCCAGCGCCTGAGTCAATCGCAACTAAAATTGCACAGTTTAGCGGTGTGAACGAGAACGCCATTATTTTGATGCCAAATGCAGCAACTGTTTACCAGGTACCAATTACAATCGCGCGGAGTAGTATTCTAAATGTGTTGAACAAATTTGTTGGTAACGACAATGAGCCTGACTTATCTAAATGGGAAAAGATTGTTGATTCAATGCAGGCCGATCATGAACGGACAGTTCGCGTCGGCATGGTCGCGAAATACGTGGACAATGAGGATACCTACATATCGGTACTAGAGGCATTGAAGGCAGCTGCCTGGCAAGAAGGCGTCGGTCTAGAAACAGTTTGGATTGGCGCAGAGCATGCCACCGAAGAAGATTTTGCCTCAGTTGATGCGTTGCTCGTGCCTGGTGGCTTTGGACCACGTGGGATTGAAGGCAAAATCGCTGCCGCACGCTATGCGTTAGACCATAACGTTCCATATCTTGGCCTTTGTTTGGGTTTGCAGGTCGCAGTGATTGCAAGTGCGCGTAAAGCGGGCCTAGATGACGCGAATAGTACAGAATTTAATCCAGACACTGATCATGATGTGGTCTACATTATGGATGGTCAACAAGGTCAAGAATCAACTGGCGGAACCCTACGACTCGGTGATTACTCGGCGACGCTTGTCGAAGGTTCAAAAGTTGCCGAAGCATATCAGGATACACAGACAGTTGAACGCCACCGACATCGCTACGAAGTAAACCAAGCATTCCTACAGGATATCGAACGCGGAGGACTAAAGGTTACGGGATCATCACCAGACGGTACATTAGTTGAATATATTGAAGCGCCCGAGAATCCATATTTTGTCGCAACCCAGGCTCACCCAGAATTCAAATCTCGACCAAATCGACCACATCCATTGTTTGTTGGCTTGATTAAAGCAGCAAAATAGTCTTAAATACAGGTAGATCTGGTAGCTAACCAACCTGCGTGTCCTATCAGGATGTATCCACGCGAACTGACGAGCGAAGAATACCAGCGATACATCCTGGCCTATTCGCGGTCGACGAAGGGCATAATTGTCATAAGGAGATAACTAATGGCAACAAATAAAGAAATCAGCAAAGCATATACGGACAAGATGCTCGAAGATTACAAGTGGACGCCAGTTAACTGGCGTGCATGGGGTAGCTTTTGGGGATGGGGCACACCAACTGGTCTGGGACTATTCTTTGTCCTGACCGCCTTTGCTGTGTGGATTTTGTTTCATCTATAAGATGGCAACAGTATAAAACAGCTCCTTGACGGAGCTGTTTTATATTACCTCTGTTATATCTTCGATATAACTATTCCTCATTCGGTCTAAGATAGGCAAGCTGATCTGTAGACACTCATTTCGGCATGTTATAATCAGGTGAAATGGACAAGAAGATAATTCACGCTGTACGCGAACTTTATGGAGCTGTCGACGTTGAGCCAAAACTAACACGCCCTGACGCGCAGTTTGGTGACTATTCGACGAATGTTGCCATGCAACTAGCGGCGAGCCTTGGTAAGAACCCACGCGAGATTGCTGAACAACTTGCGATTACGTTGCGTGGCTATGATGAGTTCAAGCAAGTCGATGTGGCTGGCCCTGGTTTTCTTAATATATGGCTATCAGACAGCGTACTTTCTAATGACCTTGAGGCAATTCTCACTCAGGGTTCAAGTTACGGAAAACCGAATACTTACCAGGATAAAGTCGTTGTAACAGAATATTCTGACCCGAATCCATTTAAAGTACTTCATGCGGGACATCTCTACACTAGTATTATTGGCGACGCAATTTCTAACTTGATTGAATACGCTGGCGGAACAGTCCACCGTGTCAACTTTGGTGGAGATGTTGGTATGCACGTTGCCAAGACTATGTGGGCTATCCTGAAACGTCTCGGTGGTGAAAATCCCGCAGGACTTGATGATATTGCAGAATCGGATCGATCCGAATGGATGGCAGCAAGTTACGTCGAAGGAACCAACGCTTATGAAGAAGACGACGTAGCAAAAGCTGAAATTGTTGCGTTGAACAAAAAAGTATACCAAATCCACGCAGACAACGATCACGAATCGCCACTTGCACAAATTTATTGGACGTGTCGCACCTGGAGCTATGATTACTTTAATGCTTTTTACGATCGTATTAACACTCATTTTGAAAAGTACTATCCAGAAAGTGAAACCGCACCAACCGGACTTGCAACCGTTTTAGAACAGAAGGATCAAGGAGTGTATCAGGAGAGTCAAGGTGCGGTTGTGTTTGTTGGCGAGCCATATGACCTTCACACTCGTGTCTTTATCAACAGCGAGGGTCTCCCAACTTACGAAGCCAAGGATGTCGGACTCAGTATCAAAAAATGGGCTGACTATCACTTTGATGAATCAATTATTATTACAGGTAATGACATTACTGAATACATGAAAGTTGTTCTCAAAAGTATTGAACAATTTTTACCTGAACTTGCTCGTCGTACTAAGCATTTTACGCACGGCAATGTAAAATTAGCTGGCGGCGTTAAAATGAGTAGTCGTAAAGGTAATTTTCTACGTGCAGTTGATGTTCTTGATATTGCGGCTGACGAAAATGAAAAAGCTCAGGGTAATCGCGACGACGCGCCAGTACTTGGCGCCGTCAAATATGCATTTTTGAAAAACCGCATTGGACCTGACATCATTTTTGATCCAAAGGAATCGGTTAGTATCGTCGGTAATAGTGGGCCATACCTGCAATATGCACATGCTAGGGCTGTATCAATTGTTGAAAAATCGACCGTCGAAGAAAGTAATAATTTGACTCATGATTTTGACGATTACGAACGTTCGCTACTAGTGAAAATGACGGAGTATTCTGACGTCATCGCTAGCGCCGTCAACGAGCTATCACCACATTTGGTTTGTACCTATTTATACGAACTGGCCCAAGTATTCAACCGTTTTTACGAGAAGTCTCATGTACTTGGCGACGCACGCGAGGCGATTCGTGTTCGGCTGGTTACGGCATATGCAGGGATTCTCAAGAATGGTCTGACGGTTCTAGGTATTCCTGCGCCTGACAAATTATAGCTTGTAATCTTCATTTTCTATCTGTACTATTAGGATAAGGAAACTGTTTGAATGAAGATAACCAACCAACACTCCCGACTCTGCCTCATGGTGTTGTTTGATGTGGTCTCGGCCGAGTAGTTTTCTAGAACGTAACGTATATCGAAACTCAAGCGCCGAGACATCTCGGCGTTTTTTGTTTCTATACGTCTTCGAAAGCCGGAACGTGAGAGATTCTCACGAATCCGTTTTTACAACGAGGAGATAGCATGTCGAGCAGATCGAAAGGTTCCAACGAACAGCGAACCGCCAAAAAGGCACTGGCCGAGGTGGGAGGTACTGTTGAAGCACCAAACTGGAGCGGGGTTCGTGAGCAACTGCGGTTGCAACAGATGAACACTGCGAATGTTGAAGCAACCTTCAAAGCTCTAAAGGGGCGAGGTGAGGTCAAACACACCGTGAGGGAGGGGAGCATCATACTCACGTTCGCTTAGTGATATCGGTGATGGGGTGGCGGCGCTTCTGCGACTGCCACCCCGCCCGAGCTATCTCCTCGTACCTTCCTTAAAATGGTATAATATACATAGAATTAACAGGAGTTTTTATGCCAACGACCAAGAAGCCAACTGCACGTAAACCAAGAGCGACTCATAAAAATGAGCGATCGTTTGTGGCACCAATTGCAATTGCCAACGCGGGTAAGACACAACTGGCTCAGTTCATGGATTTTGTTCGCGAACAAGGTGTCGTCGGTTTAGCAGTAGGCCTTGCTATAGGAACTGCCGCAGGCGCTGCGGTAAAACAAATTGTTGACGGCCTCATCAACCCAATTGTCGGATTTGTTATTGGCGGGATTGATCTGAGTCAACTCAAGTGGGTCGTGGTTGCAGCAGATAAAAATGGTAAGGGTGGTTTGGCGTTTAGTTGGGGTGCAATTCTATCTTCGCTCATTACTTTGATTGCAACTGCTTTCGTTATTTACTGGTTGATTCACATTGCTAAACTTGATCGACTCGACAAAAAGAAGGAGGCCTAAAATATGGCAAAAGGCGAAAAGTATAAAGCAAAGTTAACACCGGAGCAGTACGATGTGTTATTTAATAGCGCAACGGAGGCACCATTTAGTGGCGAATACGACCAGGAGTTCAAACCGGGTATTTATGCTTGTGCAGCCTGCGGCACACAGCTATTTGAAAGTGGAAAAAAGTTTGATGCACACTGTGGTTGGCCGAGTTTTTACGATGCAATACCTGGCAGAGTAAAATTTCATGAAGACAAAAGTATGGGAGTTACGAGAACGGAAGTAACGTGTGCAACGTGTGGTGGTCATTTAGGTCATGTCTTTGAAGGCGAAAAATTTGGAACGCCGACAGATCAGCGTTACTGTATTAATTCACTAAGTCTTACCTTTACACCCGAGAAATAGATTATACTAAGTCCAATGACTAAGACTAAAAAAATATTATGGATCGATCTCGAGATGACCGGACTCGATATGAACAAGGATGTAATATTAGAAGTTGCCGCGATTGTAACCGACTGGGATTTTAAGGAATTAGCAACATTTGAAGAAATTGTTCATCAGTCTGATCAGACTCTAGAAACTATGAACGAATGGTCAATAAACCAACACGGTATTAGTGGTTTGACGGAGCGAGTACGGAGCGCTAAAAAATCGAGTACGCAAGTCGAAGATGACTTATTAAAGTTTATCGACAAAAATTTCGAAAAAGACGTTCCAATTCTACTCGCGGGTAATTCGATCCATATGGATCGACGATTCATTGAAACACAGTGGAAGCGTGTCGACGCAAAGTTACACTACCGCATGCTCGACGTGAGCGCTTGGAAGGTAGTATTCGAAAGTAAGTTCAAGAAAAAATTTGCAAAGCCGGAAGAGCATCGAGCGCTTGGTGATATTCGTGGCAGTATCGAAGAGCTTAAATACTACTTAGCAAAACTCAAGTAAGTGATACAATACAACTATGTTAGAGGTGAAGCGACGACGTCGGGTAGGTCGGATTTGGGCGAGTATTTTTGTCCTATTAGTGCTCGCAGCAATCGTTACGGCTATAATTCTACTTTATAATCACAATGCGCCAACCGGTCAGACTAAAA
The DNA here is from genome assembly GCA_004322265.1 of Patescibacteria group bacterium. GTDB lineage: Bacteria > Patescibacteriota > Saccharimonadia > Saccharimonadales > Saccharimonadaceae > UBA1547. The sequence continues at coordinate 21,138 of SCSZ01000028.1, forward strand.
CAGCAGTCATATCAAAAACCCCTGTCAAAGTAGCTCAACCCGTCAGTATTTATTCGAATATGCTATTCATGGGTAATACATTTTGGGGTCGCTACATGAACGATTGGTCTATGGCGAGCCCACTCAAAACGGCCTATCCATTTTCACGACTGAACGAGTTTCACCGCGACCAGTATAATGCATGGATCACTGGTCTGGAGTGTCCGACTAAGGCTGGCGTAACGATGACGTCTGCTGAAATGGATGCCTTATTGCAATTCAACTGCTCGCCTGATTATTTGCCCGAAGCAGCTAAATGGTTTACCGCCTTCACGCTGGCGAATAATCACACAGATAATCAGGGCGTGGACGGCTTTAACGAGACAAAAGCAAACTTAGAGAAAAACGGCATTCAATATTTTGGACACTATGACCCGAGGGAACTTAATGATCTTTGTGATGTAATCAGCATGCCTGTAACAGTTACCAACGACGATAATTCGACCAGCAAGGGGAAGCTGCCGATTGCGATGTGTGGCTATCACGGAGTATTTCGTATTCCGCTGCC
>SCSZ01000036.1 GCA_004322265.1 Patescibacteria group bacterium
CAAAGAATTCCTGTTTGAAAGAAAGAAGGTTTTAAAATCCATGGATGCAGAAAAGTCATTAATGGAAGAGTTGTACGCCAGCACCTTAAAGGATATTAAGGAAGGCGAGGTTTCAAAGGGGACCATTGCGGCCATTACGGCCAAAGAGGTCATCGTCGACATTGGTTTTAAGTCTGAAGGGTTTGTTTCCATTGAGGAGTTTCGTAACCCGCAGGAGTTGGCCATCGGCCAGTCGCTGGAAGTCCTGATTGAGAACATCGAAGACGACCACGGCCGCCTGATCCTCTCATTTTCAAAGGCTGAAAGGCTCAAAGGGTGGCAGAAGCTCTCCGACGACATCAACGAAGGCGATGTGCTCGAGGGCCGTGTCATGCGCGCGGTCAAAGGCGGTTATATCGTCGATGTTTTTGGCATCGAGGCTTTCCTGCCCATGTCGTTGTCCGCTTTCAAGGGCCTTTCCAACCATGACATCACCACTCACAACTATAAATTTGTCGTTGCCAAAATGAACAAGCAGCGCCGCAACCTGATCCTTTCCCGCCGTGAAATGGTGCAGAAGGAAAGGGAGGAAGTGCGCGAAAAGCTTTGGGCCGAGTTGAAAAAAGGCCAGAAGCGCCGCGGCACTGTCAAAGGCATCACCGATTTCGGCGCCTTTATCGACTTGGGCGGCGTGGACGGACTTTTGCATATCACCGATATGAGCTGGAGCCGTATCAACCATCCGTCGGAGATCGTTTCCGTCGGGCAAAAAATTGAGGTCCTGATCCTGGATTTCGACAAGGATAATTCCAAGGTGTCTTTGGGCCTTAAGCAGATCACCTCCAATCCGTGGGATGAGTCCGTGGCCAAGTTCCCTCCGGGCACCCGTATAAAGGGAAAGATCGTCAACATCATGCCTTATGGCGTTTTTGTGGAGATCGACAAGGGCATCGAAGGCCTTTTGCATTCTTCCGAAATCACCTGGCAAAAGAAGATGGTCAATCCCCAAGAGATGTTCAAGCTGGGAGATGTCATCGAGGTGCAGGTCATCAATGTGGACAAGGACGCCAAGCGTATTTCCCTGAGCATGAAACAGCTGGAGGAGAATCCCTGGAGTTTTGCGGCCACCAAATTCTCCGTCGGAGCGACCGCCAAAGGCTTTGTACGCGGTTTTACCGATTACGGCGCTTTCGTGGAACTGGAAAACGGGTTGGAAGGCATGATCCATGTTTCAGACATGTCCTGGACCCGGAAGATCAATCATCCGCAGGAAGTGGTGCAGAAGGGGCAGGAAGTTCAGGTGCAAGTGCTGGCCGTGGACCCTGATGCCCGCAAGATTACATTGGGATTAAAGCAGTTGCAGCCCAATCCCTGGGCCACCATTGCCGATAAATTTCCGGTTGGTTCCATCGTCGATTCGACCGTGATCATGAACTCCAATTTCGGCGTGTTCGTGAAGTTAGAAGATGATATTGAAGCATTGGTGTACTCTTCGGAGATCGATAAAACCCAGGCCAACGCTCTCAAGCCGGGCGACAAGCTGCAGGTCAAAGTCATTAAAGTTGATGTCGAAGGCATGAAGATCGGCGTCAGCGCCAGGTTATAAAATAAATGGTGACGTCCACCAATGAATTTAATTGGTAGACGTCACCATTTATTTTTCTCTAATATGACAACCCAGGAATCCCTCAAGAAAATCACCCGCGGGACAACAGAGATCATTGGCTTGCCGGAACTTGAGGCCAAGCTCAAGGAAGGCCGTGCCCTGGTCATTAAGGCCGGTTTTGATCCTACCGCGCCGGACATCCATTTGGGGCACACGGTGCTGCTTCGCAAAATGAAGCAGTTTCAGGACCTCGGCCATAAGGTCGTTTTTCTTATCGGTGATTTTACCGCCCAGGTGGGCGATCCTACCGGCCGCAATGAGCTGCGCAAAAAGATGTCCATGGCGGACATTGAAAGAAACGCCGGCACGTATAAGGTGCAGATTTTCAAGATACTGGATCCTCAAAAAACCCATGTGGTTTTTAACAGCCATTGGCTGGCAAAGTTGACTCCCCAGGATCTGCTGGAGCTTTCCGCGCATACGACCGTGGCCCAAATGCTTGCTCGGGCTGATTTTAAAAAACGTTTTGAGTCCGGCAAGGAAATAAGCCTGTTGGAATTTATTTATCCGCTTTTGCAGGGATATGATTCCGTACATTTGAAAGCTGATGTGGAATTAGGCGGCAATGACCAGAAATTCAACCTGCTCATGGGCCGTCAGCTGCAGGAAGCCTACGGCCAGAAACCCCAGGCAGTCATCATGACGCCTTTGCTTGAAGGTACCGACGGGATCAATAAAATGAGCAAGTCCCTGGGTAATGCGATCGGGATCAATGACGCGCCTGATGATATGTTTGGCAAGGTCATGTCCGTCAGCGATGAGCTGATGCTGCGTTATTACGAAATCCTCACCGACATTGATTTGGAAGCTGTCCGAAAAATGCACCCTAAGGAAGCCAAATTGCAGCTGGCGCAGAAGGTCATTGAGATGTTTCATCCGGCCGGTGTCGCGGCAGAGGCCAGGGAACATTTTGAAAAAACATTCAGCCAGCACCAAATCCCCGAAGATGTCCCTGAATTCAAAGTTGCTGCAGGGCAAAAACTGCTTGATATCTTAGTGGTTACAAAAATGGCA
>SCSZ01000029.1 GCA_004322265.1 Patescibacteria group bacterium
TAAGTTTGTTTTGTCAAAAGCTCTTGAACTTGGGCTAAAGCCAGTAATCGTGATTAACAAAATCGACAAACCATCTCGCAGAATTGATGAAGTCGAAGATGAAATCGCTGATTTGTTCCTAGAGCTTGCAATCGACGATAGTCAACTTCATTACCCAACGTATTTTGCGATTGGTCGCGAAGGTAAGGCCTGGAAAGAACTGCCCGAAAATCCATCCGAGCACGCCGATCTATCACCAATTTTTGACGCCATTATTAATGATATCCCTGCACCAACTGTTGAAACGGACAAACCATTCCAGATGTTGGTTACTTCGCTTCAATATGACACATTCCTCGGTAAGTATGCCATTGGACGCATCTCACGCGGTGAAGTAAAGCGCGGCCAACAGGTTGTTCTTATTAAACGAGACGGTGCACTTATAAATGGCAAGATCGACAAAATCTTCGGTTATCGAGGTCTTCTACGCGAAGAAATCGATGAAGCTGGGGCAGGCGACATTGTTGCCCTAACGGGAATCTCTGAAGCGCATATTGGCGAGACATTAGCTGATCGCGAACACCCTGACGCGCTGCCTGTTATTGATATCGAGCCACCAACAATCAGTATGTATCTTGGTCCGAACACCAGCCCTCTAAAGGGTAAAGAAGCCAAGTATAACACTAGCCGCCAGATTGGTGATCGTCTTAAACAAGAACTCGAGACAAACGTATCGCTTCGTGTACGCGACGAAGGTATCGGATTTGTCGTATCGGGTCGTGGCGAACTTCATCTGTCGGTCCTGATTGAAACACTCCGTCGCGAAGATTTTGAGTTTGAAGTCGGTCGACCTCAGGCAGTTACAATCGAAGAAGATGGTCAAATTAAAGAACCTGTTGAAGAATTACTGATTGAAGTTGCCTCAGAATTCCTCGGTGCTGTTAGCCAAGAGCTAGGTACGCGTCGGGCAGCTCCAATTAAGCAAGAGCAAACCAGTAGTGGGACGACTCGTTCGACCTATATTATTCCAACGCGTGCCATGATTGGCCTTCGTAACTTACTCCTAACTGCGACTAAGGGGACAGTTATTATGAACAGCCTTCCTCATGGTTATCAGCCGCTCGGAGCCAAATTGCAACAAACTCGTAACGGCGCGTTAATTGCAACTGAAGCGGGCAGTACAACGGCCTACGCACTTGATGCTGCTGCCGCACGTGGTGAGCTGTTTGTTGGTCCTGGCACAACTGTTTACCCAGGTATGATTGTCGGTGTATATAATCGTGGTGGTGATCTAGAGCTGAATGTTTGCCGTGGTAAACAACTGACCAACATGCGAACCAGTTCAAGTGATGGTGCAATTCAACTGACACCATATACTGACCTCAGCCTTGAACAGTCAATCGACTTCATCGAAAACGATGAATTACTTGAGGTAACGCCAAAATCACTTCGTCTTCGCAAGCGATACCTTGATCCGAACCAACGAAAGCGTGCAGCTAAGAACTAAATAAAAATGACCTTGCCTAAATAGCAAGGTCATTTTAGATTGAATGAACTGTTCATGACGCCTATACTAGGTATAGCATGATGAAAAAGATAGTAAACACCGAGAAGATCAAATCGTCGTTCGTTTCGAGCATGGGTCATCTTTTGCCTGCCGGGAAAAGTCCGGAGGATGTACTCGGTGAACTATTTGCCGATGTGCAAATGCAAAATATATACGTCGATAGTAAAACGTTCGTTGACCTCATACCCAAGAAACGTTCCAAGCAACTACTGCGTGAGTACAAGTTAGCCAAAAAAGACCCAAACTTTAATCTTCATGAATTTGTCCGAAGGCATTTCTACGAGCTATCTACTGTACGATCTCATGTTCCATTTGTAGCGGATCTAAACGATACTATTTCGCAACACATTAGCAAACTGTGGCTCGATTTAGAGCGACGTAACCGTAGAGACAAGGGTTCGCTGATCGCGTTGCCGTATACGTATGTTGTTCCTGGCGGACGCTTTGACGAGCAGTATTATTGGGATAGTTATTTTATTATGCTTGGACTCGCGACTGAAGAGCGATGGGACCTTATCGAAGGCATGATGAAGAACTTTGTTTACATGATACGTAAGTTTGGCTTTATCCCAACGGCTAATCGTACGTACTTTCTCAGTCGTTCACAACCACCGTTTTTCTCACATATGGTGCGACTATTAGCGGGTCATAAGGGCAAGTCTACCTTAGTGGAATACTTGCCGTTTTTACTGAAGGAATATCGTTTTTGGACAAAAGGTAGGTCCAAGCTAGCACAGGAAGAGCATCGCGCCTACGCACGGCTGGTTGAAATGGATAATGGGTCATTGCTCGGACGTTACTATGACAACCGAACATCACCACGACCTGAATCACTCGGCGAGGATACAGGGACGGCGGAGGAGGCAATTGAACGCGACTCTGAACGACTTTATTTGCACCTAAGGGCCGGTGCGGAATCTGGCTGGGATTTTAGTTCCAGGTGGTTTGAAAACCCCAAGGACATTCGTACGATTCATACGGCAGACATTATTCCTGTTGATCTTAATTGCTTATTGTACCAACTAGAGTTAACAATTGTTGATTCCTATCGGATTCTCAAACAACCATTGTTCGCGCGTAAGTTCCAAAGACTTGCAGATCGCCGAGCGGTCGCAATTAATGAGTATTGTTGGGATGACAGAATTGGTTTTTATACTGACTACAATTTTCACCATCATAAAAGCACAGGCCATGTTAGTTTAGCGGGCGTGTTTCCTCTCTTTGCGGAGGTCGCCTCGATTGATCAGGCTGCTCGCGTTGCTGAGCATATCGAAAGAGACTTTCTAAAAGAAGGTGGCTTAGTCAGTAGCTTGGTAGATAATGGCCAACAATGGGATGCGCCAAACGGTTGGGCGCCATTACAGTATATTGCAATTATTGGCTTACGTAATTATGGCTACTTTGAACTTGCAAACAAGATTAAGAGCGCCTGGCTCAAGACCAATAAAACCGTCTTCGAACAAGAACACAAACTCGTTGAGAAATATAATGTCATTGGTGGCAACAGACTCGGTGGTGGCGGTGAATACCCACTTCAGGACGGTTTCGGTTGGACAAATGGCGTATTCGAAGCGTTGTCGTCCGAGCGTGATTAATTAGAATATTTTTTGATCTTTTAGATCATCAGGCAAAAAGCTCTCGCCGGGCTTAAAATCTGCTTCCCATTTGTAACCCTTGCCGTATCCGATATCTTTCATAAGCTTGGTCGGAGCATTACGTAAATGGAGGGGGACAGGCGAGTCGGGATATTGTTTGGCAAGCGTCTGTGCTCGGTTCATCGCATCGATTGTTTGGCGAGATTTTTCACTTTTGGCGAGTGCCGTCGCAACGTGAAATAGTATATAGCTCGATTCAGGCATACCAATTCGCTCTGCTGCCTGAAAGGCATTAAGGGCGAGGCCAAGTGCACCGTTACCTGCAAGACCAATGTCTTCACTTGCAAAAATAACCATACGTCTGGCAATGAACTTAGGATCTTCCCCAGCATCAATCATGCGAGCCAGGTAATATAGCGTACCGTCGACACTGCTGCCGCGCATACTTTTTATGAATGCACTGATGACGTTATAGTGCATCTCGCCCTTTTTGTCGTATCCTGGCACACGCTTTTGGGCGGCAACTTTGACAATTTCTGGTGTTACTTTTTTATTCATACTAAGCGCCAACTCTAAATTACCCAGTGCAACACGGGCATCGCCACCTGATAGCTCGGCCAGATAATCTAGGGCCTCGGGTGATACATTTTTTGTTGCTTTTTCAAGTTTTAGCGCATGTTTTAGGATCGTGATAATCTCGTCTTTATTGAGCGGTTCCAGTACGAGTACGCGACTACGTGATAGTAATGGGTTAATAACTTCAAAACTAGGATTTTCAGTCGTTGCGCCAATCAGTGTTATAAGTCCTGACTCTACATGGGGCAAGAAAGCATCTTGTTGCGCTTTATTAAATCGGTGAATTTCATCTACGAATAAAATTGTTCGTAGATGTAAATTCCAATTCTGTTTGGCGTGTTCAACGACTTTTTCGACATCTTTTTTGCCACTGGTTACAGCCGATAGCTCGATAAATTCTGCCTCGACTTCACGGGCAATAATGCGTGCAAGTGTCGTTTTACCACTACCGGGTGGACCCCATAATATCAAACTAACAGGCTCTTTGTTTTTTACAATTTGTCGCAGAATCTCGCCACTACCGAGTAAATGTGTCTGACCAATCACCTCATCAAGAGTAGTCGGCCGCATACGTTCGGCCAAAGGAATTCGTTGCATGTATCTATTATAGCTCTTCTAAAGGAGTATCGAGTATTGGGTAGTCGGCCCATCGATGCCAGTCATAGTGCCACCATTCATGCTCATTAACAATAAATCCATGCGCTTCCATTCGATCTCTCAGCAGATCCCGGTTACTGCGTCGCTCTTCGTCGGGTTCGTCAAAGTCAGGCGATGCACGGTCGGTGAAGTCATCAAAATCAGTCGGCATGTTAAGAAGCTGCCCGGTCGCAAGGTTAAACAACGTTTGGTCCACAGTGGTACCTCGGTTGTGTCGACTACCCTCCTCAGGATCTGCAACGTAGTGTTTTTGCGATTCGGGCGTTGCGTTCCAAAGCTCGTGTGTAACTGAGAGTGGTCGATATGCATCCCACACCATAATGCCGAGCCCACGACTTCCAAGATCTGTTTGCACTTTCTTGAGAGCTGTTGCTGCATCAGGTACGAGAAACGCTCGTGTCTCAGGATAAAGAACTCGACCCGTTATGTTATTCGTTGTGCCGTAGCGCAAATCGAGTCGCACGTCTGGAATAAGACTACTAATCTCTATGAGTGAAGACATATAGATAATTGTACTTCTTTTTACGTAACACCGTCACGTAACGTATACTAAATACATATGCAGATTATGGTTAATGGACAGCTAGTTCAGTATAAAGATGAGGGTAAGGGGCGTGTTATTCTGATGCTTCATGGTTGGGGAGCTACCCTAGCGACGTTTGACGACTTGGTGAGTCACCTAAGCAAGAGTTTTCGTGTCATTCGACTCGATTTTCCTGGCTTTGGGGGCAGCCCTAAGCCTGACGATAGTTGGGGAGTGGGGGAGTACGCACAACTAGTTGCGGGTGTGATTAATAAATTAAAACTAGATGAACTCTATGCCGTCATTGGACACTCCTTTGGTGGTCGAGTAATTATAAAGGGCATAGCTAATAATTATTTTCGTCCTAAGAAGGTAATTCTCGTTGATACGGCAGGCGTAAAACCGCCTGAGTCAGTCAAGAAAGCAATGTACAAATCAATCGCAAAGGCAGGCAAAGTAGTAACGGCGTTACCCGGGCTTAAAACCTTAAGGCCGACACTACGCAAAAAACTCTATGGTGCTGCCGGGGCGAGCGATTATCTAAATGCAGGCAGTATGCAGAAAATATTCCTACATACCATTGACGAGAACTTACTACCTGATGTTCACGAAATTGTTCAACCGACACTACTCATTTGGGGTGAAAATGATACTGAGACACCAGTTGATGACGCACAGAAAATCATGAGCGAGCTTGCAGATGGTCAATTGATGGTAATCCCTGATGCTGGACATTTCGTTTATCATGATGATCCGACTGCAGTGATCAAGGAACTGGACGCATTCTTATGATTAGATACTATTGGACTCGCTACCTGGCAATTTATCCGACGACACTTCTATATATGTTGCAGGACAGTGAGTATAAACTTGGCCAGTACTTTGCTTGGTTCAATCGTACGTCTGATTTTCGACATGTAATGAAACGTCGTAATCTTGATATTACGCCAAAGATTAAGCTTCTTAGGATTGGGCTATGGTCGTTATGGACGATCGCTGAACTTGCCGTTGCTGTTTGTATTTATATTGGCTTTGTTAACCAGTCTTCACTATGGGGGCTCATTGCCATCTTTATCGTACTACTGATGCCATATCTAATGGCATACGGGATTATTGTACCTCTATTTATCGGACGAGTCCTAATTCAATTACCGCGTGAAAAGGCAATTATCAAGGAAGCACATGAAATTTTTGCTGCGCATCCTGCAACGCGTATTGCAGTGGTTGGCAGTTTCGGAAAAACGACGGCCAAGGAAATTCTCGCCACCGTTCTGAGCGAAGGGCTCAATGTAGCGGCAACACCTGGCAACATGAATACGCCGATTGGTATCAGCCGCTTTGCACGTAAGTTATCTGGCAAAGAAGACGTTCTTGTTATCGAGTTTGGTGAAGGCAAACCCGGCGATGTCAAAGAGCTCAGTCAGCTCAGTCAGCCAACGATGGGGATTATTACAGGCATCAACGAGTCGCATTTGGAAAGTTTCAAATCATTGGAGAGCACGATCTCGACGATATTTGAATTGGTCGATTACGTCGGCAAGAATGCTACTGTCTATAAAAATAAAGAAAATGATATTCTGGCTGATCTGGTGAGTCCGAAAGATACATTTGGCTATAGTCATACTGGTGTAAATGGTTGGCAAGTCTCGGACCTTGAAACTGACCTTCATGGAACGACGTTCACGATCAAAAAAGATAAGACAGTAATTCACGCCCACACTAAATTAATCGGTCTGCATACGGTTGGAGTTACAGTTGCGGCTGTATCGATCGCACACGACCTTGGTCTATCAGTCCAACAAATCGAAGCAAGTCTTAAGAAGATTCAACCGTTTGAGCACCGTATGGACCCTAGGCAGCTGCATGGTGCGTGGGTGATTGATGATACATACAACGGCAATAGCGACGGCGTCAAGGCAGGCTTAGCCTTACTGAAAAACACTAAGGCAAAACGTCGTATCTACGTAACACCAGGACTAGTCGAACAGGGTAACAAGACCGAGCAAGTACACATAAAGGTTGGTGAACAGGCCGCAAAAAGCGCCGACGTGGTAGTACTTATGAAGAATTCAGTAACTGATTACATCATGAATGGGCTAAAAAACGCTGGTTTTAAAGGTCAACTAATAATTATTGATGATCCACTCGAGTTCTATACAAACCTCGAACACTTTGTGGCCGCTGGCGACGTGGTGCTTATGCAGAACGACTGGACTGATAACTATGTATAATAGGAATATATGAAAAAGACAGTCGCGGTATTTTTTGGTGGACGATCAACCGAACACGATATTTCGATTATTACGGCACTTTCGTCAATTATTAAGCCGCTTGAACTAACAAAAGAGTACAACATTGTACCGATCTACATAACAAAAACTGGCAAATGGGTAAGCGACGCGAACCTAACTGATATCAAGATCTACCGAAGTGGCAAAATTAATGATCTTGCGGCCAAGTCTAAACCGCTTTCAGTGTCGTTTGATGGTGGGTTTGCAATCAACAAAAAACGCATCGATATTGCGTTTCCTGCGATGCACGGTCCATATGGTGAGGATGGCAGTTTAATGGGGTTACTACGAATGGCGGGTATCCCGTTTGTTGGTAGTGATATGGATGCAAGCGTCATCGCGATGGACAAAGTTCTTGCTAAGCAGGTCGCACAGGCCAACAATATCCCAACTTCTGCGTTCTATGCGTTCAGCAAACTGCAATTTACCGACAGTCCGTCGGCGACCATCAAAGCAATCACTAGCAAGTTAAAATATCCGATCTTTGTAAAGCCTGCACATCTCGGATCAAGTATAGGTATTACTAAAGTTAAAAATAACGACGAACTCAGCAACGCAATTGAGGTTGCGGCATACTATGACAACAAAATTATTGTTGAAGAGGCAGTCGAAAATCTTATCGAAGTTACCGTGCCAATTATTGGTAACGATATTCTGACGCCAGCACTCGTCGAACGGCCGTTATCCAAGGACGACGGTGTGTTTGATTTTGATACAAAGTATATCAATGGTGGCGGCAAAAAAGGTGGCGCCAAGACAACCGGCGCTCAGGGCTATAGCGAGCTACCCGCCAAATTACCTGGTGATCTATACAAGAAGTCTCTCGCTGTTGCCGAAGCAACCTACAGGGCGATTGGTGCGGGTGGAATTGCACGTGTCGATCTGCTGATTGACAGCAAATCTAGTACAGTCTACTTCAACGAGATTAATCCACTACCGGGGAGTTTATACAATCACAACTGGCGAGCTAGCGGTATTTCATCAATTGAACTTGTTAGGAAACTTATTGCTTTTGCCGAACAGCGTTTTGCCCAACAACAAAAACAAGAAACAACTTTTGACTCGAATTTTCTTCAGCAATTCTAAATTGTAGACTATACTTACTTATAGAACCAGGAGGTTTTATATGCTTACAATCACCGTTATTATCGTTGCTATCATCATAATCCTTAGCACACTGAGGGTCGTCAATCAGTATGAACAAGGTGTCGTTTTAACACTTGGTCGATTTGCAGGCATTCGTGAAGCTGGTCTACGTATTGTTGTACCGATTTTTCAGCGAATGATTAAGGTCGATGTCCGTACCAACACAATTGATATTCCAAAACAAGAAGTCATCACCAAGGACAATGTAACTATTAATGTTGATGCGGTTGTTTATTTCAGAGTATTGGATGTTAAGAAGGCAGTGCTTGAAACGACAAACTATATTTATGCCACGAGCCAATTTGCGCAGGCTGCACTTCGCGACGTAACAGGTAATATTGAGCTGGACTCACTACTTGGTAAACGTGATACGGTGAGTGATCAGATCAAAGCAATCGTTGATACCCAGACCGAAAAATGGGGCATCGACGTTGAAAATGTCAAACTACAAAATATTGAGCTTCCACAGGATATGAAACGTGCAATGGCTAAGCAGGCCGAAGCAGAGCGTGAACGTCGAGCGGTTATTATCACCGCCGAGGGTGAAAAGGCCGCAGCCCAATCGGTTGCTGACGCTGCGGCAATGCTCAGCAAGGTATCAGGTGGTATTAGTATTCGAACGCTCCAGACGTTAGAGAAAATCTCTGTTGAACCAAGCCAGAAAACGGTATTTGTCATCCCTGCGGACCTCGTCGATAACATTAAATCGATTATTAAATAGCTAGCTTGCCACACTCACCTAACTCTAGTAGAATAAATTGAGCGTATCCAAGTTGCGGCTCTTTAGCTCAGTTGGTAGAGCAGAGGCTTGAAGAGCCTTGTGTCCCCAGTTCGAGTCTGGGAGGAGCCACCAAAGAAACCCCCTCACCCAAGTGGTGGGGGATTTTCTTTGTTACAATAGATATAGATGATTCCATTATGGTTTATAGTTACGACGACAATCGCTCTTTTATTGATACTAGCATTTGATATTTTTCTTGCATTTCGTCGTCCCCATGTTCCACCTACCCGTGAGTCGGTGGCTTGGATTATTTTCTACGTAACGCTTGCGATTTTATTTGGACTGCTGCTATGGACTGTCGCGGACACAAGTACTGCTGGCCAATTTATAGCAGCCTGGCTGTCGGAATATAGTCTTTCGATCGACAATCTGTTTATTTTCCTAGTTATTATGGTGCGCTTCGCGGTTCCACAGAAAAATGTCCAAGAAATATTGATGGTAGGAATTATCTTAGCTTTGATTTTTCGTGTTATCTTTATTGTTGTTGGAGTCCAGCTCATCAACGACTTTAGCTGGATGTTTTATATCTTTGGTTTGTTACTTCTATACTCAGCGGCGAACCAGTTATTTACGACACACAAGGACGAGGAGCACGCCGAGAACCGTCTTATTCGTTGGTTACGCAGGCGTGTACCTGTTACAGCTCGTTTTCACGGTGCGCGCCTACGGATGAGCCTGGATGGTCGCAAAGTCTTCACGCCTGCGTTACTTGTTTTTGTTACGCTTGGTACGACTGACGCAATTCTGGCACTTGATTCTGTGCCAGTTGCATTTGGTATTACTCAAAATATATTCATTATTATTGCAGCGAACATCTTTGCTCTGATGGGACTTCGTCAACTATACTTTTTGTTAGGAACGTTAGTGCGTCGCCTTGCGTACTTAAAGTTTGGAATTTCGGCTATCTTAATTTTTATTGCGATCAAGCTGTTCATTACTGCGCTGAGAGACAATAGCTTACCGTTCGTTAACGGTGGCCAGCCCGTGCTTTGGTTTCCTGATATTCCGACTTCAGTCTCACTCGGAGTCATCCTAGTATCGATATCCGTGGCTATTATAGCTAGTCTTGTAAAGTTGCAACGTAGTCATTAACAATAGAACAAGGAGATAGAATGCGATTACTGATATTGGGTGCAGCTGGGCGAACGGGACGACTTCTTGTTGATCAAGCGCTTGCCGCAGGGTATACCGTAACTGGGTTTGCCCGAAGTAAGGATGAGACAGGTGTTGAAATTCCGGGCATTGCGACTATTGTTGGCGATGCACGTAACCTCGACGACTTAACGAACGCACTGAAGGGTCAAGATGCGGTGATTAGTACACTTGGTTCCAGCAGGCCTGGTGATCGAGTAATAGCCGCTTCAATATCATCACTCATTGCAGCTGCTAGAGCGCAGGGTGTAAAAAGAGTAATTATTATGTCGAGCTTTCTGGTCGCGGATAATTTTCAGCCAAATCCGATTATAAAATTAGCGCTGAAAGTAATGGGCAGCATCGTTGCCGATTTCAAATCAGGCGAACAGCTGTTAATGCAATCTGATCTCGACTATACAATTGTCTATGCGACTCGTCTGACTAATGATCCGCTCAATTCGCAGTATCGAATCATTAATCCCGATGATTCAGTCGGTGCCGGCGATAGTATCAGTCGCGCGAATGTTGCTGAATTTCTACTCAAACAACTTAGCGACAAGACGTACATACGTAAAACTGTTCTTATCACTGGTAAATAACCAATCCTTCCCTTGAAAAAAGCCTAAACCCCCAGTATACTCGTAGAGCACGCGGGTGTAGCTCAGTTGTTTAGAGCGCTTCCTTGCCAAGGAAGAGGTCGAGAGTTAGAGTCTCTTCACCCGCACCAAAT
>SCSZ01000038.1 GCA_004322265.1 Patescibacteria group bacterium
CCGAATTGCGTCCCTCGCCATCGGCGACGGACACCGCCGTGCGGCCCTGGCGCAGGAGTTCGGCCCGATGGGCAAGAAAGCGGTTGGGTTCGGTGCCGAACAGATACTCGTCGCCGGCATCCCGGTAGCGTGCGTTCCAGCGGATTTCCTGGCTCATCGACCTACTCCTTGTTCCTGTTGGCCGCGCATCGAGGCCTGCTCTGGATGGACTGGCGCAGCGAGAGTATATTAGATAAAACTAATTAACCGGAGATGGCCATGGACACGGACCTGCACGCGCTCGGCGCGCAAGCCTATGAGAAAGCCCTGCAATACGAACTCGACTACGGCTGCTGCCCGCAATGCGTGCTGGCCACCGTACAGGAAACCATCGGCATCGTCGACGACCAGACCGTCAAGGCCAGCCACGGCCTCTCCGGCGGCGGCGGCCTGCTCGGCGAAGGCGTCTGCGGCGCCCTCAGCGGCGGCCTGCTGGCCTTGAGCGCCAAGTACGGGCGCGACCGCGACAAGCTCGATCGCGGCCGCTACATCAACAACTTCAAGAAAGCCAGGGAACTCACCGAACGCTTCCGCGCCGAATTCGGCGGCGTCACCTGCCGCCAGCTACAGCAGCAATTCACCGGCCGTACCTACGACATGTGGGACGCCGGCGAATACAAAGCCTTCGCCGACGCCCGCGGCCATCAATGCGCCCACGCCACCGGCACGGTGACCCAATGGGTGGTCGAGCTGATCTCCGCCAGCGAGGCGCAACGCCGCTAGCCTGACTGCCCGATCGGCTCCGGACATGGCTGCCGTTTATTCCATCTGCAAACACTTGGCACGGCTCGCCGCCTTCGGCCTCGCCCAACTCTCATTCGCCGGGCCGGCCGCAACGGCGGACACACGGGTCCCCGCCACCACCGAAGCCATCGTCCAGTTCCACACCGTGTGCAGCAACTGCCACGAAGCCCAATGCAGCGGCCGCCTGAGCTTCGATTCCGGGAGCGCCGGCGCGCGCTCGCATATCGAGCGCTACATCGGCACGACGAACGATGATCATCTCGCCGCGTTGTTCGCCATGCTGCGTCATGTCAAGGAAACCTGCGGCCACTACCCCGCGCTGCCCGTCCG
>SCSZ01000003.1 GCA_004322265.1 Patescibacteria group bacterium
AACTGCCTATATTCATAGTGAAGTCGATACACTCGAGCGCGGCGATATCTTGAAGGATCTTCGCATGGGCGTGTATGACGTGTTGGTCGGCATTAATCTGCTACGTGAAGGCTTGGACCTACCCGAAGTTAGTATGGTCGCAATTATGGACGCCGATAAAGAAGGCTTTTTGCGGAGTGCAAACGCCCTTATTCAGACGATTGGTCGTGCCGCTCGGCATCTCGATGGACGAGTCCTTCTGTATGCGGATCGTGTAACTGACTCAATGCAAAAAGCAATCGACGAGACCGATCGTCGTCGCACGATTCAGCAGGCCTATAACGAACAACATAACATTACACCTGAAAGTATCGCCAAGGAAATCGACGAAGGTCTTCGCTCGATCATTCCAAAAAAGGAAGATGATTCTAAGAAGCTAAATCTTAAAAAGATTCCAAAAGACGAGTACCCCGCACTCATCAAGGAGCTGACGGGTCAAATGGATCTTGCAAGTGCAAACCTTGAATTCGAAAAGGCAGCAGATCTACGCGATTTGATAGCCGACATCCGTCAAAAGATGTAATAAACATTCCGCTTATGCTACGCTATCAGTAGTATGAAAGAGCCTATTCCGCATGGCCATATAACTAAAAAACTTCGCAAAAGCCTGGTTATTATTATTGGATTTGGTCTTATTATGGCAGGATTACTTGGTACGACAATTGGACTGGTTAATTACAATATCGTCCAAACTGCCGCTCGTAGTAAGCAAATAGCTGATAATAACCTCAAGATACTACTGCAATCTCAGCAAAAATTTTCTTTACCCGAAAATACTTCCTATACACCGACGACGCTCGATCAAGCCACGCTTGTTAATGTGATCGCTAAGAACCAGCCGTCTGTCGTACGAATTGCGACGATGTATTGTGCCGATATTACACTGACGTCTGCCGAGGCAACTGCCAACTTCGCAGATACCTGTTCGGGCATGGTTGGCAGTGGCTCATTTATTTCAAGCGACGGATACATTGCAACGAGTGGACACGTGGTTAGTACGACACCTGCAACTGCCTTGGTGAATTTTCTAACAACGAATGATTTGGTCAGTCGGTACCTAGACTATTTGGTCGCGTCGCAACTGATTAGCCACAGTAAAGCTTTGACAATTAAAACAGGTGTGGCTAAGGATGACACAGATGCCGAGGCTGCACTTGTCGCAACGGCTGACACGATTCCCAACGCGCAAATTCACATCGGCAATGCTACCACCGAATATGCTATTCAATTATCAAATATGCCGATTGCAATTGATAAGTCGCACAATCGCCTCAGTTTTGAATACAGTAGTAGTGTTATAAAAGCTAGCTTTGTTGATCAAGACTTCGACCAACTATCCTCAGATCAGGCAATTGCAATGTCGGGACAATTTACAAGCTCTGATGTGGCTGTCCTAAAGGCAGTCGGGTCATTTCCGTATATTACCCTAGGTGATCTTGATACTGTCAAGGTCGGTGATCAGTTAACTGCCATAGGATTTCCGTCAGCGATTGATGGCGTCAATAGTAAGTTGACACAAACCGTCCCAAGTATCACTCAGGGGAAGGTTAAAGATATTAGTTATGACTCATCTGATCAAGTTCGTAAGATCCTTAGTACTAGTGTACCGATCGGTCAGGGTAATAGCGGCGGTCCAGCCTTAAATGATAGTGGCGAAGAAATTGGCCTCAATACGTACAGTATCATTAATTGCCCTGATCTTAAGTGCTATGGGGATGGCCAAGTACGTGATATCGCAGACCTGAAGGCTCTTCTTGTTAAGAATAATATCGACCTCAAAACTGGTGGTATTATCGATGATTGGGCCAAGGCACTAACTGCTTATACAAAAGGCAATTATGCTGATGCGCTGACCTACTTAACAAAAGTACAGAGTGAGTACCCGGCTAATTACCTGGTTGCACCACTACTGAACGTGGCAAAACAACAGGTGGGCAGTGCAACGGATACGTCGACGTCGTATCAGGCTCAAGGGCTTGTCATTATTATTCTAATTGTTCTTGCGACAGCAATTGTAGTGGTTGCGATTATTCTGACTGGACTTATTATTGTCTTTACGGCAAAGTATCGCCTGACAATGCGTAAAACTAGGTAAGTGGCAACAGGTAACGGGTGGCGTGGTGGGGCAAACCGGACGACAGGACCCGTATCGTTTTATATCTAAACATGCTTACGCTACTTGCAAAAATATAAATACTGTGCTATTATGAGTCTATTGCATTCAATGAATGTCGAGCCTCTTTCCTACATAACTATATGATCTGTAGACGAAATATCATCTCGCTGTTCTCCGCTAACACTTTGGCGCTAAGACTGCAAAACAGCAAATAATTACAGAAAGGCTATTTCACTATGGCATATCAACAACGTCGCTTCGGCGGTTCTAACAATTCTCGTCCCGGTGGAAACCGTGGCGGATCATTCGGTGGTGCTCGCCGTGGCGGTTCTAAGGGACCTGCCAAAAAGTACATCCACCCATCTAAATTCATTAACAAAGCAGTCGCTAAATCCGACGAAGTTGTTTACGAGTCAAAGCATAAATTTGCTGACTTTGCATTTAACTCTGTCCTATTTGGTAACATTAGCAAAAAAGGCTATGAAATCCCAAGCGCGATTCAGGATCAAGCAATCCCTTCGATCCTCGAAGGCAAAGACCTTATTGGTCTTGCTAATACCGGTACTGGTAAGACAGCAGCGTTCCTACTTCCAGTTATCGAGCGTGAGACAGGTACGCATACATCACCAACTGTGTTGATTATTGCGCCAACACGTGAGCTAGCACAGCAAATCGACGAACAGTTCCGTGAGTTTGCCCATGGCTTAAACTTGTTCTCTGCACTTATCGTTGGTGGCGTGAGTGTTGATCGCCAAATGCGCGATTTGAAACGTCGCCCACAGTTCATTATTGGTACTCCAGGACGTCTAAAGGATCTTATTAACCGTCGCTTGATCCCACTTGATCGTATGACGACATTGGTACTCGATGAGGCTGATCGCATGCTCGACATGGGATTCCTACCTGATATTCGTGCAATTGTTGGTGGTATGCCAACTGACCGTCAGACGCTATTCTTTAGCGCGACCATTACTCCTGAAATCCAGGCACTTGTTAACACGTTCCTACGAGACCCAATTACTGTATCTGTTCGAACCAGCGAGACCAGTGAACATGTCGAACAGACTGTCATTGAAGCTCGCGATAAGGCGCATAAAGTTGAAATATTAACTGAGATGCTTAGGGGCGAAGAGTACGACAAAGTACTTGTCTTTGGTGAGACAAAGTTTGGCGTACAGCGTCTGAGTGATCACCTTGATAATAGCGGTATCCCATCCGTTGCGATTCACGGTAATAAGAATCAATCACAGCGTCAGCGCGCGCTCAAGCAATTCAAAGATGAGCGTGTTCGAGTGCTGGTTGCAACCGACGTTGCTGCTCGTGGACTCGACATCCCAAATGTTTCTCACGTGATCAACTTTGACACTCCGCAGAACTACGAAGACTACATTCACCGAATCGGTCGTACTGGTCGTGCCGGTGCTAGTGGTAAAGCACACACCTTTATCGATATTCAACGATAATAATCTTTCTAACAAAAACTGCCCTGTTTAACAGCAGGGCAGTTTTGATTGGAGAACGGCCATTATATATTTGAAGCTTAAAATTAGCTGAGCAAAGGTCCGTCCTCTGCAGAGTCTATAAAACCCTCTTCATTTGAGCTATAATAACTTTCATGACACAAATATCTCGTGATGATGTGCAACACCTCGCACAGCTGAGTGCTTTGCAACTTGGCGATGATGAAATCGACAGTCTACAGACAGATATCGGTAACATCTTGGAGTATGTCAATCAACTATCTGAGCTTGATACCAGTGGCGTAGAGCCAACCTATCAATTAACAGATCTGGAAAACGTTTGGCGAGCCGATGTTGTCGATGATTATGGCATTAATCGAGATGATCTAATCGCGTTAGCTCCAGATTCTGATAAGAATCAGATTAAGGTTCCAAAGGTACTATAATGAGCAGGATCGCTGACTTTATTGATAAAAGTGCCCGTCAGAACGTAGAGGACGCGCTGAAGCGTGCCAAAGACAATGAGATGTATCACGCACTTTTGAGTTTGACCAAGGAGCGGGCTCTCGAACGTGCTGACGCGGTTGATCGCGGTGAGATTACAGGCCGGCTTGCTGGTGTACCGTTTGTCGTCAAAGATAACTTCCTGGCATATGGCGCTCCAACAACAGCAGCCAGTAAAATCCTGGAACATTTCAGCGCGCCACTCCAGGCAACCGCAGTCGAAAAGCTAGAAGCAGAAGGTGCAATTTGTATAGGTAAAGCTAACCTCGATGCCTTTGCACATGGTGGTAGCACCGAGAATTCTGCCTTTGGTCCAACACTAAACGCCTACGACAAGACACGCGTGGCTGGTGGTAGTAGCGGTGGCTCGGCAGTGGTAACCGCACTTGACATTGTCCCGTTTGCACTCGGAAGCGATACGGGAGGTTCTATTCGCGAACCAGCTAGCTTTAATGGGGTCGTTGGCATCAAACCAACCTACGGAACGGTTAGTCGTTATGGCGTCGTTGCTATGGCGAGTAGTACCGATGTGATTGGAAGTTTTACGACCAATGTGGCTGACGGTGAGCTGGTCATGGACATTATTGCTGGGCTTGATCGTAAGGATATGACGACGCTACCAGATTTCTTCAAGCCAATCGAAGATACAAAAAAGGCTCAAAAAATTGGTCTCATTAAAGAATTCATGACAGATGACGTTGATGATGAAGTGCTGGCAAGAACCAATGAATATATTGAGAAGCTTCGTGCGGCTGGTCATACAGTCGAGGAAGTTAGTTTGCCGATCGTCGCACATACGCTAGCGATGTATTACATTATAGTACCAGCAGAACTGAGCAGTAACCTGGCTCGCTATGACGGTATTCGTTATGGCACTCGAGCCACAGGCATCAGAACGCTAGCCGAGCTATATGGCCGTAGCCGCGACGAGGGCTTTGTAACGGAGAATAAGCGTCGCATTATGATTGGCAGTTACGTACTATCCAGCGGCTTTTTCGACGCGTATTATCTGCAAGCGCAAAAGGCAAGAACATTGCTGATAAATGACCTTAATAAGTTATTTGAAACGTATGATGTGTTGATGGGTCCAACAGTACCGACTCCAGCATTCAAGTTAGGTGAGAATACGGCTGATCCAATCAAGATGTACCTGGCTGATATTATGACTGTTCCGGCATCGCTTGCTGGCATTCCAGCGGTTAGCGTACCAGCAGGTACTAGTCAGTCAGGTCTACCAATCGGAGTACAGCTGATGTCGCCTCGTCGAAGTGATGCACAGCTTCTCGCACTGGCACGCCAGATGGAGACTGTGTAATGGATCAAAACCTAATATTCA
Source organism: Patescibacteria group bacterium (assembly GCA_004322265.1). Classification (GTDB taxonomy): domain Bacteria; phylum Patescibacteriota; class Saccharimonadia; order Saccharimonadales; family Saccharimonadaceae; genus UBA1547. The sequence goes on from SCSZ01000003.1 coordinate 5,456, forward strand.
TGTTTGCTGCAATAATTATCGTCGGTGCGTTACTTTTCGCAGTCATCGGTTTGACACGCAAGGGTCCAAAACGTCTTGATGTTGATCACTATCAAAAGAAGTGGTTGGCTATCGAGCAGCAGCTCAAAAAAGATGAAGTGGCAAGCTATTCGCTATCAGTTCTTAATGCGGATAAATTACTCGACCAAGCACTGCGAGATCGAGGCCTAAAGGGTGAAACAATGGGCGAACGTCTTAAAAGTGCCAAAGCTTTATTCAGTGAACGAGATCACGTCTGGTCAGCGCACAAACTCCGTAATAAGATCGCTCACGAACCTGATGTTACTGTTACCTATAATGCTGCACGTTACGCTATCGGTGATTTTAAAAGAGCATTGAAAGATATAGGAGCAATTTAATGGCTGATACGAACTTCGCTGACAAGTACGACATGACGATTGGTATTGAATGCCACGTTCAGCTTGCAACCGCGACAAAACTCTTTAGCGGTGCAGATAATGACGCTCGTGATAAAGCGCCTAACTCAGTTGTTAGTCCGATAGATTTTGGGCTTCCTGGCATGTTACCTGTACTTAACCGTGAGGCAGTGAATCTGGCAATCAAAGCTGGTAAGGCACTTAACAGTGAGATCGCACGTGTTAGTCGATTCGATCGTAAACACTATTTTTATCCAGATCTTCCGAAGGGTTACCAGACAACTCAGATGTATAACCCAATTATACTAGGCGGCTTTGTTGATGCGCCACTTGAGGATGGCTCAACCGTTCATGTACGACTTCACCATGCTCATATGGAAGAAGATGCAGGAAAGTTGACACACTACAGCGACTACAGCCTCGTTGATCTGAATCGTGCCGGAACACCGCTTATTGAGATTGTGTCAGAACCAGATATTCATAGTGCAGCGGCCGCTAAGGCATATGCAACTGAACTATATCGTTTGATGACATACGCTGGAGTAACGCTCGGCGATCTATACCACGGGAACATGCGGTTCGATGTTAACGTATCGATCGCACCGAAGGGCGCAACTGAGCTTGGTACGCGTGCAGAAGTAAAGAATTTGAACTCATTTAAGAGTGTCGAACGCGCCGCGGAATACGAATTCAATCGCCAGGCAGTGTTACTTGAAAAAGGTGAACGAATCGTCCAGGAAACCCGTGGTTGGGACGAGGCTAAACAAAAGACAACTAGCCAGCGAAGTAAAGAAGACGCACAGGATTACCGCTACATGCCGGATGCAGATATTCCACCAATCGTTCTGAGCGAAGAGGAAATTACAGAAATACAATCGACTTTACCGAACTTACCATCATTTTACCGACAGGCATGGAAACCACTTGGCCTCGATAGCACAGTCATAAACGCATTACTTGCTTTTCAATATCTCGCTCAAGGCATTCAAGTTATTTACGAAACAGGTGGAGAAAGCGCAGCACGTCGTAATGCGCAGTGGTTTGTGAGCGCAGTTGGCCCTGAGGACACCGAGTCATCAGCCGTTGCTATTACATACTTGCCAGAAAGATTTATTGAATTAGCTGCAATGGTAGATGCAAACGAACTATCCAGTACAGCGGCAAAATCAGTTTTCTCTGAATTACTAACAGGTGCAAAGTCTGCTCGGGCTGTTGCAGAAGAAAAGAACTTACTACAAGTGAGTGATGACGGTGCGATCGCTGCGATTGTTGATGAAGTGCTGGCTGATCCCGCCGCCGCCCAAGCAGTTAAGGATCTCAAGGATGGCAACGATAAAGTAATCGGATTCTTGGTGGGACAAGTGATGAAAAAATCTGGAGGGAAAGCCAACCCAGAACTCGCACAGAAATTAATACGAGAAAGAGTACAATAATGTCTATGATACAACCAACCAAAGCAATTATTTGTGCCGCAGGACTGGGAACCCGTTTCCTTCCACAGACCAAAGCAATGCCAAAAGAAATGTTACCGCTTATTGATAAACCAGTTATTCAATTAATCGTCGAAGAAGCAGTTGCCGCAGGTGTAACCGATATTATCATCGTTACGGGTAGCACCAAGCGCGCAATTGAAGATCATTTTGATCGATCTGATGAATTAGAGGCAGAACTTCGCGAACGTGGCAAAAGCGATAAAGCCGACCAAATTAAATCAATTGCTGAGATGGCAAACTTTATTTACCTGCGCCAAAAGGGAACGCCAAAAGGGAACGCCCGACCAATTCTTAATGCCAAGCACCTGATTAAGGACGACGAACCATTCTTTGTATTCTTTGCAGATGACTTATTTCGAAGTGAGGTACCACGAGCTGTCCAGCTACTTGACGCGTACCAAAAAACAGGCAAATCTGTCATGTCATTTGCGGAGGTCGATGCTGATCTCGTTGATCAGTATGGTATGGCCGACCCAGGTGAATACTTGGATGAGAATACTTTTCTGGTGAAGAGTCTGGTCGAAAAACCAAGTAAAGAATCTTCGCCAAGTCGCTTTGCTCAGACTGGTTGCTATCTTTTGACACCCGACATTCTACCGATTCTCACAAAAGAAATCGTTAACCCAAGTAGTGGTGAAATTGTGCTTGGTGATAGTCTTAACGAACTGGCTAGTACTGGCCAAGTCTATGGACGCAGGATCGAAGGAGTTTGGCACGATACCGGTGATCCATTCAGATACCTCAAGGCTGTAACAGACATCGCACTCGAAAGCCCGGTATATGGTGAAAAATTCCGAGAGTTCCTTAAAAACCGCTTACGCTAAGATTGTGCCACGCGTCAATACGTGATATAATAAGTCTAGAATTCAAAATAAACACATAAAATTATAGGAGCACCACCAATGAATACAGCCTCAGAAATCCTTGTCATCATCCTTTCCGTCTTCCTCGCTGTGTTTTTACTACTAGGTATAATTCTCAGCATCTATCTCATTAAATTGACCCGGGATATTCGGGCTGTAACAAAATCTGCCGAGCGTACCGTTAACCATATTGAGTCAGCCGTGTCCGGCGTGGCAAAAATCACTTCACCTCTGTTTGTTGCGGAAATTATTGGCCGTTACATTAAGAAATTTACTAAGAAAAGAAAAGGAGAATAGTATGTCAAAGGGTAGAATCGCGTTAGGTGCAGTAATTGGTGCTGCGGCAGGACTTGTTGCGGGAATCTTGACAGCTCCGAAGAGTGGCAAAGAAACTAGAGCTGACATCAAGGCAAAAGCTAGTGATGTTAAGACCAAGGCGACCGCGAAGGCCACTCAAGCAAAGGCCAAGGCTACAATAGTCAAAAAAGACGTTGAAGCAAAAGCAAAAGATCTGAAATCTCGAACCGAACGAGCAGTCGATGGTGCGAAAAAAGGCTTTAATAGCACAAAATAAGCTATCTCAATGATACATAAAATAAAAAAAGATAACGAAGTAGGCGCACGTCGAGCAGTCCTAGAGGATCTCTTTTATGACTTCCATTCAAGTCGCAGGCAAGTCTATTGGATGAATTTTACGAGGGGTATATTCTTTGGCGTCGGAAGTGTTATCGGTGGCACCGTTGTTATTGCGATTCTTATATGGATTCTAAGCCACTTGGTTGATTTGCCTGGCGGAATCGGTAACTTTATTCAATATATCGTTGATACCGTTCAAAAGCGTTAAAGCGCATTTTACTACAGACAGATGTGAGGCAAGGCTAGTATACTAGTTAATAGTTATGGGGGTTACATTAAAACGGTCAGATTATGTACATTTGCATAATCATACGCACTACAGCTTACTCGATGGATTAACAAAAATACCTGACCTTATTTCTGCTGTCGCCGATATGGGGATGGATGCGATTGCAATTACCGACCATGGAACGATGTCGGGTGTCGTGGACTTTTATAAAACGGCCAAAGCGAGCGACATTAAACCCATTATTGGCCTTGAATCGTACGTTGCAGCCAGGTCTCGATTTGACCGTGATCCTCAAAAAGACAAGGGTCGATACCATCTAACGATCCTTGCGATGAACACGGAGGGCTACAAGAACCTAATGCTGCTTAGCTCGCTAGCAAACCTTGAGGGAATGTATTATAAGCCTCGTATTGACCATGAGCTACTCGAAAAACACAATGCTGGCCTGATTATTCTATCTGGTTGCGCGAGTGGCGAGCTTGGCGAAAACTTACAGGCCGATAATTACGAAGAAGCCAAGAAAATAGCTTCTTGGTATAAGTCGATTTTTGGTGATCGTTACTATCTTGAAATGCAAGATCATGGGCACCCTGATTACCCGCATCCGTGGGAAGTACAAACAAAAATTAACGGATATCTACGCAAACTATCTAAGGATCTTGACATTCCGCTGGTTATTACGAGTGATGGCCATTATCTCACGCACGATGACCAGGAAGCACATGAGATTCTATTATGTGTCGGAACGGGTGCGTTTTTGTCTGATGAAAAGAGAATGTCATTGAAAGATTTCGATCTTCATGTAACTGATCCACAAGAAATTATCGATCGTTGGGGGGAAAAAGATGCGGATGCGATTCGTACCACTCGTCAAATAGCCGAGCGCTGTGATGTTGAACTTAGTCTGGGCGGCATTTTGATTCCGACGTTTCCTACGCCCAAAGGCGAATCAGAGAAAACGTATCTCGATAAACTCGTCTATCGAGGCTTAGCCTGGCGTTATGGCGATCTTGATCAACCTGACACCGTTAAGCTGACGGTGGAAGAGTCAAAAACGCACATTCCAGAAGAAGTTCTTGAACGAGCAACATACGAGTTGTCAGTTGTCGATCGAATGGGTTTTAACGGTTACTTTCTCATCATCCAAGACTTTATTAACTGGGGGAAAAACCGTGGTATTATTTTCGGTCCAGGACGTGGTAGCGCCGCTGGCTCGATTATTTCCTATGCACTACGTATCACCGAACTCGATCCGCTCGATTATGACTTGCTGTTTGAAAGGTTCCTCAATCCAGATCGTATTAGCATGCCGGATGTCGATATCGATATACAAGATACTCGGCGCGACGAGGTGATTGCGTATTGTACCGAGAAATACGGTGTTGATCGCGTAGCAAACATTGTAACGTTTGGTAAGATGGCGGCACGCGCTGCTGTGCGTGATGTGGCTAGAGTCCTGCAGGTGCCATATGCCGAGGCTGATCGTTTCTCGAAGATGATCCCACCACCAGTTCAAGGAAGACACATCCCACTTAAAGTCAGCGTTGTCAAAGATCCAGACCTGAAAATGGAGTACGAAACAAACCCGACGGCAAAGCGAGTCTTTGACTACGCAATTCGCTTAGAGGGCACCATTCGTTCACATGGTATTCACGCCGCTGGTGTCGTGATTGCGCCAGATGATATTGTAAAGTTTGCGCCGCTTGAGATGGCTCAAAAAGGTGTCATCGCAACGCAGTATCCAATGGGGCCGATTGAAGAGCTGGGCCTACTAAAAATGGACTTTTTGGGTCTATCTAATCTTACGACTATCAACAATGCACTTCGAATTATAAAAAAAGTGTACGGTGATGATATTGATATAGATAACTTGCCACTTAACGACCCTGAGACATTTGCCTTATTCCAACGCGGTGATACGACTGGTGTATTCCAGCTAGAATCGGCCGGCATGAAACGATATTTACGTGAGCTAAAACCATCTGTTTTTGAGGATATTATCGCCATGGTAGCGCTTTACCGTCCGGGTCCGATGCAGTTTATCGACAGCTTTATTAAACGAAAACACGGTGAAGAAACCATCACGTATCTACACCCAAAGTTTGAGAATGCGCTCAAGGAAACCTATGGAACGCTCGTATACCAAGAGCAATTTATGCAGATATCCAAGGATTTTGCAGGTTTTACCGGTGGCCAAGCAGACACACTTCGAAAGGCTGTTGGTAAAAAGAATATCGATCTTATGCGTAAAGTGCGGGTTGATTTCGTCCAGGGTGCAGTCGAACACAGCAACGCCGATCCAAAACTTGCCGAAAAGTTCTGGGATCAATTAGAAGAGTTCGCTAATTACTGTTTTAACAAATCGCATGCGGCCTGTTACGGACTTATTTCATATTGGACGGCTTATCTAAAGGCTCATTATCCAGATGCGTTTATGGCAGCACTTATGACAAGCGATCAGAATGACATCGACCGGCTTGCGATTGAGATCACTGAATGCAAGCACATGGGTATTACCGTGCTTTCACCCGACGTTAATGAAAGTTTTGTCGAATTTGCTGTCGTAAAGGACAAAAAACAGATTCGTTTTGGCATGGCCGCGGTAAAGGGCGTTGGGGTTGCTGCAGTTGAAGAAGTCCTTCGGGCTCGAGACGCCGATGGGCCATTTAGCTCTATTGAAGACTTTGCCAGGCGCGTTAATGTATCAAAGTTTAACAAAAAGGCATGGGAATCTCTCATCAAATCCGGTGGCTTCGATACGATGGGCGATCGCTCAGATTTACTATTCAACCTCGAGACGTTACAAGGTTTTGCAAGTAAGTTACAGAAAGAAACTCTTAGTGGTCAAACGGATTTATTTGGTGGACTATCTACGATTGCCTCTATTCAGCCTACTATTACGATGCAACCAGCCCCTGTTAAACATACAGATAAAGAGCGACTCGTTTGGGAGCGAGAGCTGCTAGGACTCTACATTAGTGCGCATCCACTCGATAATTATGATGCCTATTTTGAAGAGCAAGTCGTGCCGCTCGCGCAAGTAAATGCCGACGTTGATGGTAAAAGGGCGACCATTGGTGGTCTTGTCTCAACGGTACGTACGATCATTACTAAGAGTGGTAGTAAAATGGCCTTTGTTGGGATCGAAGACAAAACCGGTGAGGCTGAAGTAATTGTCTTTCCTAGTCTGTATGCTCAAGTTAGTGCTCAGTTGGTCCAGGATAGCGTGCTGCGGGCGACTGGAAAAATTAGTGCTCGTGATAAGGACGGCAATCTTGTGAGCGAAGCAAAAATGATCGCCGATGACATACAATTTGTAACAGATCAGGAGCTGAACGGTTATGAGTCAACTGGTACAAAAATGCGAAAACCTCGGCCGAGTAAAAAAGTAGTCGCGACTCGTATTAGCAGGGGCGAGGATAATCCGCAAGTTCCAGCAAAAACTTCCGAAGATCAAGAGAGCGTGTCTAAACACATTGATGTAGCACTGCTGACAGATCAAGATACGGCTTTAAAAAATAGTGTTAAAAAGCTCTTCGTTCATATTAAAAATCCAGACGATCATGACGCATTGCTCCTACTGAAGCAAGTGTGTAGCCAGTATATTGGAATGACAGATATTGTCTTGGTGCTCGGTGCAAATAAAAAGTCGGCGATTAAATTGCCATTTAGGGTTGATGCGGGCGACGCGCTGGTTGGTGCACTTGTCAAAATCCTGGGTGAAGACGCTGTCGTACTTAAATAGAAAGTGCGTAAAGAGCGATGCCTGTAGCCACACTGACGTTGAATGATTCTTTCTGTCCGACCATCGGAATTTCGAGTAGGTCGTCGCACTGGTTTACTAGCTCATCTGATATACCATTAACCTCTTCACCGAGTAGGAGTGCTATTTTATCTGGAGCTTGATAGTTTTGAAGCATAGTTGATCGCTCGGTTTGCTCAAGTCCTACAATTGTATAACCCTCAGCTCGAAGAGCGCTTAAATCTGGTTCAGTTTGGTACTCGAACTCAACCATTGTTTCCGCTCCAAGGGCTGTTTTATGGATCTGTGCAGTTAATTTGGCTGCGATATGAGGTAGGCGAGCATCAGACGGTAATGAAGGATATGGCGTGTAGCCGCTGAGAATGATTTTACGAACTCCAAACCCCTCGGACGTACGAAAAATTGATCCGACGTTGTGAGTTGATCTAATATTGTGGGCAATGACGATAATATCTGGCATTACTCATCATTGTATCATCTATAAAATGGTTATGTTTTCTGCTATGATACAGAGTAATGGACGAAGACAGAATACAGCAAAATCGTCGGAATGATGACGAGAAATCTACTCAAGAGCGAGCAGCTATTCTAGGCCTTCAATATATGGATTTACGAGATGTAGAGCAGACACTTGTGCTCATTCCAGGTGTTATCGATATTGATACGATGCACAAAAACCGCATTGTCCCGATTGAAGTGCAGCGTGAAGCCCAGGTATGGAACTTTGGTATTACGACCCAAACGCCACAATCCTTCGTTATTGATTTGCAAAAAACATATGACGAGCAAGGTAAGACCGCTCAATTCTTTCTGATCAGTGGTGGTTGTTTCCAGGTTCTTATGAATCGATATGATCCGCCCAAGGAAGTAAAATATGACAATATTCAAATTGCGAAGGTTGGTGATAGCGATACCATTAGCCAAGTTAGCGATACACTCAATGCCGTCAGCAGTGATCAAGTTTTTGACTTTCTGGTTGAACAAGCAGATCGAATTGGTGCGAGCGATATTCATATTGAGAACCAGCTTGATAGTATTCGTATCAGAATGCGTATTGATGGGGCGCTTCATGCGGTTGCGGAGCTAAACTCTGATCGATATCGTGTTATCTTGGGAGCACTAGCATCGAGAGCGAATATATCAACGGCGGCAACTGAACCACAATCAGGTCATATGCAAAAGGAAATTACGCGCGATGGTGTTACTCACATGTTGAATCTGCGTGTTGAGACGGTTCCGACGATGTACGGTCAAGACGCTGTCCTTCGTTTATTTAACTTTGACGAGTCAATGTTAAACCTAGACAATTTACGGCTTGGCCCTAGCGAACGAGCAGAGATCGACGAAGTGATTAGCCATCCGCGTGGGATGGTGCTCACCGTTGGTCCGACCGGTAGTGGTAAATCAACGACGCTTTATAGCATTATTAATGCCTTAAACACGACGGATCGTAAAATTATCACACTGGAAGACCCAATTGAGTATGGCATTCCGGGTGTAACGCAAATACCGATTGATACGACTAATGGACAGAGTTTTGCTGATGGTCTTCGCTCGGTACTTCGTCAAGACCCTGATATCGTCATGGTTGGTGAGATTCGAGATGCTGATACCGCCAAGACTGCTATACAGGCATCGATTACGGGGCATTTGGTGCTATCGAGTTTTCATGCGATTGATACTTCCTCCGCCTTTAGTCGCATGATTGACTTAATCGGTGTAAACCCAATCTTCAGTACTGCAATTCGTCTCGTAATTGCCCAGCGGTTAGTCCGACGTCTAGACGATAGTACGAAAGAAGAATACGAACCTGACGCCGCAACGAAAAAGTGGGTTCAGACAGTTCTTGCAAATCTTCCATCACATATCGAAAAACCAGATCTAGAAAACTTTAAGTTGTGGAAACCCGTCGTATCGGCAGCCTCACCATTTGGTTTTACGGGACGAGTGGTCATCATGGAACAGATGGTTGTAACGGATGAAATTCAAAAGTTCCTGCGTGGAGATATCAAAGATGTTAACGCTGACGCCATCGCCAAATCTGCCCGTGCCGAAGGCATGGTAACACTTCTTGAGCGCGGAGTGCTGGCGGCTCTTCGTGGTGAAACGACCCTCGACGAGATTAACCGAGTTATTTAGCAAATAACCCTTTCAAAATTACCGTTACTATGGTAAAGTTAATAGCTGATTGTATTGTAAATGTAAAAGTGAGACGAAAATGAGTTTTGAACTAATCAAGAAAGTAAATGACGCCCAGAAGAAAGCTAGTGTAGTTGATGCACGCAGCGGCGATACTGTGCGTGTACACCAAAAAATTAAAGAAGGCGCTAAAGAGCGTATCCAGATTTTCGAGGGTGTCGTGATTCGTACTGATCGCAAAGACTCTCACACGTCTCGTATCACTGTTCGTAAAATTGCGAGTGGTGTCGGTGTTGAAAAAGGATTTATGATTCACAGCCCACTGGTTGAGAAGATCGAAATTGTGCGTCGCTCTAAAGTTCGTCGTAACTATCTTTCATTTCTTCGTAACCGTAGCGGTAAAAGTGCTCGTTTAACTGGTGTTAACTTCGACCGTGAAGGTGTTAATGATGTTCGCGACGAAGCATTTGAAGCCGAGGAAGCTCGCATGAAAGAGGAAGCTAAGCTAGCTGCTGAAGCAAAAGCCGCTGAAAAAGCAGCCGAAGAAGCAGATCTTGTTGCTAAGCAAGCCGAAGTCGAAGCTCGACACGCTGAAGAAGCCTAAAAACCATCGATCATAACAAACGCCCCGCATAGGGGCGTTTTTGTTGCTACAATTAAATTATGATTCTAGGCATTGATGAAGTGGGACGAGGACCGTGGGCAGGACCGCTTGTCGTAGGTGCTGTCGTTCTCGGAGGTGCACAAATTGAAGGATTAACTGATAGTAAAAAGCTTAGTAAGAAGCGTAGGGAACAACTCGACATACTCATTCGTGAGCATGCAAGCGGAGTTGGGCTTGGGTGGGTAGACGCGGCTGAGATCGACGAAATAGGACTTTCCAGTGCTCTCGTACTTGCCACCAGGCGTGCGGTTGAACAAGTAACAGCGTCGTATCATGAAATTATTATTGATGGGACGATTAATTTTTTGAAAGATACAACAAAAGGTCGATATGTAACGACTGTGAAAAAGGCAGACCTTCTTGTTCCTGCTGTATCGGCCGCATCTATTGTCGCTAAAGTGGCACGCGATGCCTACATGATAAAACAAGCTACTATCTACCCAGAGTATGGCTTTGAAGACCATGTAGGCTACGGAACTGCGGCGCACATTGCCGCAATTGACAAGCTTGGTGTTACCCCACTTCATCGCTTATCATTCGCACCACTTGCCAAGTATCGTACTAACGATATGGATTTGTCTCGAACCGATCCCAAGGCGACTGCAGCCCTGAAAATTACGTCGCTAATTCGTGAATTTTCAGGCGCGAAAGGGGGATCTGTGAGACGACAAGTCCAGGTCGTTCGGACAACGAAAGAAATAGGCGATAATGGCGAGGATGTTGCAGCCCAGTATCTAAAAAAGACGGGTCATACAATTCTAGATCGAAATTGGAAGACAAAATTTTGCGAGATTGATATTATTTCACAGTTAGACGATACGATTTATTTTACTGAAGTTAAGTATCGTCGAACGAGTCAGCAAGGCGGTGGAATTGCCGCAATTACACCCAAAAAATTACGTCAGATGAAGTTTGCTGTTGAGTTTTATGCACTGAAGAACAAAATTAGTAACACGAATTTACGTCTACAGGCTATTTCGGCAACTGGTCAGCCGCCAATCATCGACAGCGTCCTAGAGGTTGTTTAGCGCACTAATAACAGCTGCGCTATCTCTTTCGATTAGCTCGACGCGTCCTTTGATCTCACTAATTCCCATCGTAATTGCGCGATTTAACGCGATATCTTTTTTGAGTGGAGTAAAGAAATCAATATACTCCTGAAGTTGCTCTCGGGTCGAGAGTGCCGTCGCAGCATAACGTGGGTACTCATCATAGTTCTTGCCACTTGAAAAAGTATCCATGACCCACTTCCAGTTATCACGAATCCATCGCCAGGTGGCGGTGCGACTGTCGCGTCCGCGAATCATATAGATGAACCAGCGAGCAGCATCTTGAGCACGAACCACATCGGGGTCCTTAATTACTTCGAGTAGCTCTATGATTTTCTCTGGAATACGGGTACTCGTAATGCCGACTGATATATCTTGACGTAGCTCACCGGATGATGAGTCTTTATATGTTTGCAGGAGTGCGTCAACAATTGTCGAATCGCCATTTCGGACAACAGTACTGATGAGTAATGGTCGGAGCTCGGCGTCAAGTTTATCAAGGTCAGTTGATGTGTACATTGTTCGAGCTTTTTCGATAACATCAGGTGCTTCGCCATAAAGTGTCAGGCTGAGAATTGTTCCACGGAGTTTGGAATCTTCCTCACTCTCATTATCACTCGCGACCCAGCCTAGGCGTTCATACTCAGAACGGGCAATTTCTGCCGAGAACGCGCGTAGTTTTTTCTCTGCAACTGGATCATTTTCGACGAACTTACGTAGTTCGGTAAGTGCAAGAAAAATGATTGACCATACTTGTTCATTTGTTTCCTGGCGGTAGGCGTCGACCAGTTTTAGGATCTGCGCACTTGGTAAAATATTGCCACGGATAAGTAAAATTGCTTCATCCAGCAGCTGTAGTCGATCAAGTGGTTGCAACTTACCTGCCTTAACTTGGGTTAGAAGCGCTTGTAAGGTAATGTCGTCGTAATGGGTGATAAAGTGGGCGGTATCACCCAGATTCAGATGGAGGGGCTCAGTACTCTTAGAAGTAATAGTGATTTCTCTGGTTGAAAATAGTTCTGGTAGACTGCTGTCTGATGCATTGAGAGGTATCGGCCATAGTCGATCAGATTTAGCATGTGGACCGACGAAAAATTGTTCTTGACTGAGTGAAATTGCTTCCCCTGTCCGTGTTAAATGGATGACTGGATAGCCAGGTTGTGATAACCATGCGTGCATGAGTCCGACGATATCTTTATCGCTCGCTTTGGCGATTGCGCTCCATAGATCGTCAGCCTCGGTATTACCATACGCGTGGTCCTTAAAGTATTGTTTAAGTCCTGCTTGAAAACTCTCATTACCAACATAGAATTGTAGCATTCGAAGTAGCCTGGCACCCTTTGCATAGACAATTGCCCCATCAAAGATTGTACCAATTTCGTCGGGATGATTAACGTCAGTTTGGACGGACTGAACACCGTCAATACTGTCGCGCCTCAGGGCAATGATGCTTTCATTACTCGAGAAGTCAAGCCACATATTCCACTCAGGATGAAGCGTGTCGACGGCTAAGTACTCCATGAGAGTCGCAAAACTCTCATTGAGCCATAAATTATTCCACCAGCGCATCGTTACCAAATTACCGAACCATTGATGCGCTAGTTCGTGCGCGACGACGAGTGCGACGTACTGTTTGCTGCTAATACTGATGGTTTCAGGCTCGGCTAGGAGCGTAGTTTCGCGATAGGTAATAAGACCCCAGTTTTCCATCGCACCGAACGAAAAGTCGGGTAGTGCGACGTGGTCAGACTTTGGCAAAGGATACTCAGTCTCAAAGAATTCTTCGTAAAAATCTATAGCCTTTGTCGCGGTATCGAGTGCAAAGTCGAAACTACTCGCAGGCTGTGCGGGCGTTGCCCAAACGTTGACTTCAACTCCACGCTTAGTCGTTGCGGTTTTTTTATGAAGCTCACCAACAACCCAGGCAACTAAATACGTACTCATCCGTGGCGTCGTTTCAAAACGTGTTACAAGCTGATCGTTTTCAGTCGTCTGCTTTAGAACAGGCATATTACCAAGGACGGTGATATCCTTTTCGGTCGTTAGGGTTACATCGAAAGTCGCTTTAGCCTCGGGCTCGTCAATACACGGAAATGCTTCGCGCGCATAATGACTTTCAAATTGTGTAGCAAGTAGTTGCTTTTTGACGCCATCATGCTCAAAATAACAGGGATAAATGCCATGCATTGCGTCAGTGATCTTGCCGCTAAATGCGACAACAACGATATGTTTACCTGGCTTTAGATCCTTATGAGTAATCACCAGCTCATCATGCTTACCGGATTTGAAATCTGCCTTTTTACCGTCAAGAGTAACGGATTCGATAACAAGGTATTTCGCATGAAGGCTAATTCCAACTGCATCAGCAGTACTAGTTCCATCAATCGTAACAACACCATTAAATGTTCGCTCAGCGCGATTCAGTGTAATCGAAAGACTGTAATGCTCTGGAATATATTGGTCAATCAGCCGTTTTACAATCTGCATATATTCTATTGTAGCAAACGTGCATAATAAGAGGTATGCCAAATGTATATCGCCTTCGGCGCTTAGTAACTGTATGTATTCTGGCGGTGATTATTATTGGTGCGTTAAGTGTCAATATTCATGTACCTGCTACCCCCGAGGCAAACACGAATAATACACGTAGTAGCAGTAATGCGATGCTAGCAAAAGAGGCTCTCAACCAGCTATCCGTCAAAGGTCGTGCGCCAAAGACTGGTTATAGTAGGGCGCAGTTTGGTGATGGCTGGACTGTAGTGAAGGGTTGCGATACGCGTAATATTATTTTGCATCGAGATATGACAGATGTACAAGTTGATCAAAAATGTGAAGTCATAAGTGGAATCCTGAATGATCCATATACAGGTAAGATCATCAATTTTAAGCGCGGTAGCAACACAAGTGCTGATGTGCAAATTGATCACGTGGTTGCGATTTCTGATGCGTGGCAAAAAGGGGCTCAGCAGTTGAGTAAAGATCAGCGGATTGCACTTGCAAATGACCCGCTTGAACTTCTTGCCGTCGACGGTCCTGCGAATCAACAAAAATCTGACGGCGACGCTGCAACCTGGTTGCCACCATATAAGCCATTTCGGTGTCAGTATGTAGCCCGTCAGATTGCCGTTAAACAAAAATATAGCCTGTGGGTTACTCAGGCCGAGAAAGACGCAATATTAAATATATTGTCTACCTGCCCTGACCAAGCATTACCGTCGAAATAGTTGCATAAATCTATCAGATTTGATAAAGTAAAGGTAGTACATTTCCGGCCGGCAGGTCGGATTTTTTCATACAAGCATTAAGGAGAAAATATTATGGATGAGATCAATATTAAACAACTAACACTCGCGGTCCGTACGATCGCCGAGGAAAAGAACCTACCCGAAGAAACAGTTCTATCTGTTATAGAGCAAGCAATCGCCGCCGCATGGCGCCGTGATAATGGCGAACGGGATCAGGAAGTTCGTAGTGAACTCAACGTCAACGACGGCACTGCTGTTGTCTACGTCGGTCGTGAAGTTGTCGAGGAAGTTGGTAGCGACGCCGTTGAAATCAGTTTAGCTGATGCTAAGAAGATTAAAAAGGATGCAGTGTTAGGCGACATTATCGAGGAAAAGCACGAAGTTACAAGCTTTGGTCGAGTTGCTGCTCAGACTGCAAAACAAGTCGTACTGCAACGTCTTCGTGAAGCCGAGCGTGAAGTTGTCCTCGAGGAATATGAAGATAAAATCGGAACTGTCGTCAATGGTACAGTACAACGAGTTGAGCCACGGGTTATCCGCGTAGAGCTTGGTAAGGCGACTGGTATCATTCCACAGAGTGAGCAAATTCAAGGTGAATTCTATAACGTAGGTAGCCGAATTAAGGTATTTATCAAAGATATCGAACGTGATAATCGCGGTCCACAGCTGATTTTGAGCCGTGGCAACGAACAGTTCGTCGAGTATCTTTTCCGCCAGGAAGTGCCTGAACTCGAAACTGGCGCGGTTGAGATCAAGGCAATTGCTCGTGAAGCGGGTCGTCGTACGAAACTTGCTGTCGCGAGCACCGTACCAGGCGTTGATCCAGTTGGCACGTTCGTTGGTGGTCATGGTACACGTGTTCAGGCTGTTATGAATGAGATTGGCGACATGGAAAAGATCGATATTATTACATTTGATGATAATAAAGAGCAATTCATCAAGAATGCGCTTAGCCCTGCAGAAGTATCTAAGGTTGTTATTAATGAAAAAGACAAACGTGCGACAGTTTATGTTAACGAAGATCAGCAGTCTATCGCGATAGGTCGTGCCGGACAAAATGTTCGCTTAGCAAGTCGTTTAACAGGATACGAACTCGATATTGAGCAAGCTGCCCCTACAAAAGCTACCGCTCCAGCACCAAAGAAAGACATCGAGGATAGCTTACTCGACGCCGTTGAAGAATCTGCTGAATAAAAAATAAAAGCTTACAAAAAATAAATTAGCACTCACTTGACCCGAGTGCTAATTTTGCTATACTAGGTATAGAGAAACGGTATTTTAAAACAAGAATACGCTTGCGCTCGACTACAGGAGGATAGATAATATAACTATGGCAGATGATTTCGCAGAATTTGTATCTCATCTAACCGATAATGCTCGGACGAGTCTGCATCACGCCAATGTGATTGCGCAGGGCTATGGCAGCCCGTATGTGGGGACTGAGCACTTACTACTTGGTGTTCTCGCTCAAGGTTCATCTGTTGGAGCCAAGCTTTTGGCTGATGCAGGTGTTACTTTAGAGCGTGCGCAAGTCGCGCTTAATTTAGTACCCCTTACTACTGTTATTGCGGTAGGTATGAAGGGTCTGAGTGAGACGGCAAAGTTGACACTCAAAATGAGTTGGGAAATTGCCCAGGAGTTTCACCAGGACTACCTTGGCACGGAACATATCTTATATAGTATTTTGAGTCAGAAAAATGCACGTGCCACCGTACTTCTTCGTGATATGAACGTTGATTTAGGTGAACTAACGGCAGAGCTCGAAGAGTTCTTTGATCGGCAGAACGACATGTACGCGGACGCTGATACAAATACTGAAACGACGATCAAAAAACCAGCACCACGAAAGGGTGCTTTGGAGACATTTGGCACCGATCTAACGGGTATGGCCAAGGCCGGTAAACTTGATCCCGTCATTGGTCGCGACGCTGAAGAGGAACGAATGATAACAATTCTAAGTCGTCGTACAAAAAATAATCCTGTACTTATTGGTGAGCCAGGCGTTGGTAAAACAGCGATCGTTGAAGGTCTTGCTCAGCGTATTGTCCGTGAGGACGTCCCCGATCATTTACTCGATAAGCGGGTTATCCAGCTAGATCTTGCCAGTATGATTGCAGGTACAAAGTATCGAGGCGAGTTCGAAGAGCGTCTAAAGCGCGTTATGACGGAATTGACCGAGCAGAAGAACGTTATTGTCTTTATTGATGAACTACACTTACTCGTTGGCGCAGGGGCTGCCGAGGGCGCGCTTGATGCGGCCAATATGCTAAAACCGGCGCTCGCACGGGGTGAAATGCACTTAATTGGGGCAACAACGCTCGAGGAATATCGCAAGCATATCGAGAAGGATACTGCGCTTGAGCGACGTTTGCAGACAATCGTCGTACCAGAGCCAAAACTAACTGATACGATTGCGATTCTAAAGGGTCTTCGTGGCCACTATGAGGCGCATCACGGCGTGAGTATGAGCGACGAAGTGCTCGAGGATGCTGTCTATATGGCTGATCGTTATGTTAGTGAGCGTTTCATGCCTGATAAGGCGATCGATGTCATTGACGAGGCGGCTGCTCTTGTTCGCGTGAAGTCTGGGCGCAAGCCAAGTAAACTTCGTGATTTTGTCAAACAGCTAAATAACCTGAACGAAAAGATGGAAGAAGCGGTCGCCAACGAAGATTACGAACGTGCGGCACTCTATAAAACACGTATTAGTCAGATTAGTTCACGACTTGAGGAAACCAAAGAGGCCTTTGAAAAGAAAACGCCAATTGTCTTGACCGACGAAGATGTTGCCCACGCAATTGCAACAATGACAGGTATTCCTGTAAAGCGTGTTCAGAAGTCTGAGGCCAAACTACTGCGTAACCTTGAAAAGCATTTGTCCAAATTTGTGATTGGCCAGCAAGAAGCTGTTGAGAAAGTATCAAGTGCCTTGCGGCGCAGTCGTAGTGGCGTTGCCAGTAGCAAACGTCCAATCGGCTCATTCGTCTTTATGGGCCCAACAGGTGTCGGTAAGACAGAGCTTGCCAAGGTCCTAGCTCGCGAAGTATTTGGTAGCGAAGAAGCGCTCATTAAAATTGATATGAGCGAATTTGGCCAGCAGCACAATACATCGCGTCTCCTCGGTGCACCTGCCGGCTACGTGGGTTACGAAGATGGCGGTCAATTAACGGATAAGATTAAACGTCAACCATACAGTGTGGTACTGTTTGATGAAATTGAAAAAGCTCACCCAGATGTCTTTCACCTGTTACTACAGATACTTGAGGATGGTTCGCTGACTGACGCGAAGGGTCATAAAGTCGACTTTAGCAATACGATTATCATTCTGACCAGTAACCTCGGCGCCAATCGCATGATGAAAGAGTCAAGCCTCGGATTCCACGCGGCTAGTGTGTCTGATAAGAAGAAACTCGATGAGGTACATGATGAAAATGCGGTTGCGACTAAAGAGGCCCTTGGTAAAATGATGCGGCCAGAGCTTATCAATCGTTTTGATGCAATTGTTACATTTAGAGCATTAACTCGCAAAGAAATTGGCAGTATTTTCGATAATCTTATTAACGAACTCCAGGATAGGCTTATTCGTAAGGGCATACATTTGGTCATTAAGACAGCGGCAAAACATCTCATTATCGAGAAAGGCTACGACGAAAAATTCGGTGCTCGTCCACTTCGTCGCGCAATTCAAGATATGTTAGAACATAAGCTAGCAGATGGTATACTATCAGGTGAATATGAGAAGGGAACAGTCTTAACGGTGAATGCGCTAAAGGGTGAAATAGCGATCAATGTTGAACAAGAAGCGTAGCGCTCTTCCGACGATAATGAGCATTGCCTTTACGGTGGCGATTTCGGCTGCCGTTGGATGGGTAATATTGAATCGCCAATTTGTTCTCGACCAACTAAATGTCTGGTGGTTTAAGCCGGGTAGTGACGTTACGAACGTCATTACGCGGGCCGGTATGTCTGATCAGGGAAAGTTTTTCTACTTTGCCTCTGAACCAGCGATTGAAACAGCACCGCAATTTAACAATGACTGTCAGCAGCAGGAAACAGGAAATGCGATTTTGGGTTGTTACTCTGGTAAGCGCATTTACGTTTATGCAGTAACGAATACGCAACTTGACGGTATTGAGGAAGTTACAGCGGCACATGAGACGCTCCACGCTATTTGGGATAGGATGAGCGATAGCGATCGAGCATCGGTCGGGGCTTTACTTGAGGCTGCTTTTACGAAGATTAATGACCCAACGCTCAATGATCGAATGGCTTATTATAATCGGACTGAGCCAGGTGAACGACTGAATGAACTTCACAGCATTCTTGGTACTGAGTATGCCAACCTTGGTCCTGCACTCGAGGCACACTATGCCAAGTATTTCAGCGATCGCAGTAAAGTTGTTGCACTCCACACGAGCTACGAATCCGTCTTTGATAACTTAAAAAAGCAATCAGATGCATTGGCGGCAGAACTCGATGCACTTAAGGGCACAATTAATGCTAACACCAAGGAATATAACGCTGAGGCAGTGTCTATCAATAACGATGCAATAGCGCTTAAAGCTAGTGCAGATTCGGTTGATCGAACAAGCGCCTCCCAGGTTAATGCGTACAATGCAAAACGTCAGGCATTACTTGATCGGCTAAATGCACTTGATGCGCTGCGAGCTGAAATTAATTCTGAAACAGATGAATACAACGCAAAAGTTACTGAGTATAACAATATCGTAACGAGCACTAATAATCTCAATAATAGTATCAATAGTACGCTTGCGCCAACACCAAGCGTCTAATGTCAGTGGTATACTTATAGCAATGGTGAAGTCTAAAACTCAGTTTGTCTGTCAAAATTGCGGCGCAAGTTACGGCAAATGGACGGGTAAGTGTGAAAATTGTGGCGAGTGGAATACGCTTGTCGAACAGGCTGCAGTCAATCAAGGCAAGTCTGCAGTAGCTAGGAGTGCTTCAACTGGCCGAGTATTAACACCGCAAACAATGCGCTCAATAAGTAGCGAGGATAGTGTCAAGCGACTCGATACGGGCTTTAAGGATCTTGATGATGTCCTCGGCGGCGGGATTTTACCGGGCGGAGTCATACTAATAGCAGGACAGCCCGGTATTGGTAAAAGCACGTTGCTACTTCAGGTTACGGCGCACGTTGCAAAGAACATCCCAGTTCTCTACGCCAGTGGTGAAGAGTCAGCTAGTCAAGTAAAGCTTCGGGCCGAAAGACTTGGTGCTGAAAAGAGTGAACAGCTGAATTTTATCGCTAGCACTAGTGCCGATGATATTGCTGCGACAATTAGATCAGGTGCCTACAAACTTGTTATTATCGACTCGATTCAGACCTTAGCTCTTGATGAAATTACTTCAGCTCCAGGTACCGTCAGCCAAATTACCAACAGTAGTAATGTGATTATCCGTGCTGCCAAGGAGGCCGGTGCGGCGGTAGTACTCGTCGGTCATGTTACCAAGGAAGGCAGTATTGCAGGTCCGAAAGTACTCGAACATCTTGTCGACGTCGTTCTTCAATTTGAGGGTGATCGCTACGGTGGCTTTAAGGTTGTTCGTGCGTCAAAGAATCGCTTTGGTTCAACCAGCGAAGCAGCCATTTTTGAAATGTTCGAAGAAGGACTTCGTTTGGTTGAAAATCCATCGGCGGCACTTCTGGCCGAACGACAGGACGCCGATGGTTCTGTTGTTCTCGCGACACTTGAGGGTACACGCCCGCTACTCGTTGAGATTCAGGCGCTTGTAAATCCCACTAGTTTCGGCTATCCTAAGCGTACAGCCTCAGGATATGATCTCAATCGCTTGAATTTACTGATTGCAGTACTTGAACGGCGAACAAAATTGAATTTATCGGACAAAGATATTTATATCAATGTGGTTGGAGGATTACGCCTCAGCGATCAAGCGGCTGACCTTGCCGTATGTATGGCGATTGCCAGCGCTGCTGCAGGACGAAAACTTGACGACGGTGTGGTAGTATTTGGCGAAGTTGGACTTGGTGGCGAGATCCGTTCAGCCATCGGAGCAGATCGACGAGTTGCTGAGGCTAAAAAACTTGGTTTTACGAAGGCAATCGCACCCGTAGGCCAAAGCAAGAATTCATTTATCAAAGGTGTGAAAGATTTGCGCAGCGCGCTCATCGACTACCTACAAAAGTAAGGAAAAACAATGGAAATAATCATGATCATATTGCTGCTCATCATTGCAGCAGAAGCGACCTATTTGGTTGCGAACGGAAATAAAAAGCAGATTAACAAAAAGGCAGGACATCCAATCTTTGTCGACACATCAGTTCTAATCGACGGTCGTATTATTGCGGTTGCACAGTCTGGTTTTATTGGCAGCGATACGCTTTTCATCCCACGTAGTGTGATTGGTGAACTACAATTCTTGGCCGATAGCGGTGACGGCGATAAGCGATCGAGAGCTCGTCATGGACTCGATTTAGTGTCAGAGCTACAGGCAATGAAGGATGTGAAGGTTGAAATCTTTCAGGACGGTAGTAAGGCCGAGGAAGGCGTCGATGAACGGCTTTTAAAACTTGCCAAACAGTATCACGGTGCGATTTGTACGATTGACTACAACCTGAATAAAGTTGCCCAGGTTGAAAACATAAAGGTTCTTAATGTGAATGATCTGGCGATGAGCCTGCGTATGGCCTATCTGCCAGGTGAAAAAATGATGTTGGAACTGACGCAAAAAGGCCAAGATAGCCACCAGGCGGTCGGGCACCTAACGGATGGAACAATGGTTGTTGTTGAACATGCGAGTAAACTAATTGGTAAAACAGCCGAGATCGAATTTATTCGTAGTCTACAGACTGCAGCGGGCAAGATGATGTTTGCAAAACTTGTCGAGAATAATGCTCAAGTAAAAACACCAACTGCCAAACCACAAAAGAATGCTCGTGGTACTCGACCTGTTCAAGCAGCCTCAGTTATTTCTACGCCACCAGAAATACCTGCAGTAGTCGTTTCATCAAAGCCTGTAGCCGCGTTTCATAGCGATCGTAATGATCAACGTCTTGCGACTCGTGCAAATACACCCCGTAAGCCATATCAGCCACGCCAGAAGCCAGTAGTCAATGGGAACACACCATATAAGCAAACTCCCAAGAAACCCCGTACATCAGCTCAAAATGAAGACGATTTAATCCGCATGCTTAACGGCCAAGAGTAGATTAATACCTAACAATTAAAATAGCCCAGTTTGCCTGGGCTATTTTAATTTGCCAAAAGCGCTAAAAGTAACTTGGTTGTGTCTGGTTTGATGCGGAATCAGTTGCGGTTGCATAGTCAGTACCTGCAGTCGGCTTAGTAGGGACGTTAGTTACTGTGTAAGTTCCGCTGCCATCACCTGTACCAACGTATGCTACTGAACCAACAGTGAATGTAACAGTTGCGATGGTGTTTGAACCATTGGGGCTCGCTGTTACGCTGACGGTGTAAGTGCCACCACCATTAGGGGTCGCTATTGGTTTTCCTATATTTGGTGCTTGCGAATTAAGCGTGTTAGTAGCGTTTGAACAGTCGCCAACGCTGTCCGTCAAACTTCCTGCGAGAGTATACGTTCCCTTTGGATCAATGTACAGCGCTTGGTTAGGAGCAACTGACGAAACCAGCGGAAGTTTAATGACTGATTGTGTTACCTTTAAGCTGCTTGGAGTACAGTCGGTCGCTAGTTTTTTCGTTGCACTATCGAAATCAACGTTCATTAGTCCCTGTGTCGCATTCCAGTAACTCGGATATACTTCACCACACGGTTGGTCTGGTTTACCTGCTACAACCTTCAAAGTACTACCAGCACTACAGCCGATGCGTTGGATGCCAGCTGGCTGCGTAATCCAATCGCCAGGTTTCCATTTGCCAGCATTCTGATAGTTTGTCTTATAGGCATACTGCAAAACGGTATCAAGCATTTGTCCTGGCACAATTGAAGTAGCATTGTTGTGAAGTGGTGTAGTATCAGGATTACCCAGCCAAACAGCCATAGTAAGAGCTTGTGAATAGTTGACCATCCAGATGTCTTTTGGTGAACCAGCGGCGTTTGTGGCGTTGGATGTACCAGTCTTTGCGGCTGAGTCAACTCCTGGGATGTACATACCTGTGCGGTGTGTTCCGACAAATGTTCGGGCGTAATCATCGTGCAGAATATCACTGACCGTATAAGCTGCTTGAGGGCTAACAACCTGCGTACCAGCGGTATCAGTCCATTGTTTGAGAACATCGCCATTACTATTCGTAACTTTCAATATGTCTGCCTGAGGTTTGTATACACCGCTACGACCAAGAGACGCGTATGCATTCACGAGGTCAACTTGCTCAATACCACACCCACCAATGGCTGCTGCTAGCTGTACGGTTGTATCGTTACCGACCGTACAATAACTTGTACCACCAAGCGCACGGATCGTTTTAATGGTTGGCTGAACGCCGTTGATTGCCATAGCTTCGACGGCCGGAATATTCCAAGAGTTAGCCAGGCCAGTTCGAATAGTTGTCGCACCACTATTTTCAGGGTCGCCGTTTGCATTTGTAAGCGGTGCACCATAGATACCAGTTATGTCGTTGTTAATAAGCTTTGACCCACTGCCAAAGTTAGCTGCGCCAGCTGGTTTTTGTTGGAAAAGTTGGGAGTAGACGAGTGGCTTAATTGTTGAGCCTGGTTGAATATATGCAGTCGCCGCATTTACCTGTCCGAATCCCGGATAGTCATACGCTCGTGAGCCCATCATCGCAATAATTTGGCCGGTCTGTGTGTCTTCAACGGTTGATGCACCGTTTGTGAAACCATATCTTGCTGGTGCGCCACTGTTAAACTCTGTATTCATTGCTTCCTCAAGCTTGTTTTGAATATCGAGATCGAGAGTTGTTGTTACGGTTAATCCGCCCTGACCGACGGTTGTTGCGCCCAGTTGAGATTGGAGTTCTGAACGAACCATTTGGACGAAGTTACCAGCCTTAATGTTGGTATACTGATCGGTTTCAGGACGTAGCGTGTCGAGAATCGGGACTTTTTTCGCATCATCGGCCTGCGCCTTTGTGATATAGCCTTGGTCAGCCATATCATCAAGAACAGTGTGCTGACGAGCAATGAGAGCAGCGTTACCGTCAACGTTATAGGGATTGAACAGAGTAGGGTCCTGCGGAATAGCCGCGAGTAGTGCAGCCTGTGGAAGTGTTAAATCTTTTGCAGCGACACCGAAGTAAGTTTGGGCACCGGACTCAGCGCCGTTACGACGACCACCATATGGTGATTCATTGAGATACAGCGACAAAATCTGATCCTTATCATACATACGTTCGACTTCGACAGATAAGATAACTTCCTTGATTTTACGCGGAATACCACTAAGTCCACGGTTACTAGCCTGATCGGCAAAAAATACTTGCTTAACCAGTTGTTGCGTTAAGGTCGAGCCACCCTGTGTACTATCTCCACTAAGGTTATTAAAGAAGGCTCGGAATAATCCGGTGAAGCTGACCCCACCGTGTTTATAAAAGTCTTTGTCTTCGATTGCGACAGTTGCTTTCTTGAGGTTGTCACTCAGATCGGCGCTTGGTACAACTAACTTGTAATTACCATCACCCTTATCTTCCCATAGAACTTTGCCGTTACGATCCAGATATGTTGTAACGGTTGATTGGACACTTTTTGCCAACTGATCGGGTCGGATTGAATCGAGGTCTTTACGGAAGTAGGCAAATAAACCACCAAGAAGCAGGGCAAGAACTAATAGACCGATACCTGCAACTTTGAGTGCCATAAATGCACCACGTTTGCTAAACCAGTATCCCCAGAATCGTTTTGGGTGAAGGCGATAGAGGAGTCGCTTGACTGGGTTCTTGGGTAGGGTTGCCAAATATTGAGCACGTGAGCGGGCTGCTGCATCCTTCTTGGCCTTGCGATTGTGAGACAAATTAGAATAAACGCTAAGCTTGCGTGAATGTGAGGATTTTTTGACCACAGTTATAATTTTCCCATAAGCAGTATTACCAACCATTATAGCATTAAATCGCATGCGGAAAGCCCAATATTTTGCTATACTGACAGAAGATAACAGATAACGAATAGATAGGATCATACATGACGCTCTCCGAAGAACTTGCTTGGCGCGGCTTTATTAATCAGACGACTTTTGAGGACATTAAAGATCTAGATACCAGTTCGAGAACCTTTTATCACGGATTTGATGCTTCTGCTGATTCGCAAACAATCGGTAATTTAGCCGCAATGATGTTCGATATGGTATTTATCCGTCACGGTTACAAGGCAGTACTAGTCGCAGGAGGCTCGACAAGTTTAGTTGGTGATCCAGGTGGAAAAGATAGCGAACGTCCAGTACAAACGCCTGAAACAATTGCATATAATGTCGCACGGGCAAGAAAACAATTGGAAATCATTTTTGCTGACCAACCCTTTACGATGGTAAACAACCTTGACTGGACAAAGGATATGACGGTACTAGACTTTCTACGAGATATCGGCAAGAACTATAACGTATCGTCATTAATCCAGCGTGACTATATTGCTAATCGCTTAGGCGAAGGTGGTACCGGCATTAGCTATGCGGAGTTTAGTTATACTCTATTACAAGGTCTCGATTATCTCTATCTATATGACACATATGGTGTAACGCTACAACTCGGAGGCTCCGATCAATGGGGTAACTGCTTATCAGGAGTCGAACTTATTAGAAAGACTCGTAACGCGACGGTAGATGTATTGACGTTGCCTCTTGTTATCAACAAAGCCACGGGGAAAAAATTCGGCAAATCTGAAGAAGGCGCAGTGTGGCTCGACGCCGAAAAAACTAGCGTGTACCAGTTCTATCAATTTTGGCTAAACCTTGATGATGAAGGAGTCATTGACTACCTAAAGATCTATACACTACTGGATAAAGAAGTGATTGATTTAATCGAAGCTGAACAATCATCTAATCCGGCTGATCGTGTTGCTCAAAAACGATTGGCTCACGAAGTAACAACAATTGTACATGGCGCTGAACGTACAGCAAGCGTCGAGCGTGTTACTAACGTGTTATTTGGGGATGCAGAATTCGATAATTTATCAGGTGAAGATATCGAGATATTAGGTGTAGAAATTCCTGTCGTATCGCTTGGTAAAAATCTTGTAGATATTCTTGTTGAATCTGGGGCAGCATCAAGTAATGGCGATGCAAAGCGTTTAATTGAAAGTGGCGCAGTATCGGTGAACGGTAAAAAAGCCAGTGAAGACGCAAAGATTGAATATATTTCACTTATCAAAAAAGGCAAAAATAATTTTGTCTTAGTGCGCTAAACGGCTGGTATAATAGTTGTTATGACTAAAAAACTTATCGCATTTGATCTCGACGACACATTAGCAATTTCTAAATCACTTATTTCTGATAGAATGGCAGAATTATTTACAAAACTCCTGAGCCATTATCACGTCTGTATCATTTCGGGTGGCAAGATCGAACAGTTCCATATGCAGGTGGTTGACCGTATTGACGCATCCGCAGAGCAATTATCTCACCTACACCTAATGCCCACTTGTGGTACTAGGTACTATCGTTATGACGTTACGAATGAGACGTGGAAACTCCAGTATGCAGAGGACTTAACACCTGAGCAAAAGAAGCACATCATTGAAGTACTCGAACAATCCGCCAAGGAGCAAGGCCTCTGGGTTGATGAACCATACGGCGAGCTTATAGAGGATCGTAATAGCCAAATTACCTATTCAGTTCTTGGTCAACAGGCACCAGCCGAAGTTAAATACGCCTGGGCTGAGAAGAATGCAGAGACAAAATTGAAACTTCGAGACTTAATCGCAGAACGTTTGCCTGATCTTGAAGTGCGACTTGGTGGAACAACCAGCGTCGACGTTACACGTATTGGTATCGACAAAGCCTACGGTATTCAAAAACTGATGGATGAACTGAATATTGGTACTGATGACATTCTGTATTTTGGGGATAAATTGGACGAAGGCGGCAATGATTATCCAGTTAAAGCCCTGGGTATTGATAGTATCGCCGTCGAAAAATGGGAAGATACTGCCTTTGCACTTGACGGTATTCTGGGCGTTACCCAGTAGTCTTGTTACACTAGATACATGAATCTTTTATCTCCGCTTAGGAATGTAAAAGGAGTGGGTGAAAAAACTGGCGAACAGTTTAGTCAGGCCGGCATTCATACGGTCGGCGATCTTATTACTTTTTTACCTCGAACGCACGAGGACTTTTCGCATATTACGACGATCGCGAATATTGCCCCAGGCAAGGCAACGATTAAGGCCAAATGCGAATCAATTACAACTCGTCCTGTGAGGCGTGGACTAAGAATTACGACGGCAACATTAGCTGATGAAACGGGTAAGTTACAAGCTGTCTGGTTTAACCAGCCATATCGTGCAACTCAGCTAAAACCTGATGAGGAGTTTTACTTTTCTGGTGATTTTGAATTCAACTACAATCGTTACCAACTAACCAATCCTAGTGCTGAGAAAGTTAGTGATATGCCTGTTCAGACGGATCGACTTCTGCCAGTGTATCGATCGATTAAGGGGCTCAAAACGACGTTGGTGCGTAAGATTCTAGCAGAACTACGGCCACTTATTACGATGCTCCCCGAAACACTACCAAGTACTATCGTAAAAAATCAGAAATTAATCAGTCGGTCTGATGCCTTTATTGCAATGCATTTTCCTAAGGTGAGTGAGGATATCGAAAAAGCCAGGGAGCGTCTTGGCTTCGAGGAGCTATTTGAGCTACTGCTTGCTAGTCAACTAAATCGTCAAGAGAATGCCAAGCTAAAAGGTTGGCATATTCCATTCGAACAGTCGGTGGTAAAAGAATTTGTCGCAAAGTTGCCATTTGCGTTAACCGGAGCGCAGCGTCTGGCTGCCTGGGAAATACTACAGGATTTTGAGAAAGCCGTTCCAATGAACCGATTGCTACAAGGCGATGTTGGATCGGGTAAGACAGTTGTGGCAGGTCTGGCCGCCCGTCAAGCGGCGCACGAGGGTTTTCAGACGGCACTTATGGCGCCAACTGAAATCTTGGCATCTCAGCATGCCGAAACGTTACAGAAATTACTATCACCGTTTGGTGTAACAGTAGGACTTCTGACTGGGAGCGTGAAAGGTGTTGCCAGGAAAACACTCTATGCCGCGATCGCCGACGGCTCTGTTCAGGTTGTTGTTGGCACGCATGCACTTATTCAAGAAACCGTCTCGTTTTATAAACTTGGCTTTGTCGTTATTGACGAACAGCATCGTTTTGGTGTTAAACAGCGTCAGGAATTACTAAAAAAGTCGAAACACATGCCACATCTGCTGGCTATGACGGCAACACCAATTCCTCGTAGCCTTGCTCTTACCGTCTACGGTGAACTCGATATCTCGATATTGAATGAGCTACCGAAAGGCCGTAAGCCAATCAAGACCAAGATCTGGTCGCCCAATAGTCGAGCGCAGCTATATGAACTTGTCGATATGGAGCTATCAGAGGGTCGCCAAGCGTACGTCATCTGCAGTCTGATCGATAATAATCCAGATAACGAGCTAAAAAGTGTCCAAGTTGAATACAAAAAGCTACAAAACTCTATCTTTAAGCATCGCAAAATCGGTTTGCTACACGGCAAGATGAAATCTGACGAAAAGGAGAGTGTCATGAGTGACTTTGCTGCTGGTAGCATCGATATCCTCGTCAGCACTACAGTCGTCGAAGTTGGTGTCGATGTGCCTAACGCAACTGTCATGTTGATCGAAGATGCCGATCGTTTCGGTCTGAGCCAACTTCATCAACTACGTGGACGAGTTGGACGCAGTGTTTATCAAAGTTATTGTTATTTGGTAACAAGTACGAGCGCCAAACCATCTGAGCGACTACGTGAAGTCGAGAGAAGTAATGACGGTTTCTATTTGGCGGAGGTTGATCTTAAGCTTCGTGGTCCTGGTGAAATCTATGGCCGTTCACAGCACGGTGCATTGAATCTTCAGATCGCAACACTTGCCGATACTAAACTAATTAAACGCGCGCAGGATGCCGCCAAAGCATTCGTCGCATCTGGTGAGGACCTGCTAAACTATAAAGAGTTAGCCGCCGCGGTTCAGTACAATCAACGATTAACAACACTTAATTAAGGAAAATTAACTTTGTACGCTGGAACAACATTTCGTCGTGATTCTGGCCGGATCGTCGGTGTTCATCAAAAGATTGATCGTGTATCCAGACGCCAACTAAAGAAATTAATTGGTAAGGATACAGTCTTTCCGACGATTGGGCAAATTCTACATTTTGAGGGCATCAATGGTCCTGATGGTATTAAACGTAAAAGTCCATCCAAGGATGAGCCTTGGCATTATATTGATCCGACGAATAAGGACGACAGAGGTCTGATTGAACTCATTAATGACCATATGGCTAACCTCACGATCGCACTCAAGGATAGCAACCAACAGCGCGCTGCCTTTGAGGCTGCATGGCTGGCGCATTCGATTGTCGATGGCCTAACACCGGCTCACCACTATCCGCTCAATGACAAAATCGAGGAGCTATGGGGCAAGCCCCATACTGAGCGCCTGACAAAACGCGACAAAACGATAATCAAGGGCATCAACCGTCGTGATACTTTGTCCAAGAACTGGCAGTATTGGGGTATCGGGGGAGTTTTTTCGGCGCACCTAGCGTTCGAATTAGGTGTTGCTTCGACTATTGCTACCCAGCGATTTAGCGATACCTGCCCGAGCCCCGAGGATGTTCGGGATTTAGACAAAATAGGTTTTGAGGCAATGTTTATGAAATCGATGTATAAAATTTACGATATGCACATGTTTGATGAGTTTGGAGATCAGGGGTGGACACGAAGGCTTGCAAATCTGACAAGAAAAACTCTCGTGCCTGAAATTATCAAGGTGGTTTGTTTGGCCTGGTATAAAGCATCGGACGAGGCTAAGATAAAGACAATATGAACATACGAGTTATTGCCGGCAAATACGGTGGCCGCACGATTGCAGCACCAAACGGCCATACAACACATCCGATGAGTGAGCGAATTCGCAACTCACTTTTTAATAGTATTGGTGCAGAAATTAAAGACGCTGTTGTTCTCGACGCTTTTGCTGGTTCGGGCTCGATTGGTATTGAAGCGATTAGTCGTGGGGCTTCTTCTGCAACATTTTTGGACAAAGATCCTTTAGCTGGTAGGATCTTGGAAGAAAACATCAAGACGCTCGGTATTCAGTCGCAGTCGACCACATTTCACGGGGGTGTAGGCGCTTGGACGACGCGTACAAATGTGCGCTACGACATTATTATTGCTGACCCGCCGTACAATAATATGCAGTTATCCACAGTCGTAAAATTATTTAAGCTATTGAAACCCAACGGGCTTATGGTATTATCATACCCAGGTAGGGGTGAGTCGCCGCCCGGCGCTAATGGAGTTGTTGTGGTGGACAATCGTAGTTACGGAACCGCGGCCCTCACGTTTTACCGCAAAGAGGACGCTTAGGTGTCCTTTTTGTTTGAAGACGTATCCTCATCTATCCCCCAAGGGTTTATATACGATAACGCCTCCGATCTAGAGGCTAAAATTATTGCTTTTCGAAATGCCGGTACGGGCCAGCTCCAGCTTGTACTCGATTTTGATCGAACGCTAACCGAAAAAAGCGATGAGAACAGTACTTCATGGCAACTAATGCGCAATCATCTTCCGCCAAAAGGAAAACGAGAGGCACAGGCCGTATATGAGCACTATCGTGCACTTGAAGTTGCAGAGAAATTGACACCTGAAGACGCGACGATTTGGTGGACGACGTCTATGTCTATCGTTGCTAAGTATCGACTTGATATGAACATTGTTGAACAAGAGTTTCTATCATATTCGACAATACGACCAGGCACTAAAGAATTATTTGATTTGTGCGCCAAATATAATATTCCAACAGTTATTATGTCGGCTGGCATCAAGGATATTATCGATATTTGGTGTCGGGCATACGACATTCATCCGACAATTATTTTATCGACTGAGTTAATACTCAATGAGCAAAATCAAATTACGGGATGGAACGAAACGAGCGTTGTTGATATATTTACCAAACACGAAGTCGATCACCCAGAACTGAGCAGGATTCGTGCTGAGCGACCGCACACGATTCTGGCAGGTGATAGCCTCCACGATCACAACATGGCCGAAGGAACTGATACGGTCCTGCGTGTACGCATTGTCGATTCCATTGATGAGTCCGATATAAGAAAACAGTTAGAGCAGGAAACATTTACCGAATTTGACACAATTATAGAGGACGGTACGCTCAATCCAATCATCGATCTGATTAAACAAATCATCAAATAATCTGCAGAGGACGGACCTTCGCAGAAAACGATTCCTGCTTATGATAATCTGGATATAAAACACACAGTAACGGTAAGCCGATGCTGGTCATTTTAACTAAGAAACTAAACGGTCAATGTATAACATACGAGCCAGCAAGTACAGATTTGATTAAGAGCCACTCAATATACCAGGGACATCATTAAACTAAGTACAATACCACAAGGAGCAAGTTGTGATTAAGAAAAAAACCAATCAGAGTGTAGCAAGAGTCGGCTCTAAGAAGTCAATGGGAAATTTGAACACACTTCTTATAATAGTTGCTGCCATAGGTATTCTATTTGAAGTCGTCACATGTGCTTTATTCGGGCCGCTGGTTAATGTACTGGTATGGGCGATAATAATTTTTGCTATCGCATGCGTAGTTATTTACCTTATGCTTATAGGACTTGCTGTGTTTGGGATCATAAAACTCAATGGTAAGTATAAAGTTTCGCCCATCTCGCTTTTAATTACGAGTATCGTGAGTGCTGTTTATATGATTTACTGGGTGATAGCAATATGGACTACACCCTTGAACTTTAATTTTTAATAATAGTAGTAGTAGAATGTACATATCATGACTAGTAGAGCCAAAGGAACGCAAACAAGAAAAACTGTCGCGAAAAGCCTTTTAAACAAGGAGAACAAGGCAGCTGGCGCTGGTTCTGCAAACTTTAAGGCGAAACCAATACCTAAGTGGCTACGTGGGATAATAATCATCGTACTAGTTATCGTTGTTGCTGCCATACTCATTATCGGTATTTCAATCAGTGTAAGAACGAATAATGACAAAGAGACCTTTAAGTTGGTTAGAGCAACAGTAGCACAAGAGTCTAAGAATATATCGATGAGTGTGACACCTGTGCTTGATTGGGGTGACGCATCGTCTTGTAACTTTGGACTAGGTGAAGCAAATGTTAATAATCTTTGGGAATGTAAAGCTGACTACACAAGTAGTATTGACCTCTCAAGTAGTTCGACTAGTGGCTATACACAGGTGTTAGTAAAATCATTCCAAACAGCGACAAATTTGTTTACTTTTCAGGGTCAACGCGCATCAGATGGTTTTCCAACCCAAATTAACTCTTATTACGTAGTCGATGCTACGGATAAAAGTACTAATCTGTCGTGCAGCTTAGTGATTGAAAGGACTTCCTCGTCTGAGCCTGGTACCTTCTCAGTAGACTTGAGTTGTAGCGGTAGTGCCCTTCAGTCCTGGTATCCAAACAGTGGCACGATTAACCAGACTGCTCCTGGCAGCAACGCCTGGAAATGATAACTTGCGGAGGACGGACCTTCGCAGATAATAAATCCCTGTAAAAGCAAATTAAAAAGCAAGCCAGCCGACTTGCTTTTTAATTTGGTACGGATGAAAGGACTTGAACCTTCACGCCCGGAGGCACTAGCTCCTAAGGCTAGCGTGTCTACCAATTCCACCACATCCGCATATGTTGTGCTATGCGCTAGCGTGTCTACGATTTACCATAGGCCACCACATCCGCATACACGTTGGTAACCGATGTATTATAGCAAAAAAGCATTAACAGATAAAGACCAATGTTGTTTGCGTGTGCCGTGGCTGACTTAATCTGCTTGTGCTATCATAAATATATACATGAAAGACAGACGGGGACTAGAGGGTAATGAGTAAGATTGCAAAGTACTTGAATGAACATATTTTAGGTGAGATTACTGGATCTAAAGCTGTTCGAGAACGTTTTGCGCGCGATCGTAGCGTTCTCATGATCAAACCTGAACTAGTCATGTTTCCGCGCGTTACAAACGACATTCGTAAAGCCGCACGGTTCTCTTGGCAACTAGCCGAGAAAGGTCATGTTTTACCACTTACTGTCCGTGGCGCTGGGTCAGATGAAACGGGCGCGGCGATCGGTAAGGGCCTCATTATCAACACAACGGCTCACCTCAATAATATTATCTATATGGCACTTAAGGACAAGGAACACTTTGTTCACGTTCAGCCTGGCGTTACGTTTAAGGCCCTTAATGACGCGCTTAGCTGGCATGGTCTGTCTATTCCGACGTTCCCCTCAACTGCTGCGTACAGTACGATTGGTGGTGCAGTGGCTAGCAATACGGGTGGACAGTTCTCTGGCAAATCAGGACTTACTGGTGATTGGGTCAAGCGTCTCGAGGTAGTTCTTGCAAATGGTGATTTAATCGAGACAACACGCTTACATAAGCACGAATTTAGCAAAAAAATAGGACTCCAAACCTTTGAAGGCGAGATATATCGTAAGTTAGACGGGTTGATTGAAGATAACCAAGCGCTTATTAATGAAAAGATTGCACACGACATAACTGATAATACGGGGTACGCTCGCATTGCCCAGGTCAAGCAAAAGGATGGTTCGTTCGACCTAACACCACTGATGATTGGGAGCCAAGGGACACTCGGCATTATTTCAGAAATTGTCCTGAGATCTGATTATGTGAGTAAAGACCAGACTGCACTGGCCGCTGTTGTCAGCTCGACTGACGCAGCACGCGACGCTACCGACGCACTGCGCGGGCTTGACCCTGACTCGCTTGAGACGATTGATGGGTTGCTATTTGACCAAGCACGAGCTGCTGGTAAATCATATCCTTTCTTTAGCTCGACAGATAGCGACAACGCGATTGGCGCGGTGATTTATATCCAATTTAACGATTTCAACGACCATGTTCGGGAGCGCAAACTAAAAAAAGCCACTAAGATTCTGACCAAATTCAATGCTACGATTATCACATCCGAACAGCATTCGATGGATGAACTTTCGGCAATTCGAGACGTGGCAAGTTCAATTTATGGCGGAGATAACGGTGATGATTCATACCCGCCACTTCTTGACGGCGCGTATATACCAGCCGGTCGCCAGGAGGAGTTTAGTCTTGCTATAACCGAACTGGCTGCTAAACACCACGTTACATTGCCCCTTCATATTCGTGTACTTGATGGCATTGTCTTTACGCGTCCTGCGCTGCAACTTGATAAAGTTGGCGACAAGCAAAAAGTTTTCAAACTTGTGAGTGAGTATGCTCAGCTGGTTGATAAGTGCGGCGGTGTGTTTCTGGCCGATTCAAGCGAAGGCCGTCTGAAGGCGAATGCTGCCTACAGTGTTCTCGACGACGATATTCACCAATTATACGAGCAAATTCGTGCCATTTTTGACCCATTTGGTACACTCAATCCTGGTGTTAAGCAAACGTCCGACATTAAGTCGCTGGTTGAAGCACTTCGTTCGTCATACGACAGCGCCGAATTCGTTTAATCTGGTATAATAATTTCCATGCGCGAGTGGCGTTTATGTGTAATCGTAGACGCGCTGCGCGAATTGCAGCGAATGCGCGAGTGGCGGAATGGTAGACGCGCTAGCTTCAGGTGCTAGTGTCCTTCGGGATGTGGAAGTTCGAGTCTTCTCTCGCGTACCACTGCAAAATCCCGGCCATAAGGTCGGGTTTTTGCATACAATAGGGGATATATGGCGAAATCAAAAAGTATAGTTATTCAGCGGTTATTAAAAACTCTCGATAATGTGTCGAATAAACGAGTGGCACTCATCTTTGCGATTGTCGGCTTCGTTACCTTTATTGTATGTATCAATAACCCCTTTCAGGGTGATGACATCACTCAAATTGTCGAGAATTTGCCCGTTCATTTCGTCCAAAATATTGGCTACTTTTTTACCTCAAGCACATTTTATAACGGTCAAAATTTAGTCGGCACATACTATCGACCCCTGATGACAACGTCGTTCTCGATTCTTTATACTCTGTTTCAGACATCGACTGCTGGCTATCACCTATTCCAAATCATGTTATTTAGCGGTGGAGCATTCGTGCTTTATCTTGTCCTGAGGCGTTTCATAAAACAATGGCTTGCATTACTTTTGGCGCTTGTTTTCTTGGTTCATCCGATGAACTCACAGATTGTTTTTTCGATTGCTTGTCTGCAAGATACCCTGATGTTTTTCTTTGGTATTTTGGCGCTTTACCTTTTGATTACACGCACCTCTTGGCGAAGTATGATCGCTGTCTCCGTGTTGCTATTACTGACCTTATTTTGCAAGGAATCAGGCCTCGCCTATGTCGTGATGGCTTTTGCATATTTGGCATTCTTTGATCGCAAAAGAATATGGAAACTGGCAGTTGTGATAGCCGGACCTGTGGCATTGTACCTGTCGCTTAAGTCAGTGGCAGTTGGGCTCTTGGTTGGCAACGCTAACGGTGCGCCGATAGATCATTTGAACCTTGGTATGCGCCTATTGACCTCGCCATCCATCATCCAATTTTACTTTGGTAAGTTCGTTTTTCCGTTGAATTTATCAACATGTTGGTATTGGACCCTGCAACATTTTAGTGTAGCAGGTGTATTAGTCCCGATGCTAGTTGATCTTGCGATCGCAGCGATATTTGTGGGCTTGGGTGTATTTGTTAAACATTATGGTAAAAAGAAAGATTTTTTTGCCTATGTATTCTTTGCTTGTTGGGCAGCGCTCGGAATTGTGCCATATCTACAAATTACGCCACTTGATATGACTGCGTGTGAAACGTGGTTTTGTTTTTCGATGATTGGCGTACTGGCGATGCTCGGCATTTCACTACCACTCTTAAAAATTAACGGATGGAAAGTTAGTCTAACGTGGCTTATGATCATTTTGGTTCTGGTAGTTGGTGTGTTTGCTATTCGAACCACTATCCGAGGCACGAATTACAGTAGTCAGTATAATATTGCAATACATGATCTTGCGGTATCCCAAAACGACTATTCAGCGTTAAATAACATTGCCCAGTACATGATTGATACTAAACATTACGACCAGGCACTGCATTACGCTCAACAATCAATCGACATTTTTCCTGGGCTTGGTAATTACGACAATCTAGGCGTTGCGCATCAGCAAATGGGTGAGTATACCAAGGCTGTCGATTCCTATAATATTGCGCTGACTTATGGCAGTATGGACTTCGTGTACGAAAATCTAGCCCAAATTTACCTCGCTAAATGGCAAGACCCTCAGACAGAAAAGTTTCTTCAAAAGGCTCTTACTGAATACCCACAGGACTACAAACTATTGACGTATATGGCGATATTAAAGGCTGCTCAAGGCGACAATGCAACTGCCCAGACCTATATCACAAGGGCAGTCAAATACGGCACAGTTCCGCAACTTTTATATGAGAGCATTATGCAACACCAACCGTTAGTCTTTACAATCCCAACCTCCACAGAGCCTCTAACACTAAAATAATTAGTCTATTAAATTGAAATACTACCAAAACAAATTCAATAGTCCTACTCTTCGCATTTGACAAAATATCGTAGATATATTCTGCAGAGGACGGACCTCTGCTCAGCTAATTCTCAGGATTACGTGTGAATCATAGGAAAAATAGGATAACTATCTCGGGGTTATTGACAGGTAAGGACAAGCGCGATAACCTTACATCAATACAATAAAAAAGGCTGATGCAATGTTTAAAGCATACAAAAAGTTTAGAAACCAAAAAATTACCGATGTACGTCGAGAACTCGCCAGAGCCCATTTGATTATTGGTATGCTCTCGTTTGTTACGATCGTTTTATTGCTTCAGGAAGCAGCACTTCTTGCTGATTTAAATACAATCGCGACAACACTCGCGATTATTCTACTGGCCATCGTCGCCGTTATATCATTAGTATTTTCTATAACGCTATTTAGTTTGACGAAGAAAAAGTAACCTAAACAACCTTAGTTAGCATACTGACATCTATCCCAGGATCGTACTCATCGTCAATTTGTGCGTTTAACTTACTAGTGTCAACGGTATAGTACTTTCGTCTAACTGATAGAATTTTTTGTTCCCTCAATTTCTTTAATTCCAGCGTGGTTGTTTCGCGAGTTAATCCCGTTGTATTCGCAATTTCTTGCTGTGTTAGCGGGACATATATCTTTACTAAATCTCGCCTGATATCGCGCCCATATCGCAGACAGAGGTAGCGAAATGTATACAGTAGTTTGGTATAAGCGCGTGTTTTTTCGAGCGCATCTACCTGGAGCATATTACCGACGTATGAGCTTACTTGGCGGCTGAGCATAGCATTAGCAAACCCTACATTATTAGCCATGTGAGCTTCAAAAACTTCTTTACTCATTATGTAGAACTCGCAGTCAGTATAGGCTTGGTAATAAAAGAGTGCCTTGGTCGTCTTCGAAAATGCCCAACAAATTGGCACGATATCATCAATAATCTCAAAAGATATTAGTTGGTCAACGCCGTCTGCACTAAGATTAGAAACCTTTACAACGCCACTTTTAATTGCATAAACGTGAGCAGGGACTTCGTTTTGCTGAAAAATTACTTCGCCTTTTGCGAATTTTATAGTGGGGTACTTTCGGTAAAATGATTTTAGTTCGTTCACCGTGGTCTCCTCGCAATACATTCTACGTAATGCCTATGCTTGTTTCTATAATACCATCTCTGTTGTAAGAGTTGAAATGAGTGATTATGTAAGGTATCTCACAGTTCCAAAGCGGTTGGCTCTGTACAATCAGTGGCATAACAATTTTAAATGGGGAGGGTAGATAATGAATTATCAGTATATAGACCACAAGCCATCGCGAAGAGTTTTTAAAGTTAACAAGCACAGTCTCGATAGGATTAAGCGGCGACTAGACAGAATCCGCGCTGAACAATCAGAGATTTATACTCGTTTTAAAAAGAAATATAGTCGTCATCAGTTAGAAAATATCGTTTCCAGGGAGGAATTACAGAATCTACATCAAGAGATGATTGATTCACATAATATCTCGGATGCACTCACTATGATTGAGACAGGCAGAGGCAGACGATTTAGCTATTAGTTAAAAGGGGATTATCCGTATGACGAAATACAGCGATGCATCACAAGGAAAAGTCCAAAAAGCGCTTCACGAAATGAAAGAAGGAAAACTAAGGAATGGCAAGAATGGTAAAAGGGTTACCAGCCGCAAACAGGCAATTGCTATCGGACTCAGTGAGGCCCGTGGTCGCGGTAATAAGGTTCCCGAAAAATAATCGTAGACTTAGTATATTTAACTGATTACTAAGTAAACACAATCAGCCCTGTTCACCAGCAGGGTTGATTGTGTTATTATTGGCTAGTACATTAATTAATCAGCGTATTCAGAGTACAGCGAGAGAACTAGCTCTATGACCTGTCAGCAACCAGTTACGGCTATACCGTCGACATGGTGCTACTTCTAGCCCATATGGGAAAGATAAGATTATATAACTCCTTTATTTTTTCCGGTCGGGCGGAAAGATACGTATAAGGAGTATTTTTTATGTCAATTTTTAGAACCGCCGAAAGTGTTTCACCAAAACACCCCGATAAAATATGCGATCAGATATCTGATGCTATTTTAGATGCACATCTTGCCCAGGATCCCGATGCCCGAGTTGCTATTGATGTCGCCGGTGGCCACGGAACAGTTTTTGTAACCGGAGAGGTTACTTCGCTTGCACAAAATATTGACGTGAGTGCTATCGTGAAGCGTTTAGCAGGTGATGTGGAGGTCATTGAACATATTGCTGCCCAGAGCACCGAGATTGCCGCAGGTGTTGATATTGGTGGAGCTGGTGACCAAGGTATTATGGTCGGCTATGCCACAAGCGAAACACCAGAAATGTTACCACTGGAAGTTGTTTTAGCTCGGCAGCTTAATCAGCATATCTACACAAAGTGGCCCTATGATGGTAAAACTCAAGTTACACTCCAGGATGGTAACATCACCTCTGTTGTCGCAAGTTTTCAGCACGCCCCTAAGAGTGAGTTAAGTCTGCTCGTGAGTACATGGTTGAATACGCAAAAATTGGCCAAAATTGGCGAGCTAGATTTACACATTAACCCGGCCGGTGATTGGAACGTAGGCGGATTTGATGCTGATGCAGGCCTGACGGGTCGAAAATTGATTGTCGATAATTACGGTCCTCGGGTACCAATTGGCGGCGGTGCCTTTAGTGGTAAAGATCCCAGTAAGGTTGATCGTTCGGCAGCGTATATGGCACGTCGAATCGCAATTGACTATCTAAAGAAGCGCGACGCCAAAGAAGTGTTCGTTCATTTGGCCTATGCGATTGGCTACGATCAGGCTCTTGAGGCAACCGTCAGTATCGATGGTGCGCAGGAACAGGTGGCAGGCTACGATCTGTCGCCAAATGGCATTATCACGTTCCTTGACCTGAAGCGACCTATCTATGAACAAACAGCTCGCTATGGTCATTTTGGTCATTCTGGACTTAGTTGGGAGTGACGCGTGTTACTATCATCATAAACTCTTCAAGATACTTGTAAAAGTATCAAAAAAGGTGTATAATATGCTTATATGGATCAAGCAAACGAATTTGAGCAAACGCAGCCCGACGAATTAACTGTTCTGGCGACGGCGATAGCATCGCGTGAGCAAAAGGAACTGGCACATGGTCGGTTACTTATAGGTGCTGCCGTAGAGCCAGAAGATCCTGGGATGGAACATGACAGACTCGTAAATGGCGTTATTCGTAATTTATTAAGAACTCAAAATCCAGATAGCCAAGGTTACCTTCTGCAGATGCTAGATGCAGAGCTAAAGCCAATGTACAAATCTGTTGCAAAAAAGGAATTTGAACGCACTGGGAAACGTATATCTATAGAGGAGGCAAAGGAAAAAGTTCTTAACCATGCGATGGATATGATGAGTAGCGTCGGTCAAGATGAAGAGCAGTCCTCCAGGGACTTCAAGGACCTACTCCAAGGGGCACAGATTGTTGCGGCTGAACATGAAGTTAGTCTCGCGGCGGTATATGACACTGATGAACTGTTTGAAGAGGCTCATCGAGCGGCGTATAGAATAGACGAATTCGCTATGCGTTTCGTTGACATGTTAGCAGGTAGTACTGTCCAATCAATGACGCAGCTGACTCTTAGGGCAATTCCTAAAAAAGATATCCCCGTGGGAATGGATGAGTCGGAATACTTTAAAACAGTATCACTAGGTGCAGACTTTAGAAGCAAGGTGGTGGATGCCGTGCTGAAAAAAAGAGCTGCCATCCAAACATTTGCGCGTACATATTTAGAACGCATCTGGGGAGAAGATGCTGTTTCGGCACTTCCCGACGAAATCAAACGTAAACTCGGCATTTAGTTATTGCTATAATGCACTTATGACAAACACTCCAACCATCGGAGTTGGCCCACACTCTCAGCCTTGGCCGACTGATCCAAAGTATGACCTTGAATTGCTTGAACACGGTGATTCTCGTAACGTAATCGACAAATATCGTTATTGGACGGTTGAGGCAATAAAGGCAGATCTGGACAAATCGCGCGTCGATCTGCATATTGCGATCGAGAATTGGCAACACGATCTTAACATTGGTACGATCGTCCGTAATGCCAACGCTTTTAACGTTGCAGCTGTACATATTATTGGTAAGCGACACTGGAACAAACGAGGTGCGATGGTAACAGATCGCTACCTAGATATATTCCATCATGATTCAGTCGATGAATTTGTTAACGCGGTCAAAGATCGGCATATCATTGCAGTTGATAATTTAGCGGGTAGCGTACCACTTTCTCAGACACAACTACCTGCTCATGCTGTATTAGTCTTTGGTGGCGAGGGTCCTGGATTGAGCGACGAAATGGTCGCGGCAAGTGAAAAGATGGTTCATATCGAGCAACTAGGTTCGACGAGATCCGTCAACGTCGGTGTTGCATCTGGGATTGCCATGTACACATGGCTACAGCAGTACATATTGACAGATTAGCTTCAATATTATACTTTAAGTACAAATGATAGAACAAGAGAAAAAATTAGGCGTTCGAGATCTTAACAAGCTCTATCCGCCGACTGAGGCAGGACTTGATTTTGAGATGAGCCCAGCGTTGAATGAAAGTATTGCCAGATTCTTTGGTAGGTCAGCTGCAATCGGATCATCTTTGGACAGACCTGACCGCATCGCATCAACTATTAAGTTACTTTCGAACTTAACACCCGGTCCTCGCTACGATGTCGTCCAAGATGGTAAAATTCAACGATACAGTCAATCGCTAGTGAGATCCGAGAATCACCATTTTGGATTGCTCTCTCGTGTTGACGTCTCTAAAAGAGGCCGTATACCGACGAGTCTTAACATGGACGTTAACCTTTTGAATTTCTATGACAGAGATCGTCTCGTTCATCAACCATTTTTTGTGGGTGATTGGCATACTTCTATTCAACTTTCCGTTCCGATCGACGCAACGGACCTTACTTTTTTTCGAAAAGAAAGAATAAATATAGTTGAGCAATTCAATGCTCTGAAAAAAAATCTCGAAGGTGGCCCTGTTATAAAAGATGTGAAAACAGCACCAAGCGAATTTTATGTAACTGACCCTACGGTAACATTACCATTCCCTCCTGATATTGAATAAATAAATACATGCTAAAAGTAGCTAGTGCCCCCAGACAGACACTAGCTGAAGAGTAGTAGACAAATCAAACCACATATGCTATAAGTAAGCTATGGTATACAACCAATTCAACCATGTACATATACTGCCGGAGCGAATCGGTTAGTTTTCTTTTGTAATCTTTCATAAAAAATAACGCCGAACATCGCTTCGGCGTTTTTCGTTACTAAAACTATTTTTTATGGAGAATTGTTATGAGAGATTTAGCAAGAAGTGCAGAAAATATATTAATTCCTAAAGGGGATGATAATCAAGCGAGCGTGGATGCGTTCCAACAACTAACCGGTATCGAAGTACCCGATTTTTCAAAACGAGAGTTAATGGCAAAATCTGGTGGGAGAGTATTTTGGTTGATGAAGGGTAAGGATATTCCAGGGCTCATAGCAGCAGGCAAGGGCGATATTGGTATGGCAGGTACAGATTCACGTATCGAATATAACCTCGCTAAACCTGAAGATAAACGGGTTAGATATCAGAAGATTGGAGACGAAATGTGTCGGTTTTCCCTGTTAGGACTAGCAGGCGAGAGTGAGGCAGTTCTAGACAGACTTGAGAATAGCCGATCGCTCCAAACAGTTTCTGTGGTTACGAGTCGACAAAGACTACTAGAATATTACACAGGCAACTTACCAATTATTCGAGAAAATGTAGACATTAGCGGCAGTGTCGAAGCAGCAATGCGTCTAGTTGGCGTACCACTGGCGGCAGACATTGTTGATAGTGGTGAAACTGCGCGTCAGAATGGTCTTGTCGAGATATTTGAGCTAGGCAAGATGTATCCAGAACTAATTACGAGGGTCGAATCATGAAGACCTATCGTAATCTAGCGCGCGACAAGTGGCCACAACTTACAAAACGACCCACATCTAATACGGAGAATTTGGTGCAGCTTGCAAAACAAGTATTTACCGACGTTGATCGTGAAGGCGATAGGGCCCTGCGTAAGTACACAAAGCAATTTGATAATGTCGAACTCGGATCAATTCGGATTAGTCAAAAAGAAATTGAAGATCAAGCACAGAAATTAGACTCGAAAACTAAAACAGCGATAGATATCGCATATCGCAATATCTATGAGTTTCATGCCAAACAACTAACAAGTCTTGAAAGCCCAGTTGCGGTTCAATCAGGAGTTGTGTGTTGGCGTGAGATTCGACCAATCGATCGCGTTGGGTTATATGTACCAGGCGGAAGTGCACCGTTAGTATCGACTGTATTGATGTTGGGAGTACCGGCAAAAATTGCAGGGTCTAGGCAAGTTATTTTGGCAACTCCACCGGATAAGAATGGAACAATATCTCCAGCTATTTGCTACGCGGCATTAAAAGTTGGAATAACGAATATAGTTCGAATTGGCGGTATGCAAGCGATAGCCGCTATGACATTGGGCACAGAATCAGTGCTCGCCGTAGATAAACTATTTGGACCGGGTAATCAGTATGTGATGGCAGCTAAGCAATATGCCGAAAGGTACGGTGTAGCAAGCGATATGCCTGCAGGTCCATCAGAGGTATTGGTTGTTGCGGATCAGTCTGCTTACCCTGAATTCGTTGCTGCCGACCTTCTCAGTCAGGCCGAACACGGTCCAGATAGCCAAGTAGTTTTATTGACGACAAATCAAACCACTGCGACAGATATTCAGAAGGAGATAGAATGTCAACTAGCCACTCTGCCACGAAAAGATATAGCGATTAAGGCTCTGGTAAATTCTTTTTGTATTATCTTTGACGATATATCGACCGCAATTGATTTTGCTAATAGCTATGCGCCAGAGCACATCATCCTAAGCATACGTCGCGCTCGGTCAACATCTAAACGCATTAATAATGCTGGATCGGTATTTCTGGGGAATTATTCTCCCGAAAGCGCTGGCGATTATGCATCAGGGACTAATCACACGCTGCCAACGAATGGGTGGGCACGTAGCTTTAGTGGACTATCCGTCGAAAGTTTTGTCAGGAGGATGACGTTTCAGAAACTTACGAAACCGGGTTTGAAGAAGCTGGGTACTGCAATAAAAACTCTTGCAGAAACAGAAGGCTTGGATGCGCACAAACGAGCTATAACTATTAGATTTCAAAAAGATAAGGAGAAGTAGAATGGTTTACCGAGAATTAGAGCCAACAATGACTGTCGATTTTAGCAAACTGACAAGTACTGAGCAAGGTGAAGCGTTAGTCCCAGCGATTGTCGTCGACAGAGCGGGACTTGCTATGGGCGAAATCGCGTGCATTCGAATGGTGGGATTTATGAACCAGCCAGCCCTTGATGAGACGCAAAACTCTGGTTTAGTTACATTCTTTAGTAGAACCACGGGAGAGTTGTGGACAAAGGGTAAGTCTAGTGGCAATGTGCTGCAGGTTGATAAGATCTACGTCGATTGCGACGCGGACTCATTATTAATCACTGTTGATGCAGTTGGTCCTACCTGCCACACAGGCGCCGAGTCCTGCTTTGAAGAATTAAATGATACAATTTAAGAAAAGGAAAAACATATGAGTCTATCATCACAACCCTATAAAGGAACCCGCGACTATTACCCCGAGCAGAAACGGATTCAAAACTATATTTTTGCGACCTGGCGTCGGGTCTCAGAACGTTATGGCTACGAAGAATACGGTGCACCAACGCTTGAACCTCTCGAA
Source organism: Patescibacteria group bacterium (assembly GCA_004322265.1). Lineage (GTDB taxonomy): Bacteria > Patescibacteriota > Saccharimonadia > Saccharimonadales > Saccharimonadaceae > UBA1547. Next base: position 49,436 of record SCSZ01000003.1, read on the forward strand.
GTTTATGCTGCAAAGAGTGGCGATGAACTAGCTAACGAACAAACCTATACGTTTACAGATCGCGGTGGCCGGATTGTGGCAATCCGACCGGAGATGACACCGACAATTAGCCGTATGGTCGCCGCCAAGCGCCAAGAACTAGCGTACCCAGCTAGATTGTACTCAGTCGCTAATTTTATGCGTTATGAGCGTCCTCAGCGTGGTCGTGAACGCGAGTTCTGGCAGCTTAACGTTGATGTGTTCGGGCTAGACGAGGTAACAGCAGATGCCGAGATTATTTCTATGGCAGATGCACTCATGAAAGAATTTGGCGCAAAAGATAAGGATTTCGTCATTCGAATCAACAATCGCCAACTCGTGAACTTTATTATGGTTCAGTATCTGGGTCTTGATGAGACACAGGCGCATCTAATGGTGAAACTATTTGATCGTAAGGATAAGATCGCCGAGGCAGAATTTAACGATCAAGCGACTGAGATTCTTGGTAGCAATGCCAAGGAAGGCCTGGCAAAACTACAATCGCTAATGAATGCCAAGAAAGTTAGCGACCTACCAACTGAAATTAAAACGAGTCTGGCCGCAGTCGAATTAAACGAGGTATTTGAATTACTCGATCTAGCGGATGTGAAAAGTGTTAAATTTGATCTGACACTGATGCGCGGGCTCGATTATTACACCGGGACAGTCTTTGAAGTCTTTGATACGGATTCAGACAACAACCGCTCTGTCCTAGGTGGTGGACGCTATGATGGTCTGGTTGGCATGTTTGGTGCTGAGCCGATCTCTGCAGTTGGTATGGCGCAGGGTGGAACGACAATCGAGAACTTCCTTGACGTCCACAATTTATTGCCGAATCTGGCTTCAACAACTGATATTTACATTGTTGTTCTAGGTGGTGCCCAAAAAGCAGCTAACAAATTGGCTAAACACCTACGTAGCGAGGGTGTAAATGTCGAACTTGATACAACTGATCGTAAACTTGATCGACAGATTAAAACAGCTGTCAAAAAGAACATCCCTTACATCCTATTTATTGGTGATGATGAAGTGCGTGATGAAATCTACACACTGAAAGATACAGCCAGTACCGAAGAGCAGAAGATCGGCTTTTCACGTATCGTTAGTCTGATTCGTGATCGTCGACGTACAGCGAGCGATAACGATATACCTGATTTGGATTAGGTCCAGCCCTCTGATATACTCATTTGAGTATGAAAACCACCATTAAACACCTATCAGATACCAAAGTTGAACTAACAATTAGCTTGACGCCTAGCGAACTTGCCGATGCCGAGAAGGTTGCACTTGTAAAGTTATCCAAAGACGTTAAAGTTGCAGGATTTCGAAAAGGCAAAGTACCACTGGCTGTTGCGCAGAAAAATGTTGACCCATTAAAACTTCAGGAACAATCACTCGATGATGCTGTTAGTAAGGCTGTCGCAAGTGCCTTTATCGAAGAGAAGATTCAGGCTCTCGATCGTCCTGCTGTCGAAATTAAGAAGTTTGTACCCGGTGAAACGCTTGAGTTTACTGCAGAGGCTGAAATCCTCCCCAAGGTTACACTTGGCGATTACAAAAAATTGAAAGCATCAGCAAGTGAAAAAGTAACAATCAGCGCCAAAGAAGTTGACGCTGTTATCGAACGCATGCGCGAAGGCATGGGTGAGAAAAAGGACGTTAATCGTGCTGCTAAAGAAGGTGATGAGACAATTATCGACTTTGTTGGTAAGAAGAACGACGTCCCATTTGACGGTGGTACTGGTAATGACTATTCGCTGACTCTGGGCAGTAAGTCGTTTATCCCGGGCTTTGAGGACGCAATCATTGGCCACAAACCGGGCGATACATTCGACATAGATTTGATGTTTCCAACTGACTATCACGTTGAAGAACTGAAGGGTGCACCTGTATCGTTCACGACGACGCTAAAGGCAATCAAAGAATTAACACCGGCAACCATTGACGACGAATTTGCAGCCCAAAATGGTCCATTTAGTACTGTTGCCGAGATGAAAGCTGACATTAAAAAAGGCCTAACGGAGCAAAAACAGCGCGAGATTACCGACAAACTAAAGGACGATCTGGTTACGCAACTGATCGAAGTCAGCAAAGTTCCGGTGCCACAGATTCTGATCGAGGATCAAGCAAAGTCTATCGAGCAAGATTTCGAACGTAATCTTATGTACCAAGGTCTTTCAATTGACGAATACCTTAATACTCAGAAGTTTAAGGATAAAGACGAATGGATTGAAAAAGAAGTCAAACCAACCGCTATGAAGCGCGTTCAGGCTGGTCTAGCACTTGCGGAACTCAGCAAAGTGGAAAAGATTGACGCCACAACTGACGAACTCAAAGATCACATCGAGCTTTATAAGAAGCAATACGGTAACAACCCAGAAGCCCTAAAACAATTCGATGATCCAGAGGTCCAACGCGATATTGCGAACCGTCTACTTACTGAGAAAACCGTCGATCGCTTAGTCGAACTAAATAAAAAATAACATTAGCAAAATAAAATGTTAGCACTCACTTGCAACGAGTGCTAATTTTGTATACAATTAATATATGAGTAAGCCATCTAACTACCTAGTACCAACGGTGATTGAAAAGACTTTCGAGGGTGAACGCGCCTTTGATATTTATTCACGCCTGTTAAATGAACGTATTATTTTTTTGGGTGAGCAAGTTAACGAACATACCGCCAATTTAGTTGTTGCGCAGCTGCTGCACCTTGCCTACGAGGATCCAAAAAAGGACATAAAACTATACATTAACAGTCCTGGTGGAAGCGTCTATGATGGCATGGCGATTTACGACACGATTCAGTTTATTGCACCTGACGTCCAAACGATCGGCATAGGACTGCAGGCTAGTATGGGCGCATTTCTACTATCAAGCGGTACAAAGGGTAAGCGATTCGCCTTACCTCACGCCAAGGTAATGATTCACCAACCTAGCAGTGGTACTCAGGGGAAAGTTACGGATATGGAAATTGACCTCAAGGAAGGTTTGGCTGTGAAAGAGATGCTGGCTGAGCTCCTTGCGAAAAATACCGGTCAAAAAATTGCCAAAATCAAACTCGATATGGAGCGCGACTACTGGATGACGCCCGAAGAGGCCAAAGCGTACGGACTGATTGATCAAGTCATTACTAAAGCATAGACATTTAGTGATTATTATGCTATAATAGTAAATATGACACACGTTCGACCGATCGATAGCGATCGAATACACGATAGAGCGGCTCCAGAACTTGGTAACAATGCCCGGGCATTCGTTCGATGGCGTGCCGAGGCACTTATTGAAGCAGGTTCTAATCGTGCAATACTTGCCAGAAATGATCTTGATGATACAAACATTGTTGCTGCCTGGGCACAAAAGCACGCCCAAGATGCAGCGATAAATAGTAGTTCTGAGCGGTTTGTAGGCTTGTTTGATGATAACGATTCGATGATGGGTGCTATTGAGTCTGCTCCTGCGACGACTCGGCAGTTTGCACCATACGAATCACCCTTAGATTTACTCTTTAAGCGCCGCACAATTAAGCCCGATGCTAATGATCTTGCTATACTTGCACTTTTAGCTGAAAAAAACGAAGGACGTTTAGGGGTGATGGTTGATCTGTTGCGCCATACGGTTAACAAACATGCGATGGATCCAAAAGTAATATACTTCGGTGTTCCGACCGACAGCGCAGCACATGATGCCGCACTGGCTGAACACTTTGAACCGCAGGGCAAAACTGCAAAACTATTCGGGGTATATCATACACTCGTGGCTCGTGAAGTCGGTGTTAATGACGCCAATACGCTTATCGATAGTGAAGTAGAATAAAATTGTCTACAAGAACACTTGACTATTAGTTATTCAATCCTCATAATAGGTAACAAGAAGTAGAGTAGCTGTGGTTATCTATGTCTTGTTGTCGGAGTGGCATTTGCAACAGACTAACCTTGCTCAGGGAATCTTCGGCGCCAAAGAACCCCTATCAAATCAATACAATTTATGCGAGGAGCATTGCAATTTATGGCAAAAACTAAGCCTGACACTGCAAAGCGTGTTTTCTTTACAAAAGATGATACTGCATTGCCTTTACCAAATTTAATTGCTCACCAAAAAGACAGCTGGCGTGAATTCGTCGAAACTGGCCTTAGTGAGATTTTTGCGGAGTTGAACCCGATTGATGACTATACTGGTCAAAAATTGGCACTTCGTTTCAAGGAATACAAATTCCAAGATCCAAAGTCAACTGAGCAAAATGCCAAGGAAAACAACCTGACATTCGACGCGCCACTGCACGCCAATGTTGAACTTACTAACAAAGTAACCGGTGAAGTCAAGGAACAAGAAATCTACCTCGGTGATTATCCATGGATGACTGACCGCGGAACCTTTATTATTAATGGTACTGAGCGCGTTGTTGTCTCTCAACTGATCCGTAGTGCTGGTGTCTTCTTTACTGCTGATAAAGCTGCTACTCGTAATTTCTACGGTGCAAAACTGATTCCAGGCCGTGGTGCATGGTTAGAATTTGAAACCGCTAGTAACGGTGCTATTTACGTTAAGATCGACCGCCGTCGTAAACTGCCTATTACGACACTTTTCCGTGCGCTTGGTCACAACAAAACCTCTGATATCAAGAGTCTTTTTGCCGATGTTGATACCGGTGAATTGAAGTATATCGATGCCACTCTGGAAAAAGACCCCTCTCGTGGATCAAACGAAGCCTTGATCGAAGTGTACCGCCGCCTTCGTCCAGGTGATCTTGCCACTGTTGATAACGCCCGTTCAATGATTGAGCGTATGTTCTTTGATTTCAAGCGATTCGACTACAGCCGTGTCGGACGTTACAAGTTGAACCAACGCCTTGGCCTCAATGTACCTAACACCACAGAAAACCGTGTCTTCCAACTAAGCGACCTGATTGCGATTGTTCGTGAGATTATTCGTTTGAACAACACTCAGGATCCTCAGGACGACATCGACGCACTTTCAAACCGTCGTATCAAGTTAGTTGGTGAGCTTGTTGCTCGTCAGTTCCGCGTTGGTATGCTTCGTATGCAGCGTAACGCTATGGACCGTATGTCTATGTCTGATATCGAAAATGTTACTCCAGGTCAGCTGATTAACGCTCGTCCGGTGGTTGCGGCTGTTCGTGAGTTCTTTGCAAGTTCACAGCTTTCACAGCTCATGGATGAGACAAACCCACTTGCTGAGCTTTCTCACAAAAGGCGCCTAAGCTCAATGGGCCCTGGTGGACTTTCACGCGAACGCGCAGGCTTTGACGTTCGTGATGCTCACCCGACTCACTATGGTCGTTTGTGTGTCGTTGAGACTCCAGAAGGTGCCAACATTGGATTGGTACTTAACCTTGCAGCATACGCTCGTGTTAACGAGTATGGTTTCATTGAAACTCCATATCTTCGTGTTGTGAAGGGTAAAGTTACGGACGAAGTAGTCTACCTCGACGCATCACAGGAAATAACCGAAGTTATTGCCGATGCAAGCGTCAAAATTAAGGCTGATGGATCATTCATCGACGAGCGTGTGAGTGCCCGAAACGGCCTGCTCCCTGAGCAAGTTGATGCTAGTGAAGTTACCTACGTTGACGCCGCTCATAAGCAAATCCTAGGTTCGTCTGCTGCGCTGATTCCATTCATCGAGAAAAACCGTGTTGACCGTTCACTAACTGGTTCTGCTATGCAGAAGCAAGCAGTGCCACTTCTGATTCCTGAGTCTCCTGTTGTGGGAACAGGTATTGAAGGCGAAATTGCCAAGAACACGAGCCAACTTGTTGTTGCTGAGGGGGCTGGTGAAGTCGTTCGTGCAGACGGTGATGAAGTCCACGTTGCCTACAAAGACGGTACAAAGATCTACGAAGTGATTCACTTTACAAAGAGTAATGACGATCGTTCAATCAACCAAAAAGTTCGTGTCGAGCGTGGTCAAAAAGTTAAGGCTGGCGACATTCTTATTGAAGGTGCCTCGATCGCTGATGGCGAATTAGCTCTCGGACGCGACCTAACTGTGGCCTTCATGCCATGGGGCGGTTACAACATGGATGAT
>SCSZ01000030.1 GCA_004322265.1 Patescibacteria group bacterium
AAAGCTACTCCACCAACACCCAGATTTTCACCTCTCGCTTAGTATTACGGGCGTCTTTATTGAACAAGCCCAACAATGGGTACCAGATGTGATTGATGGATTTAAACGCCTGGTTGATACCGGTAAAGTCGAAATTGTTGCCGAAACGTACTACCACTCACTTGCCTTCTTCTATAGTCGAAGCGAGTTTGAGAGCCAAGTCCGCGCTCACCAAGCCAAGATTAAAGAAGTATTTGGTGTTGATACCCAGATATTTCGAAACACGGAGTTAGCGTATAACGATGAGTTAGCTGCTTGGGCAGATAAGGCAGGTTTTAAGGGCATTTTGGCTGAAGGCTGGGATCCGATTCTACAGTGGCGCAGCCCTAATCATGTCTATCGTCCAACGGGGACAGAGAACATTGCACTTCTGCTCAAGAATTACCATCTAAGTGATGACCTTGCCTTTCGTTTTAGCGATAGGGACTGGAGCCAATGGCCGCTGAATGCCGATACATATAGCGCATGGGCAAATGCCTCTATTGCCGACCAGCCTCTCGTCAACCTGTTCATGGACTTTGAGACATTCGGCGAACACCAATGGGCTGATACTGGCATCTTTGATTTTTTTGATAGCTTTGTCGGTAAGTGGCTTGAAAATCCCGAGAATACCTTCTATACAGTGTCTGATGCTATCGATGCATTCGAGCCGGTTGGTGAAATCAGCATGCCAAATACTGTTACATGGGCCGATACTGAGCGCGATCTCACCGCCTGGCTGGGTAATAGTATGCAACAGGAAGCCCTACGGCACATTTATTCACTTGAAGAGGACGTCTTGCGAACCGGCGATATTGATTTGATTGCGGATTGGCGCAAGCTTCAGACATCTGACCACGTCTACTATATGTGCACTAAATGGTTCAGTGATGGCGATGTTCATGCATATTTTAGCCCCTATGAATCACCCTATGATGCCTTCTTGTACTTTATAAATGTGGTACGAGATATCCGTTGGCGACTGCACGAGCATCATAGAACAGGCGGTCTCAATGGCTAGGCCAATCGTTCTTAGCAACGGCGAACTTCATGTAGGACTAAATAAGTATGGCTTGGTGCACGATTTCTACTTTCCTTACGTCGGACTCGAAAATCACTCTGCTGGGCATGAAATGCGACATCGTGTTGGCATTTGGGTAGAGGATGAAATTAGTTGGCTGGACGGCGATAACTCGTGGTCGTTTGATTTTTCGTATCCTCACGGTGCGCTTATCGGGCATACTGTGGTAACAAATAATCGTTTAGGTGTCATATTAGAGTTTGACGACTGCGTCGATGCACAGATAAGCGCATTCCTGCGTAACATTCATGTTATTAACATGCGCGACAGTGAACGAGATATTCGCCTATTCATGCACCAAGCTTTCGCGATCGGTGATTCGCGTAGTAATACCGATACAGGACAATACTTACCAGACAGTGATGCGATTCTTCACTACCGAGGTAGGCGTGCGTTTATAATATCAGGTCAATATGATGGTGGTCCGTTTGATCAACATACAATTGGGTTATTTGGTATCGAAGGTCATGAAGGAACATACCGAGACGCAGATGACGGTGAACTTAGCAATAGTCCGGTAGAACACGGTCGTGTAGATTCGACACTAAGGTTCCGTCTAGTGTTAAAGGCACATAGTTCTGCACGCGTCCACTACTGGATCGCCGCGGGTCGCTCAACGAGACTTGCACTATTTGTTCATAAACAAGTCCGTGAATCAGGTATTATTTCACGGATCGGCCAGACGGCAAATTGGTGGCACAACTGGCTAAAGCCTGCCGAATCAACAGCGAATCAAATTCCCGAGTTGTATCGCAAAACTTTTATTGAAAGCGTCATGATTATTAAATCGCAAATTGATATGCGTGGCGCAGTCATAGCAAGCACGGACACAACGATGCTCAATTACTCACGCGACGCATACGCATATTGTTGGCCAAGGGATGGTTCATTCGTTTTATGGCCACTCATTCGTATGGGATACAAGGACGAAGCATATCGATTCTTTGAGTTTTGCAAGCGCGGGCTTCACCCAGACGGATATTTGATGCACAAATACCGGGCTGATGGTGCACTAGGAAGTAGCTGGCACCCATATGTTCATGACGATGTTGTTGCTCCACCTATACAGGAAGATGAGACAGCATTAGTCCTCTTTATATTTGCTCAGTACTACAAAATGCATCCTGATGATAATCTTCTAAAAGGTTTTTATGAACAAATGATTACTCCAATGGCAGATTTCCTCGCCAGTTATATTGACGAAGTAACTGGCCTGCCAAAATCGAGCTACGACTTATGGGAGCAAGTATTTCTTACGACGACATTCACGACATCCGTTGTATATGCTGCACTACTCGCGGCATCAGAGATTGCCGAAGCGGCTAACGAACCCGATAACGCCGTAAAATGGCGGTCTAGCGCAGAGGATATAGCCACAGCCGCACATAAACACCTCTATAATCACGAACGAAAACATTTCTATAAAGGTCTCATTGTTAAAGACGGGGCTGTCATAAAGGACGAGACTATCGATACGTCGAGTACGTTCGGCGTCTTTATGTTTGGGCTTTTTGATGCGTCTAGCAGCGAATTATCGTCGTCTATTGAAACCATCAAAGAGCGATTTGGGGTCAATCAAGGTGCAATAGGACTGCCACGTTACGAGAACGATGATTATCGCCGAGCAAATCCTTCTATTACTGGCAATAGCTGGTTCATATGCTCAATGTGGCTTGCTCAGTATGAGGCGGATAGAGGCAGTAAAGAAAAGGCATTTGAAATACTAGACTGGGTTAAGTCTCATGCAATGAGTACAGGTATGATGTCCGAGCAAATAGATCCTATAACAGATCAAAATATCGCTCCTTCCCCCCTTACATGGACACAGGCCGAATATGTCTCAACCTTACTCGATACAATAGCTGAGAAAGATTAGTATATGAGTCCAAGATTTCACAATATATTGAGAGTCGCAAAAGGTGTTGCACTAAGAAACAGCCTCGTCAGCCGCCGACGAAGACAAGTTATCCTAAAATTTGCTAATAAGTTTAGCTTTGTGTATTTTGGCCATGTTGATCAACACGATGACGAACATCACATTATTCGAGGGCTAACGGTCAGTGCGTCGCATCAAGATGAACATTATAGTGTCGGCTCATTTGAGGGTTATGATGTCAGTCTGGTCGATCGATACGACATTCTTAGCACGCCAAGGCAGGCTCTTAGAACGCATCGTTGGATAATAATCGAAATAGACCTTCATAATGGTCGGGACATCCCACATATATTCTTAGGTGGGCATAACCATCAGAACTCATCATATTCAAAGTTATTTACGTCTGTACCGTCTTTGCAACGAGTTCCACTGGGTACATTCGGAGCTCATAGCGAAGAATTTACTAGTCGATATAGTCTGTTTGCTACTGCAACTCAGTTTATTGAGGTCGAGCGGTTATTCACTACAGACGTAACTCGCACGATCGCCGCACACTTTTGGCCTCTCGCTGTTGAAGTGTTCGAGGGCGCATTGTATGTTTATGCAGATAATCAATCAATATCCGTAAGTCTCCTTGAGACAATGTTAAAAAATGGGCTATGGCTCGCCCAGAAACTAGATGAGCACTCCTACCCGACCGACTCTCCGCAATTAGACAATCAACAATAACCGAATTAAATGTTTCTCATAACAAGGCTTTGTTATTTTTTTGCTATTATTACGTAATAAATTTATATGCTTAAAATTAGCTGAGCAAAGGTCCGTCCTCTGCAGAACATAAATTGTGCAGTTAGCAAATATACACCCTGTTGAGTGTATATGTTTCTGTTGGACGGATAGATTTTAGCAAACAAATTTTAACAACGATAAATGTGGAGTCTGAGATTAGCCCTTACGAGGCTTGATTTCATTGCGGCCGAGGCTCTTTTTAGTCTCAACATATAAGGCATGTGTACGAGCAATTGGATCGTACTTCTTAAGAGAAAGCTTTTCAGTAGTATTTTGAACGTTTTTAGTGGTGTAATATGTACGATGTCCTGAGGCTTCGCTGACAAGTCCAACTAATTTTCGTTTTGTATTCTTCTTTGGCATAACTGATAAAGTATACCAAACAACCTCTGATGATTCAACCCCTAAGACATCTATTAACGGAAGTTATTGAATGCAACAGGAAAATCGAAGTCTGCACGACGAATTAACTGCATGGCTGTCTGTAGGTCATCTTTACTCGACGCAGTTGCTCGTATTGCTTCACCCTGAATTTGGGTTTTTACCTTTGGAAGTTCATCACGAATTAACTTTGCTATCTTTTTTGCCTTTTCCTGGTCAAGCCCCGCAATGAATGGAATCTCTTGCGTAGCTTTTAGATTACTCGTAACAATCGTCTTGGATAAGTCCAGGACTTTACTACTTAATTCCCTAGCGGAAAGCTTTTTACGAATAATGTCGACAATGCTTTCAATCTGCCAATCGTTACTGCCTATTACCTTGAAGCCAGCCTTATTATCAAGCCAATCAATCTCTGCCGGTGTGTTTTTGAAGTCGTACCGACCAATTATTTCTTTCTGAACCTGCGCAAAGACGTTATTCATCTCTGCTTTGTCGTATTCGGACACTATATCAAAACTAAATGTTGCCATATATTCAGTATACCAGCAGATTGATATCAACACCTTAGATATGCTAAAATCGGTCGAGGTACGCCGCGATAGCTCAGTTGGTAGAGCGCATGCGTCGTACATGTTACTATGCCGCGATAGCTCAGTTGGTAGAGCGCATCCATGGTAAGGATGAGGTCCTGGGTTCAAATCCCAGTCGTGGCTCCACAAACCGACTTGATTACACTACTGTTATCAGATAGAATAGTCAGGTACTTCGGTATATGATGCCACTTTAGCTCAGTTGCTGTTTGAGACGAATGTCGAGTAAATATTTATTCAGCACTCTAACCAACTGATGTAACAAAGCTTAGTCAGATACCAGTATATTGTGCCGCTTTAGCTCAGTTGGTTAGAGCAGCTGTTTTGTAAACAGCAGGTCTACGGTTCGAGTCCGTAAAGCGGCTCCACAATTTTCATGAGACAACTGCAGGCAGTTTTCTCATCGCGCAGTGCGCCGGAGTAAATCCGTCGAGACCGGCTGCTCTTTCCAAATACGCGCTGGAATCGTGTAGTGGCAATCACAGGAGACTGTAAATCTCCCGCCGTAAGGCTTCGTAGGTTCGAGTCCTACTTCCAGCACCAGATAAATACGCTTGTCATAGACAGGCGTATTTTATTGTCTGAACTTTAGAATACCTAATTCGCGTAGGATAAGCGCCGCTTGATCAAGGCCGATTTTCTCATCCCTAATTGCGTGCTGAATTATGGGTCTAATTTTTTCAGCGTACTCACTAGAATTAGTACTCACACGTTGTCCTCCCAACGCTATTTGACTGCTATGAAGAACGGCAGCAACTTCTTCATTTTCCCTATCAAGCGAGTAAATAAGAGTTTTTCTACTAGGTATAACGACGGGTTCAATCTGTTCCATTAGAAATACTTTAGCATATTATTGTACCTTGTGCAAAATGTTGACAACGTTATTACGTTTATACTTGAAATTATGCCAATAATCTAGGATAATTAACCGCTGTATGGAAGCACATTTTGACCAAAAGACCCAACGCTTAACAGTACGTTTAACCTACGGTGAAGGTGAAGCTCTTTTAGAAGGTAAATCATTTTCTGGCATGGCTGAATCTGGCCCAGTAGTAGTTCAACCACTATCTGACATTAATCCTGACTCACGTCCGACAGAACCAAAAGATGGCGCAAGACTCAAAAAGCAATTAGGTGAACTAACGTGTCAAGCAACTGTTATGAACAGTCAAACTATCATATACGTCGCAGAATCCCTTATTCAAAACCGAGCGCATGTAGCTGCTGAGCAAATTGATTATCCTGACATTTCAGGTAATACCAAATTGCGGCCTAAAGCTGGTATTCGAATTGAGCTTGATTAGCCAGAAACATCTCATTGAAATATACCTGCAATAGGAATAGTATATTTACTATGGTTGATTTACAAAATCCTGACTCAGAACCGCTACACCAACAACTCGAACAACAACACCAACACTCAACTACCCCTCTCGAAGCCAGAAGTCTCGGCTTAACTGCAGGTTACGCTGATCAACTCAGCAGAGCTGAGCAGCAGGAGTTAGATGCTGCTTTACACGATTTTTTACGAGATACACTCGTTAATAAAGGTGATCGTGAATTCGAAGCTATACGAGATAAGTTCATCAGATATAATTCCGCAATTGGTCGCTATGATGCGATAAAGCAAATTATAGCAGAAGCTACATCGCAACCCGACGAGGTTGCTTCACCCGCCGAGCTGTTATCTGCGGAATAATCATTTTAGAGGATTTCTCGCGAAGCGTTTGAGCTAGTTCAACTTGTCCTGTGCGTTCATAGGCGTCGGCAAGAATATTGAGTGTTTGTGGGATCGGATCTAGCTCGACTGCTTTCTCGAGCGAATCGATCATCCTACGATCATTTCCAAGCTTTTCCTGCACCTTCGCGTAGGCGATATGACGTGAGGCTAGTTCGTTATCCATTGCTAATGCTTGCTCAAATGCAAGTGCAGCCTTGTCGTAGCTCTCGGTCTCATAATAGATAAGCCCGACATTGTGAAGGCTGCTGGCACTTGGCTCTAACGACTGCGCAATCTCGAAACACTCAATGGCATCCTTGAATGCCTGTTGTTTCGCGTATAGAATTCCCAGACGGTTATATGCACTGGCGTTACGCTCATCGACACGCAAAATTGTCAGGAGTGCTTTCTCGGCACGAAGGTATTTTCGATCCTGTAAAGATTCCTGTGCAATTGTCCATAATTGGTCCAACTTTTCAGATAATTTCGTCGGAAGGTCAGTAACAACCTCTGCAATAGTTTGACGTTGCACGATCGCCCAGGTACCCAGTAATGCAATAATGATAAGACCTAACATGTACAAATATTATACCACAAGACGCGCTAAACAGAGGCGGATGTTACCATTGGCCTGGATTTGTTGATACGCATATAATAAACTGTCAATCTGGGCGATGAGATTTGATTGAGGCTTTTCGCTAATACTTTTCTTTAAAATATTTGCAGCATTCGTCAGCAATAGCAAGGCGCCGTCTCTATCGTCCTTATACTGCTGAGCAATGATTAATTTCTTATAGACGGATGCCTGTAACAAATCACGAGCATGACGCACGATCTCTGCCCGGGCATCAAAATACGAGTCATCCCTGGTTAAGCGAACAATTTCGGCTGGTAAGCCTTCTGCCATAAATAATAGCTGGGTACGCTTTTTGGCATCTTTGATCTGTAATATATCTAAAAAAGATTCTGTTTGCGTATGTGTTAACGGTTGAAGATCGAAAGTCCTCGTACGAGACACCACTGTGGATAGTAATTTTGAAGGCGTATGAGTGGCTAAAATGAAGTGAATGCCCCTTCCTGGCTCTTCTAATAGCTTTAGAAATGCATTTTGCGCCTGGTGGCCCATTCTTTCTGCATAATCAATGACAATAACAAGCTTGCCTCCTTGAACCGTACGAGTTTGATCATAGAGACGACGGATACTATCAACACTAATAACACCTTTGTTCATGTCGACTTTTTCATCTTTTTCGGGCAAGACAGTCAAGTGGACATCACCGACAGAACTCGCTATATATTGTGCTGTTGTACTTAACCCGACACCTACTGGACCAGTCAGCAGTAATGCCTGGGGCAAGTCCTTAATGAGTAGTGAAAGCGTTGCTTGGCTTGTTGGATGAAGAACAGGCTGATCCACGACTACAATACTCCAGGAAACATATCCGTAAATTCTGATGGGATTGGTGCCGTGAAGACCTGTCGATTGCTAGTTGGAATAGTGATCTCTAGACTGGCAGCATGTAAGTAGAGTCGATCAGCGGGTTTGCCATATACCTTATCCCCTAATATTGGAGTAGAAATATACTTCATATGGACGCGTAGTTGGTGTGTACGGCCTGTTCGAGGCTCAAGTTTAACCAAGGCTCGTCCGTTTTTTTCAGCTAAGACTTCGTACTTTGTCAGAGCTGCCTTACCCTTCACGTCTACACGAAATGTACTCGGTGCGGATGGATTACGGCCAATTGGTAAATCAATTTGTGCCTTTGGTGATTTTGGAATACCATCAACGACTGCAATGTACGTTTTTTTGGTCTTGCGATCAGCAAATTGTTTCAATAACTGTATGGCAGTCTCGGTGTTACGAGCGCCGATCATAATACCACTCGTATCACGATCGAGGCGGTGAACAATACCTGGTCGATTGGTGTTTTCATTATATGTGCTATAACGGCCAAAGAAGTCTGCGACGGTGAATTCGTCATTTAAGGCGCCTTTGCTGTGAGACAAAACACCGACTGGTTTATTGATAACAATCACATTATCATCGAGGTAGATAATCGGTAACTCGCTCTCGCTAAAATCAGTCGCATCTGGCACTGATACCGCAATATTATCGGTTACAATAATATCTTGTTTGCTCGATACCGCCGGTTCGCCGTTAACAGTAACATGGCCAGCCTTAATATGTTTTTGCCAAGTGCTACGCGAAATGCCGGGAAAGCGCTCAACAAGTTCAAGATCAAGACGTGTTTTAGGTGATTTCACCTCATATAGATATACTTCTTTGCCATGGAAGGGAATGCCGTATGTAGTTGTATGATCAGTCGGATTCTCGACAACCTGGCCTACGACATCTTGTTTATCGGTCTGAACTTGCTGTTTGACGTAGTCAATATCGTCATCGGCCTCTTCGTCAAGGAGTATGTAGTACTGCTGTTTATTGAATCTAAAGCCGACAAGTGTGTTTTTGGCATTTGGGTTACTGAATCGCACCATCGAAATATGGCGAGGCACGTTTTCATCGCCTGCTAGCTCGAACTTTCGCAGGATCGCGATTATATCACTACTCGAGATTTTAACCATATTAGCCCTTCTGCCTGAGACCGACGGCTTGTTGCGCACGTAAAAGTGTAGCATTCGCAACTGGGATCAAATCACGCTCTGATTGTTCTAACTTGGCAATGACAGCAGCGTCATCGACAGTCGCGAGTCTTGCTTGAAAATCAGTCAAAAACTTTTCAACTTCGCTTGCGACAACTGATTTGAAATCGCCATAGCTAGTTTGGCCCTCAAATTCACCACTTACCTCTTCCAAGGTCCGTCCTTGCAGAAGTGAGAGGATCTGAAGTAAGTTACTAATACCAGGCTGGCTCTGTAGATCAAAATGAATGCTCGCTAGATCATCGGTGGTTGCACCCATGACTTTCTTGGCAGCTGCTGCTGGTTCATCACCTAGAAAGATTACGCCACGCCCAGAATCGTCAGATTTGCTCATTTTCTTAGTTGGATCAATCAGATCTTTAATGCGAAGGCCTTGGTCTTTACCAAATAGTTCATGCTGAGCCTTGACTGGTTCCGGCACCGTAAATGTATCGCCTAACTGGTTATTAAAGCGTTCAGATACATCTCGCGCATATTCAAGATGTTGACGTTGGTCATCGCCAACAGGAACATAGCCTGCGTTATAAAGTAGAATGTCAGCAGCCATCAGTACCGGGTAGTTGAATAAGCCAACACTGACGCGATCATCGCCAATTTTTGCCATTTTATCCTTAAATTCAACCATACGGCTCATTTCACCAAAACCTGTGAAACAGTCCAAAATCCATGTAAGTTCGCTGTGCGCACTAATGTAACTCTGGCGATATAGATAGATGTCAGGGTTATCTAGCGGGAGTCCTGCAGCGACAAATAATCGAGCGTTATGCAGAATCTGGTCATACAACAAACTATGATCGATTGGCGTTGTAAAGCTATGGAGGTCGGGAATAAACAGGTTTACTTGATACTCGTCAGAGTGCGTTTTGGCCATATCAATAATTGGCAGAATTGCACCAAAATAGTTACCAATTGTCAGATCATTATTAGCTCGAATGCCAGTTAAGATAACAGGTTTACTCATTACGCTCATTATAGCCTATTTGACGGATCAACCCAACTGCCTAGTAGCTCGGCAGTACAGCCCACTAAGCCAAGCATTTTTAGCGTTTCTACCATTGGTTGGCTTTGAAAACCTGCGTCGGCCTCAATCAAGAATTGCTTTCGTCGAGCCCCAGATCCTGGAATGCTAATGGAGTGTAGATCTGAAATGTTGATACCTTGATTGTCAAACGCACCCAGTGCATTTCGTAGAGATCCCGCAACACCCGCATCAGGTACCTTCATAAGCATCAGAGTTCTATCCTCACCGCCTGTCATTCGTGCTAAACCATCCTCGCGAAGCGACCACCCGAAGAAGCCAGTCGCATTTTGCTGATCGTCCTGGATGTCAGGGCTAATAACTGCGAGCCCATTTAATTCGCCTGCAAGTGAAGTTGCAACGGCCGCGTGAGTTGGATTGCCCATTTGTCGGACTAGCTCTGCGCTTAATGCTGTGTCCTCCTCGTGTATCAGTTGTGCGCCAGGTAGTAAACGATGCAGTGTATCCTCACATTGCTCCAAGGCAACGCCCATTGAGTGAACAGCAGTGATTTGGTCAAGTTGGCTGTCAGGTAGTCCTAATAACTGATGACGCACGAGTACTTCAGTTTTGTCCGTTAACCAATAATCAGCTCCTCTCGTCATTAACTCCTTGTGAGGCGCGCGTATAAATGCCTCTTCGACACTCGTATTGCTATATGCAACCACAGCACGACCAATTTTCTGATCGCGAAGCGACGCGAATAGTTCGTCAAACGTTGGTACATTAACGAGATCTACATCGTTTCCATACATTTGACGAGCAGCGATCTCGTGGTTGGCGCCAGGCGAACCCTGAATACCAACTAAGTTATTCGTCGTCATGCTTTTTCTTCCTGTCTTCAAGAAATTGCAGCATTTCTTCTAAGGTTTTTGGTAGTTCAGGGTTACTGAGTATAGAATTGAGTGTTTGTGGAGTCCACTTCGCAGAACGATCCAAAAACGCATTGTATGCGGCCTCGGCTGATGGCGTTAAAAGACCTTCTTCGTGCCATGTTGCTAACTTCGGCAGTTGCATTGATACACCTAACGCAAATATAGCTTGGCTGCTCGCTGCCATCTCGTCGTGCTCTCTTGCACTCATAGACGCTGAACGCCAACCCAATGCCTTCATATGCGTTCTCACGCTATCTAGATGTGGGCTATTCTCCTCAACGACAACTGTTTTACTCTTGTTCATGAGCATGTGAACAATATCTGCCTGCCCACCAAAGAATTCGGCATTGGTTGCAAGACTTGTTGCCATTACGCTATCGTGAAGCACTGCAACTTGATCAGGATGTAGTTCATGTATCTCTTCAAAACCAGAGGCAGGTATACAAAAATGTACGATGTCAGAATTCTCCATAAGCGCACCTAAACTTGCACTACCCAGAAGCCTCTTGTCTGATTCAAATACTGTAAATCCTCGCCTCTCCGCAGTTCGGGCCACTTTTCGACCAAGATCACCTGCAGCTCCAACAACACCTATTGTTTGCTCAGAAAATGTCTCTTTTTCACTTGTAACCAAAATATTCTCCTTATGTTTATTCTTTCCAATTAAAAAAATCGTCCTAGTGTGACGATTTCTTCTATATCCTTAAATGTTTATTTCAAAACACGGAACAAACCGTCACGATGGGTGCCGGTAAACGAATAGGAGCTATTTTGTTGTATTCGTCTGTTCATTACTTCTCATTTATAACATAGAACTAAAGGAATGTATAGCTTGTTTACACCACCATCGTGTGGGGCTCGGGCAGCAGCCAGAGCCCCACACGCGGGCGAACGTCGGTCAGTTGCGAGCGTTGGCCGCCTGGAGCTCGAAGAGACTCAGACGGAGCGCATTCGCGAGACCGACCTCGAGCTCGTAGCAGCCCGCTGTGCTGATGGCGTCGACGACGTCACCCTCCAGGTCATCCTCCATGGCGTCGATGACGGCGTAGAGGTGCTTGGCAGCGTTACGCAGTCGAGCACGCGACACGAGGACCGGAAACTCCTGGTCCTGTGCGTCATCCTTGAAGATCCGAAGCGCGTCCTTGACCGCGGCGACGATCTCCTCACGGACGATGATGCCTTCCGGTGAGTTGTCCGAGTAGTCCTGGCCGAATGCGAGAGGTTCGAGAACCTCACACAGCCTCGTCAGGTCGTCGACGATAGGCTCGTCGAGTGTGGTTGACGTGCGATATGCGGGCGTTGGCTTTGACACTTAATCCTCCTGGGGAGTTTGATCGTACGATGATGTAAACAAGCAAAATACGCACAGATTGTCCTTTTTGGGATCTGCACGCACTGTTATATAATATCACGTATGTGTCATTTGTCAATTTGCATACTAAAGATCTCAAAGCAGCGTCTTATTAGCGTTGAGTGAAGCTCAGAGTGTCCCGTGAGGGATTCTACATAAAGAATTCATCAGATTTACTTCTTGCCTGAAGTTGCGCATCCTTTATCAGCTCTCGAAGATCTTTTGAGCGCCCTGTATTCAATGAGCCCTCAAGTACCTGAAGACCTCCCTTAACAGCAATATCTTCAGCCGTTTCGTCTTGTTCTGTATCAAAAAAGTATGCTCCAGCACGATCACGTCCAAGCCTTCGAGGTTCAATCAGGTCTAGTCGTGCGACCGATGGCGCGTTATTCCCAAGGTCGTATTTTTGAACGGCAAGTAGCGAATCTGCTCTTAGCGTGTAGTAGCCACGACGTAACGTGCGCTTAAGCTGAAGCGTTTGAAGTGTCGTCCATAATTGATTAGGATCCGTAGACCCTACTTCTGCTAAAGATACTAGTGATGATCGAAAATTTTCTGGAGTTGCCTCTAATGCTCTCATAATATACCTCGGAAATTAATATAAATATATTATACACGCGTAACAAAAAAGAACCTCCATTTTGGGAAGTTCTTTTGTTGTACTAACGCTTAGAGAACTGTTCGCGTTTACGAGCTGAGCGTAGACCGTACTTCTTACGTTCTTTTTCGCGTGAGTCGCGTTTGAGGAACTCTGCCTTTTTCAGTGTAGAACGAAGGTCAGTGAAACCAACGGTCAGTGCCTTAGCGATTGCTAATTTGATTGCATCGACTTGACCAGCGATACCACCACCTTTTACAAGGATAGTGATGTCAAAATCTTTTTGCTTGTTAACTAGCGCCAATGGATCAAGGATTTCACCAGTGTGAGTCTTGTTGTCGCTAAAGTACTCGATTGCAGGCTTGTCGTTGATCGTAATTTTGCCTTTACCAGCAAATAAACGAGCTGATGCAGTTGCGCTCTTACGTCGGCCTAGGCCGTATAGGTATTTAGAATCAGCCATTAGAAGGTTACCTCTACTTTCTCTGGAGTTTGTGGGCTATGAGTATGTTCAGCTCCTGGGAAGACTCGGAGGCGCCCTAGACGGTCGCTAGCGAGCTTGTTCTTAGGGATCATACCCTTAACAGCCTCAATAATGATGCGCTCTGGGTACTTTGTGCGAAGTTCAGAGAGGCTTTCGTCGCGGATACCACCAGGAAAACCTGAGTGATGGTAATATTTCTTGTCAGTCTCTTTTTCGCCAGTTACAACAACCTGAGCAGCGTTGATAACAACAACGTAGTCGCCACCATCAATATGCGACGTGAAGGTTGGCTTGTACTTACCAATAAGATACTTTGAGATTGTTGTCGCAACACGACCAAGAGGTGCGGTTGAAGCATCAATCAGGATCCATCGACGAGTAACATCGCCTGGTTTTTGTGAATATGTTTTCTTGTGATTATTCATTACGCAGTAGCCTTAACTTTCTTTACTGTGGTGGTCTTTTTCTCTGCCTTTGGCGCTGGCTTAACAGCCTCAACGACTGGTGCAGCAACTGGAGTAGATTTCAACTCATCGACAAAAGCAATCGTTGCCATTTGTGTACCATCACCAACACGAAGTTTGGTGCGTTCGACGCGGACATGACCACTGTTTCGTCCAGAAATCTGTGGAACAATCTCGTCAACTAGTTTCATTGCAGCGGACTGAGTAGACAAGGCTGCAATTACTTGGCGACGACCTTGGAGTGTACCCTTTTTAGCCTTAGTAATAACTTTTTCGATGTAACGAACAAGTTCTTTAGCTTTAGGGTAGGTCGTTTCGATTTTTCCATGCTCAACAAGACTAGTAGCAAGTCCTTTGAGGAGCGCTTTGCGCTGATCGCGCTCACGTCCGAATTTACGTCCTACATAACTGTGTCGGTGCATGTCTAGAGTTCCAGTTCTGCTAATTTATCTTTAACTTCGTCCAAAGCCTTTGA
>SCSZ01000031.1 GCA_004322265.1 Patescibacteria group bacterium
TGATGGTCTCTGTTCAAGAAGCGGTTATGCGCATCGGCGCGGTAACAGGAAAAGGGTTAGCTGCCGTAGTAAGAGAGAACTATTCGCGTAAGATCCTCTACCCGATTGTCCTACTGGTCGTGTTAGCTAATACGTTTAATATTGGCTCAGATATAGGTGCAATGGCGGCAAGTGCGCAGCTGTTACTGCCAAGCATTCCATTTGCAATTTTGGCTGTTGGCTTTGCTGTTATAATTTTGCTGCTCGAAATATTCCTGTCATATCGTACCTATGTGCGAATTCTAAAGTGGTTGGCGATCGCACTATTCGCGTATATCTTCACTGCATTTTTGGTGAATGTTCCATGGCTCGATGCGTTCAAAGCGACGATTATTCCGCATATTGAACTCAACAAAGACTTTATATTTATGATCGTGGCGATCTTTGGTACGACAATTTCGCCGTATCTGTTTTTCTGGCAGACTAGTAACGTTGTCGAGGATGAAATAGCGGAGCATCGACTAGCACAAAAGGGTGGTATCCCACGACTGACTCGTCCATACCTAAGACGCTTACGCATTGATACCGTTGTCGGTATGCTTTTTTCGAATGTAACTGCCTGGTTCATTATTGTAGTTGGTGCGGTGGTTCTGAACCATGCAGGTATCACAAATATTGTAACTGCCGCTGATGCGGCCAGTGCATTGGTACCGCTGGTGCACACCTTTCCTAATGCAGGTTTCTTAGCACAACTGATCTTCGCGATTGGTGTTATTGGCATCGGCCTAATGAGTATTCCTGTCCTTGCCGGTTCATCATCATATGCAATTTCTGAAACATTTAGTTGGCGTGAAGGCCTATTTCGCAAGTTCAAACAAGCTCGTGAGTTTTATCTAGTTATTATTATTGGAACGCTCGTAGGACTACTATTTAACTTCGTTGGCCTTGATCCAATCAAAGCACTCGTTATGACAGCCGTATTTAACGGTATCGTGGCAGTGCCGCTTATCTTCCTCATCGCCCGCGTCTCAAGTCGCGAACAGGTTATGGGTGATTACAAGAGCAGGTTCTGGTCTAAATTAGGTCTGTGGATTACGTTTGTTATCATGGCTGCCGCCGCAATCGCGCTCCTTATTTCACTATTTTAGTCGTTTATACGGGTCCTGTCGCTCGGTCCGCCCCTACTTCTCGCTGGGCTACCAGACTCGAAGTGGGTGCTGCCCCGCCTCGCGCCACCCGTTTTGATAGGGAAAAACATACTGTATACTGAGAACACTATGATATATAACTGGCATCGAGAACACAAAAACGCGCTATCAAGAGGTGAAAGAGCGGCCGACATCCTCCGTAACGGAATGGGCAGCTGGCGATTTGTCTTTACCTTTATTATCTTTATGGGTTGCTGGGCGATACTTAATACACTTGCACCCATCTTTCACTGGGATGTATATCCGTTTATTCTATTAAACCTCTTCCTATCAATGCTTGCTGGACTTCAGGGCGCGATTTTGCTGATCGCAGCCAAGCGCCAAGATTCAATCAGTGCAGCCATGGCAAAACACGACTATGAGACTAATATTCGTGCCAAAAAAGAGATCGAGGAATTAATGGCTATTCACCAGAATCAGATGCGCATGATTCAAACCATTCATGATGAGATCATGAAAGATAAGAAAAAAGCCTAAGTTATACTTGACATACTTTTCATACTTTGTGTATACTAATGAATATGCATGATAAGAAACTCTACGGTACTGCGACTGTTGGTACCAAAGGTCAGATAGTGATTCCAGCTGATGCTCGTGAAGAGCTCGGCATTAAAACAGGTGATCGTTTGTACGTTATGGGCACGTCCGGCAAGGGATTTATTGGACTCATTAAAGAAGATATGATCGAGAGTTTTATTGAGCAGCTAAACCTGCAGCTAGAAAGCCTAAAAACACTAAAAGATAACAAGAAAGTAAAGTAGTTTATGAATCACCACTTAGCGCTCCGTAGCAAAATTATTATCATGGTCTCGGTTATGGCAGCAATGTTTCTTGTTGCGCTTGATCAGACTATTATCGCCACTGCGCTTGGTAAAATTGTCGAGCAGTTCAATGCCTTCGACTCGCTAAGTTGGATTGTTACCGCATATCTACTGACGACAACGATTACCGTGCCGATTGCTGGAAAATTTTCTGACTTGTTCGGTCGTCGCAAGATTCTACTAATTGGTGTTGCAGTCTTTGTGATTGGATCAATGCTTTCAGGTATTGCAGGTGGAGTAGTCCAGCTGATTGCCTCGAGAGCCTTGCAGGGTATCGGTGGTGGTATTATCACCGCCAACGCCTTTACAATTGTTGGCGATTTGTTTGCAGCGCGTGAACGTGGACGTTGGCAGGGGTTAATTGGTGCAGTCTTTGGACTGAGCTCGGTCATTGGCCCGCTGCTCGGTGGATGGCTGACCGATGGTCAGCATATTCTCGGTATGATTACGGACTGGCGCTGGACGTTCTTTATTAATGTTCCTATTGGTATCCTTGCATTCATCTTTATTAGTATCTTCTGTCCACCACTCAAGCATGATAATAAGCCTCGTGTTGACTATGTTGGCGCAACACTGCTTGCAATACTTCTAGGTGTATTAATCTTGGCTGTCGATAACACGGGTACGATTTTCTCGGGACTATTAAGCTCAACAGGATGGACATTAACAGGATTACGGATCGGTATGTATAGTATCGTCGCCCTAGCCACATTAGGTTTCGTCCTTGTTGAGAGACGAGCGGTCGAGCCGATTATTCCGCTTCGTTTCTTCAAAAATCGTAATTACGTCCTGTTAATTATTACCGCTATGCTCTTTGGTGCTGCTTTCCTCGGCTCGATTTTGTACCTGACGCAGTTTAATCAACAGGTATTTGGTGCTACGCCAACCAAGTCTGGTCTGATGTTACTGCCAATGATCGGTGGATTGATGCTCACCAGTATTGGCTCAGGTCAGTTGATTTCGCGAATTGGACGCTACAAGATTTTCATGCAGGTTGGTTTCCTTATTGCGACCGCTGGTATGATTGCCCTCAGCTTCCTAAATGTTGATTCAGGTTATGGTTATGAAGCATTTGTTATGGTGTTTCTGGGTATGGGAATGGGTGTTGCGATGCCAACACTTAACCTTGCTATCCAAAATGAATTCGAGCAGCATGACCTCGGTATCGCAACCAGCTCTAACCAGCTATTTAGAAGTCTTGGCTCAACGATTGGCACGGCAGTCTTTGGTGCGGTCCTAACGACAGGTATTATTGCAAATCTCGGTAATATTCAGGATACATCGCCATATCTACAAATGATTCAAAAGAGTCCAGAAGTATCAAAGATCGGCAGTCTGAGTGATGCAAATACGCTCCTGAACCTCAATATGCCTGATATTAAAGGCCAAGTCAGTAGTGCAGCCGAGTCAAGCTTTGCAAAACTGCCTGCGATACAAGCAAACGTAGCTAAGCAAACCTTTGAGAAGACTCAGTCTGACTTCTCGAGTAAAGTCACTCACGCATTCTCTGATAGTTTGCATCACATTTTTGTCGTAGCATCCTTCCTGGTCGCTGGTGCAACGGTATTAGTCTTCCTGCTAAAGGAACGCGTACTGAAGTCCGCCAAGCCTCAAGACACTCCTGGTGAAATGTAACAAATAAGACGTTTGTGCTTTGAAAATTAGTAGCGTACAATATAACTATTAGCGCTATGGTTGTAGCGCCAGTCTTGACGTGTTGCTTGTAAATTGATACTATTAATCCTGTCCCTTGCGCCAAAACATTTAATTTAAAGGTCGAAGCGCGTGAGGTAAGTACATTGGAAGAGCAGCCAGAACGTCCGAATTTAGTTCGGCGTACTGCGCGATGAGAAACCTATAGGTGTCTCATTAGCGGTAGCGTCAACCAGTACAAGGAGTAAAAATCACATGCCAATAGCCATCGAGTTTGTGCCATCAAGGCGCAAAAAGATAGCAGTGGATGTGGTGCCTGCCGAATGGCAACTGTATATTGCACAGTAGAATCGTATAGATTCAAATCCGTCTCGTTCATTCTAGAACGAGATACACAAAAAATGAAAACACCCCAAGGCACCGGGGTGTTTTTGCTTTTTAGAAACTAGCTACTTGCTGGAGGTGTTACACCGACTTTTTGAAGATCAGCGTTAATCAGTGCACGCAGCTTATCGCCATTACTTTGTTGAACATCGCTGATAACGTCGCTACTTAGTTGAACACCATTAAGATAGAAAGTTGGTGTCGAATTGATATTAAGTTTGTTGCCAATTGCTTGGTCGAACGAAATCTTTTTATTAACATTGTCGGCTGCAAGATCCGATGTAAACTTGGTTGTATTAAGCCCAAGGTCTTTGGCGTAACTCACGAGTGCGGTCGTTACATTGGTACCGGTAAGATCAACCCAGTCGCTCTGGTGCTCATACAGGTAGTTGTTCATGTCCCAGTACTTGCCCTGAAGGCCGGCAGCTTCAGCAGCAGCTGAACCGGAGCGTGCATTCGGGTGGATGGTCGAAAGAGGGAAGTTACGAAAAATAAAGGCCAACTGATCCTTGTATTGTTCGGTGATTTTGCGAATATTTGGGTGGGCACTACCACAGGCAGGACATTGTAGATCACCATATTCAATGAGGATGACTTTGCTACTTGTGTTGCCATATACCTCGTCCGCAATGTTTCCGCTTGCAGGAGTCGCTGCTAGAATAGTATTCTCTTTGACGTTTGAAACATCCACGACGGGATTAGCGTTACGCGACGTGATAACCAGGGCGGTCAGTAAACCTACAACAATAACGGCAAAAATAATCCAGGCTCTTTTACTCACAATATACTCTCCTTATAACTACTCTAATCATTATAGCAAATCGCTTGACGAGTCTGTTGTACAATAAGCATATAATGTTCACGTTTTTACTAATATTAACCATTGTCTGCTTTATACTCCTTGTCCTTGTTGCCGGTATGCATCCGACTTTTTCATCGCTGAGCCATTATGAGTTGATTCGACGGGCAGATGCGCACGATCATCGTGCGGCCCAGTTAGTGCATAAGGAGCTGTTGCTTCAGGACGTCATATCAAATCTAAAAATTACAACAGGCTTTCTGCTCGTCGGCCTCTGTTTTTTGCTCGTTGCCACATTTGGGACTGTTCTAGGAACAATTCTCATTATTATCGTTTTGTTTGAATATGGTGCGCTAGCTCGCCTGTCGATGATCCAAAAAATTTCTCGACGGTTTTATGAGCTACTAGAGCCAAAGTTATTAGCCGTTGCAGCTAAAACTGCGCCACTAATGAAATTCATTCGTGCAGATGTAGGACCTAGGCCAGCGTTTCATTTAGGCTCACGACAAGAGCTCGAACATTTGATCGACCAATCAGAGGGCGTACTGACGGCAGAAGATAAAAAATTAGTCGTTCACAGCTTGGCCTTTGGAGACACGTTAGTATCTCATATCATGACAGCGGTAGGTGATATTGCCTCAATCAAAAAAACAGAATTTTTAGGCCCACTGACATTAGACGACCTGCACAAGACAGGACATAGTAGACTACCTGTCATTGGAGCCGATATTGATCATGTTGTCGGTGTGCTATATCTTGAAAATCTTTTAACGCTTGATATTAAACGGTCCGTTACAGCCGAAAAGGCGATGGACCCACACGTTTTTTATATCCACCAGGATCAGACACTAACGCACGCGCTTGCAGCAATGCTTCGTACGCATCGACACCTGTTTATCGTTATTGACTCATTCCGTAGGACTGTCGGAGTTGTAACACTCAATGACGTGATTGAAGCGCTCATTGGCCGCAAAATTGTTGATGAGTTTGACGGACATGAAAGTATTAGAGCTGTTTCAGAACGGTCGACTCACGAAAAGCATCCAGAAGTCTAGCCGCACTGGTCTTATGGGGGTCAGGATGATACACTACAGAGTGATATGACACGAACATTAGCAGCAGAACTAGCTACAAAAATTGATCAGACGGTTACATTGCAGGGCTGGTTACACAAGAAACGCCTGTTGGGCGGACTTAACTTTATTACTTTGCGCGACCGTAGTGGTTTAGCTCAAACCCTCATTGTTGATGATGAACTCGAGAAACTACGCGGCCTACAAACAGGTACCGTACTGGCACTAACAGGTACGGTTGTTGCTGATGACCGTGCACCAGGCGGTGCTGAACTTCACGACGTAACTGTCGAAGTGATGGTTCCTGTTACTGATGAGCCGCCAATTGAAATTGATAAACCACTAAGTCATGATTCTGAAAATCTCGACACTCTATTTGATAATCGTGTGATTGGGCTACGTAATTTACAGGAACAGACAATCTTTAAAGTTCAGGCAAAGGTTCTTGAAACAGCCAGGAAGTATTTCATTGATCATCATTTTACTGAAATGAACACACCAAAACTTCTTGCAGAACCAACCGAAGGTGGCGCCGAAGTCTTTACGCTCGATTATTTTGGCAAGACTGCTTCGCTCGCCCAAAGTGCCCAATTTTATAAGCAAATGATGGTTGGCGTATTTGAGCGAGTGTTTGAGACGAATCCGACATATCGTGCTGAGCAAAGTGCGACGACGAGACACATGACCGAATACATTACAATTGATGCCGAGATGGGTTTTATCGAGTTTGATGATCTACTGACATTCACGAGTGGACTTATTAATGCGATCATAAATAACGTCTGGGATTCGTATGGTGAGGACTTAAAAAAGTGGAATGCTCATAAGCCAGTCCTGACTGAAGACTTTCCGCGACTTTCTATGGCTGAAGTACATGCGTTATACGCCAAGAATAACCCTGAAGATTATAGTAGTGAAGATGATCTTCGCCCTGACGAAGAGCGCTGGATTTGTGAATACGCCAAGAAAAATCTTGCTAGTGAAGCCGTTTTTGTAACTGAGTGGCCAACGAGTAGCATGAAGTTCTATCATCGTAAAAATGCCGAGAATCCGGCAATTGCCGATCGTAGCGACTTACTATTTCGCGGTATTGAAATTGCAACTGTCCCTATGCGCGAAAACCGCTATGATGTTCTGGTCGAACAGCTCAAGACGATTGCGCATGGTGATCCAGAACATCCGGGCTTTAAATATTACTTGCAGGCATTCCAATATGGTCTACCGCCACACGGTGGATTTGGCCTTGGCTTAGAGCGCCTGACTGAAAAAATTGTCGGTCTTAATAACGTCAAAGAAGCAACGCTATTTCCACGCGATATTAATCGTCTTACCCCATAAAATAGGCTATATTCCTAAGCAAGCTTTCAGTTTATATCCTATATACTAGCTGGTAGATATAAAAATAAAAGGAACTGTCTATGTCGGATCAAACTAAGACCAAAATCATTGGCCTCATCGTTATTGTGCTCGTAACGACCGTCGGGACTGCCGGAGCGGTTGCTTATAATGCTCGGTCGAACCAGCAAATTGCCGCGAGTGCGAGTCAACCAAACGTTGTTAGTACGACGTCCAGTTCACAAACAACGACATCAGCAACATCACCAACGCCTACGACATCTTCAACTGCGAACACGTATAAGGACGGCACATATACAGCCAACGGGTCATTTTATACACCCGATGGTACCGAGCAAATTGGTGTCAAGTTGACGCTTGCTAGCGATAAAATTACCGCTGTATCAATCGACTCTTCATCGATTTACTCAGGTACATCAGTCGAGTACACTAACAGGTTCAGTGATGGTATCAGTAGCGCGGTCGTCGGCAAGAATATTGCGGATGTACAAGTTTACCGCATATCCGGTGCATCACTTACACCAATGGGCTTCAATAACGCATTAACGACGATTGAAAATGAAGCCAAAGCCTAATATCACTTTTGAAGCTCTTGGCACAGAGTGGATGGTGGAAGCCACTGACGCACAACGTCTTGAAGCTGCCATTAGTAAGGAGCTCGAGCGTATTGATCATATTTGGTCGCGTTTTCGGGACGATTCGCTGGTTTCATTGATAGAACAAGAACCCGGTGTGTATGAGCTTGATGTAAGGGACATCGGACTTATGAAATGGTATCAGCAACTTTATGCTGCGACTGACGGCCTTGTAACACCACTCGTTGGACGTGCGCTTGTCGATGCGGGCTACGATAAAAACTACTCACTAAAACCCAAAACTACAATTCACATGCCGCCCAAATGGGATGACACAATCGCTTTAGGAACTGATTCTATAACAATCAAGCAACCAGCACTGATCGATGTCGGTGCAGCAGGTAAGGGCTACGCGGTCGACCAGGTTGCAAAGTTGCTAACGGGCGCTTACTGTGTAGATGCTAGTGGAGACATATTGGTCCGTGGTAGTGAAATGCGCGTTGGCTTGCAGAGTCCATACGATGATACCCAACTTATTGGTGTTGCAACGATTAAGAATGAAAGTATCTGTGGATCAGCAGTTACACGTCGAGCGTGGGGTAATTGGCATCATATCATTAACCCCAAAACTGCGAGGCCTGTCGAAGATATCATTGCAACCTGGGTAATTGCCGACAGTGCTATGCACGCTGACGGTCTGGCAACAGCTCTGTTTTTTGTTGCACCAGAGCAATTACGTCAACTGGTTGATTTTGAATACTGTATCATATACCGTAACGGTACTGTCAAAACAAAAGGTCAGAAAATAGAATTATTTACCAAGGAGAGCAGGTAGTAATGCGTCAATATGTAGAAAAATTTATTGATAGCATGACGATGTATCGGTTAGTGCTCTATGGGCTCTACTTGATTACGGCCACCGCATTTGTCCTGAGTCTTTTCGGGTTACTATCGTTCACACTTTTGGAATTAGCTCCAACATTATTAATTCTGCTAGTTGTATCCTACATTGCTAGTAAGTTATTCGCATGGACGTT
Organism: Patescibacteria group bacterium; assembly: GCA_004322265.1. Classification (GTDB taxonomy): domain Bacteria; phylum Patescibacteriota; class Saccharimonadia; order Saccharimonadales; family Saccharimonadaceae; genus UBA1547. Next base: position 8,886 of record SCSZ01000031.1, read on the forward strand.
TTCTGCCCCATATAATCCAGAGTCCTGGCAAATCACTGCATTTATTATATTTTTCTTAATCTTTCCGCAAAACGACTTAAAAGGATTTTTATTAACAGCATTGGCCGCATTTTTATCGGTTGCGTCTAAATACATACTCGCTATCCGTGGTCGTCATATCTTTAACCCAGCTGCAGTCGCTGTTGTGATCAGTGGCTTACTTGGTTTGCTCGGTGCGACGTGGTGGGTCGCAACTTTACTGCTCTTGCCTGTAGTATCAATTGTTGGGCTACTTGTTACCTGGAAGCTTCGCCATTTTACGATGGTATTTGTTTATGGCTTTGTCAGTGTCGCTCTCGCAGGTATTATTGCGGTCGTTACAGGGCGCGAACTTGGCGAGGCATTCAAAACAGTCGTCATCTCGACGCCGATTGTTTTTGCTGGAACGATTATGTTGACTGAACCGTTAACATCACCAACAACCAAACGAAACCAGATTGTCTACGCAGTACTTGTTGCAATACTCGGGGGATTACAAATAGGTTGGATATCAAAACCTGATGTCGCACTACTAGTCGGTAACGTATTTAGTTTTCTCGTCGGGCAGCGTCGTGCTATCAAGTTAGAGTTTGTCAGTAGTACTGAAATTACGCCGTCTATATATTCAATTGTCTTTAAACCAGTTCATCCCATTCGTTTTAGGGCAGGACAGTATATCGAACTAACATTGCCTCACGACCATCCAGACGATCGAGGTATTAGGCGAACCTTTTCTATAGCCTCGCGGCCAAGTGATCAATACATAAAACTAGGACTTGTTACTGCAAATCCCTCAAGTACGTTCAAGACTGCCTTGCTTAACCTAACACCCGGTACTGTTGTTCGGGCAACTGAAGTTGGCGGAAGCTTTGTTTTGCCGGCTAATACAAACGAGCCTATCGTGATGATCGCCGGTGGTATTGGTATAACACCATTTCGTTCAATGATTGATGATCTAATCGCCAAACAAGAGAAACGTCCTATCGTCTTATTCTACGCAGCACGTCGTGAAGACTTATTGGTCTATGGCGGATTGCTTAACGAAGCGCGTAAACAACTTGGCATCATGATCGTTCCAATAGTTACGGAACCAGGTCCGACTTGGGCGGGGGAAAAAGGATACCTTGATATGAAGACGATCGAGCGTTATGTTGGCAACGTTTACGACCATACGTTTTATATTTCGGGGCCTAATGCAATGGCGCTATCATTTCGTGATGAGCTACGCCTAGCTGGTGTTACCGCCGGTCATATAAAGACAGATTATTTTTCGGGTTATTAGCAAAACAAGCTATGATAGAGCATATGGATGACGCTCATGCTCCAATAGAACCAGTCGCGGTCGTACCTGCTCCGACGCAATCGGTCGCTAAACCAAATAAACAGCGGCACTTCCTCGCTGTATTTTTCTTTAGTTTTATGTGGGGTATGTTTGGTGTTGATCGATTTTACTTAGGTAAAATTGGTACAGGTATCTTAAAACTTATAACATTTGGCGGACTAGGAATATGGACGATTATCGACTTTGTCCTAATTATGTCAGGTGCTATGAAGGACAAGCAAGGCAATGAAATGCTCGAAGTCGCTCGTTATAAAAAGTTCGCAGCACGAACGGTTATATGGTTCGCGGTTATTCTAGGTATTGTCATACTCCTCAGTGGTATCAGTCTGATTTTTACTATCTCAAGCTTCATTACGCAATTTCAAAGTGGCGGCGGAGCAAGTGGTATACAAAATCTCATACCAGGCGCAGGTGGTTCAACGTCCAGCCAAAATATCAACCAGCTCCTACAAGGCTTATAACGCCGGCTTATTGTCGAGAGAATGCCAGACATACCAACTGGCAACTGATTCGTACGGATGCCAGTTGTTCGCTGCAGCTATGTTCTGCATATCCTCAGCACTTGGTGAATGGTCAAACCCATACAGTTTTTGTATTCCATTTTTGATGCCAAGATCACCAGTCGGTAAAACGTCTAGCCGCCCCATGCAGAAGATCAAAAACATATGCACCGTCCATACGCCGACGCCTTTTATTTGGGTAAGTTCTGCGACAATCTCGTCATTTGTTCGTACGTCCAGGTGGTTGAACTTAACCGATCCCTCGATAACTTTTAATGCCAGATCCTGAATGTAGCTACCTTTTTGTCGAGATAAACCGACACCACGAAAGTCTTCGATATCTTTTGTTAAAATCTGATCCGGGGTTGGGAAGTCAGTGCCAGGAAATAATGCCAGGAAACGTTTCAAAATTGTGGCGGCGGCTTTGACGCTGAGTTGTTGGGAAACAATACTTTCAACCAATTCCTGATAATAATTTTTGTGTGGTGTAATCGTCGCAATACCAGCTCGTGTAATAATTGGGGTTAAGGCCGTGTCATTTTTTGATAAATATTCCGCAGCTTTTTTTAGGTTCTTGGGGTTTGCTAAAAGTTCCATCTTAGATTTCTAGTGTTTGTCCATCTAGACGTGTATATTTGCTACCAACTTTGTCTGCAAAAATGCCGATGAGACGATCAGTCAGTCCCTTGCCAGTTGCAGACAAAATGGCATCATGCGTAGGGAATGTGAACTGAGGTTTTACTTGCATCAGGAAATCAAGCGATTCGCTGATTTTTAACCAGGGCGCACTGGCGGGTAGTGCCAAAATTTCAACTGGCTTATTAGGCCCTGTGAAGGAATCTCCAGGATAGTATAATCGCTGGTTAACTAGTACTCCAAGATTGTCGATGAGCGGGATATCAGGGTGTATTTGAGCATGTGTACCGCCAAAGAATTCCAAATTGAAGGGTCCAACCGTAAACGTTTCACCAGCAGCAACGGCGTGCGATTTATGGTCGGGCATTTTCTCGGTAATCGATTCCAGAGAAATCAAAACCGAGTCGGGATTTTTATCGTATATGCTGGCGAGTAAATTAGGATCAAAATGATCAGCATGCTCATGAGTGATAACAATGGCGACAATATTATCCGTAACCTTAAAATCGGTCGTGAAGTTACCAGGATCGACCACCAAAACTTGGCTATCTTCTTCGATAGTAAAGCAGGCGTGTTCGTATTTTGTTAACAACATTTAGTCCTTGAACCACTTCGTGTAGGCAGCACGTGCCTTTACTATTTTGGGTGTAATCACAATCGAACAATAGCCATTACCTGGGTTTTTATTAAAGTAATCTTGGTGATAGTCTTCAGCTGGGTAGAATGTATCAAGTTTGCTAATTTTCGTTACAGGCGCGTTGTCCCAATGACTCTTGGACCGTTCAAGCGCTGCCTCAAAGTCCTTTTTTTGTTTGTCATCTTCGTAAAACATCGCCGAACGATACTGAGTGCCGACGTCATTGCCTTGTCGGTTGAGTGTGGTAGGATCGTGGATAAGGAAAAATAGGTCAAGAATTGTCTTTGCCGGAATAACCTTTTCGTCAAAGGTAATTGCAACTGCCTCGGCATGGCCGGTCTCACCTGTCGAGACTTCCTCGTACGATGGGTCAATCGTGCCACCCCCCGCATAGCCACTTACTACGGACTTGACACCCTTCAGCCGTCGATAAACGGCGTCTAAACACCAAAAACATCCTCCAGAAATTACGTATGTTGTCATACATCCATTATACGCCGTTATACTAGAGTGGTGAATAAAGAGACTTTTCAAGAAATTGTCATGAGGCGCGGTCGCGAGTTATATCGCGACATGCCGTGGCGAACAAATACTGACCCGTATTATGTACTGGTTAGTGAGTTGATGTTGCAACAAACTCAGGTCGACCGGGTTATATCCAAGTTCAACACATTTGTCAGTAGGTTTTCAGATATACAGCAGCTAGCCAAGGCGCCGCTCGCTGATGTTCTGACTGCTTGGAATGGCCTTGGCTATAATCGTCGGGCAAAGTTTCTTCATGATGCGGCCAAGCGCACTGTGAATGATTTTGCCGGAGTTATTCCAGGAACACTCGAGGAACTTACCAGTCTACCGGGCGTCGGTCCAAACACGGCGGGCGCTATTTTGGCGTATAGCTTCAATCAGCCGATTATCTTTATTGAAACAAACATCCGTACAGTTTACTTTTACCACTTTTTCGAAGATCAGGATAAGGTCAGCGATAGAGAATTATTAAAACTTATGGCTGAAACCTTTCCAAAAGATTTGTCTCGTAGCCGTCAGTGGTACCAGGCACTCATGGACTATGGCAGTTACTTGAAAAAACAGGGTGTTGGTAGAATCACTAAAAGCATTCACTACACAAAACAGACACCCTTAAAAGGTAGTCTTCGTGAAGTTCGTGGTCTGATTGTGCGTTGTTTAACGCTCGGTGATATGAATGAGTCCGACCTACGTGCTGCCACCGTAGCGGACGATCGTTTTGATGCTGCACTCACAGGTCTCATACACGACGGCCTGGTGAGTCGCACGGGCCTAGTATTTCATTTGACCAAATAGCCGCAGAAAGCGATAATAGGGGAGATGTTAAACTCTCGAAGGCTGATTACATTAGGACTATTCACAGCAGTGCTATCTTCACTTATTCTGCTCACTCATGTGTCAGCTGATGACTCTACAATGACAGACGCTCAAATTGTCCGCATTAAGGCGAGCTGTATAAATGTGAAAAACTCCCTAGGACAACTACGCGTTAATGATGCGCTGCTTCGTGTCAACCGTGGACAAGTGTATGAATCGATGACCAGCAAGCTTATGACGCCATTTAATAGTCGAGTTGATAGCAACAACTTAAATTCCAAAGACTTAGTATCGATTACTAACAACTATAATACGGCATTTGCAACATTTAGCACTGATTATCAAGCGTACGCTGAACAACTATCAACTGCACTGGACATTAATTGTCAGAATGAACCCGTTGGATTTTATGATGCGGTCGCAAATGCCAGAACAAAACGTAGCCAAGTGCATGCTGATGTCCTCGTTCTACATCAGTACATTGATGATTATGCGACTACTTTTGGCACATTTGTCAGCGACAACCAACAAACAATTGGGGTAGGCAAGTAATGGATGCGAATAAAGAAACGACTGCCGAGTTAGGTTTTTGGGACCAGCATCGCTTTCTTATCTTGATTGGTTTGGCGATTACGATCGCTCTTGTACTCGTGAGTATTAGCATGGCGCTGTACTCAAGCAGTGGCGCAATCCAACTTGATCTCAGCCGTCCAGGTTATAAGACGACAAGTCAAACAACTACTGACGAAAGTGGGTTTATTGACTACCCAACATCAGGCAAGCTGGACAATAAAGCTATTAGTGATTTCAAAACACTCTATGATGCGCAGGCTGCTAAGGCAAAAGCAGTCGATGCTTTTGGTGGTGATCCGCTAAATCCAGATACGCTTGATATCAGTGCACCGCAAACTAATTAGAAGATTTGCGTACCTGTTCGCGCAACCAGCCGTCAATTGCACCGGCCCCCATCCCAAGGACAAGTTTACCGTCATGACGCGCTTGTTGGATCGTATTCCATAGACCATCGTCGAATGCAGCTACGTGTACATGTTCGCGGTTCGTAATGTTTGTGATGAGTTCTTCGGGTTTTAGGATGGCTAGGCTAGGATCTTCGCGCGACAGGTACGTCGGCAGCCAATAAATATCTTCAGCAAGTTCAAATTGATTTGTGTATTCATCCTTGATCTCGTGTTGGCGAATATTTTGGTGTGGTTGATAGACGAGTACGACGTGGTCGGATAGCTCACGAGCCAGCTGTAACGTGGCGGCAATTTCCACCGGATGATGGCCGTAATCACTATATAGATTATCACCGAGTTTCTCAAAACGACGGTCAGTTCCTGGGAAACGAAGTAGTATATCGCCGACATCATCACTTATCCGTAGCTGACTAAATGCATCCTGTACCAAAATTGCATTACGACGGTTATGCAGGCCAATCATCGCAATGTCAGGCATGCTTTTTGTGGCTTCAAGTAACGTAACGTTATTAAGGCCCTCGAACGCTTCAGCATGTTGATCGCTCCAAGCAATAACTGACTTACTCTTAAGAGCGAATTCTTTGAAAGCGTCCAAATAATCTTTAGGCGTCGGATACGTATCAGGATGATCGTAGTCAAGCGACGGAATAAGCGCCAGGTAGGGTGAAAAGTACAGCATATTGCGATCAAATTCATCGCATTCATAGACGAAATATTCACTTTTTGGATCAAACGCACCACTTGGACCAAATGTCAGGGTTGTGCCAATCGAGTAACTGATTGGTATGCCAATTTCTTTCATTGTCCAGATAACCATCCCGGTTGTCGTCGTTTTACCATGCGTTCCACTAACTGCAATCAGCTTTAGATTCTTTTCTTCGATGAAATGAGCTAAATATTCACCCCTTTTAGCTGTTGGTATACCTAGTTTTTTTGCGAGGACTAATTCAGGATGGTCCTCCTTAATTGCCGGCGTGTAGACGAACCAGTCAATTGGATGAGATTCGTGGACCGATCCGAGAAATGATCCATCTTGTGGTCCGATATGTACGTCGATACCATTTTCGGCAAGCTTAGCTGTCATAAGACCCTCTTCAACATCAGAACCAAACACGCTGTAACCAGCGTCCCGTGCAATCTCAGCGAGCGGCCCCATACCAACGCCACCAAGTCCTGCGAAGAAAATGTTCATACGACAAGTATACCATCCCCCGGTTGGCCTCTGTGCTATACTAATCACATAATTGATGTGGGGTGTTCGGGTGGCAGACAAGGGTCGAGTACGACGGAGTATCAAGCAGTTGCAGCGTATTAAAACGTGGCAGCTCGTTATTCTATTGATTTTGGCAGGCTTTTTGTCCTTAACTTTTTTGCGTCTCAATAATATCGGTATGGTCGAAAGACGGTCTGCGGTACAGTCAGCCGATGAGGCAGGGAATAGCGATACAATCATCACTAGATTGTATGATTTACAACGTTATGTATCGGCTCATATGAACACCGATATGGGCAAGGGTGTCTACCTGGTCGCAAGCTATAAACGCGATGTGCAAATCGCTTACACGAAAGCGTCAAGCGATACAAATCCGAACGGTAATATTTATAAAAAAGCACAGGATGTATGTGCTCCCAAATTCACTCGATGGTCGGAGGCTTATGTCCAATGTACCACTAGTGAATTAGCTAAATATCCCGCTGCTAGTAACCTCGTGAACGCTGTTAACTTACCTCATGCTGACAGCTACTTGTACGACTATGTCTCACCCCTCTGGTCGCCTGATTTTGCCGGTTGGTCAGTGCTGGTATGTATCGCTCTTATCCTGATGATAATTGCTCGTCTGATCAGCCTAGTTATCCTTCGAATTATTTTGCATCAACAGTATAAATCTATCTAAATGTTGACAGCGCGCCTCTGAGGCTGTACTCTAACTCTCGTATAGCACTAACAGGAGGAGAATCTTACATGGCTTACAGTCACAAAAATTCAAAGGGAGTTACTTACTACTTGCACAGCACCGAAGTTACACTTCGTGGTGGCAAGCCACAAACTATCTACTTTTTCGCAAAGGTAGAGAAGAACGCAAAGGGTCACCCAGTTGACCTGCCAGCTGATCGTGAAGTCAAAGAAAACCCACGAAACGGTTTCTTGACAGTTTCTAAGAAAAAATAGTCTTTTAAGACTTGCACCATAAGCGCGTTTGGTTGTATAGTAATACCCAAACAAACAGGTGCCGAAATTGCCCCCTCCCCAGGGGGCAATTTTTGTTGTTTTGATACCTTCCAAGGTTGAACCTTGGAAAGCAACCCTGCGATAACGAACATGAACCAATAACACCTTGAACCATACGTGAATTCGCGTACAATGGATGTAATGGCATCGATGATTGAAGTAAAGAACCTCAAGAAGCGTTATGGGGATAAGCAGGCTGTTGACGGCGTTAGCTTCGACGTCAAAAAGGGTGAGATATTCGGTATCCTCGGCCCGAATGGTGCAGGAAAAACGACAACACTTGAAATGATGGAAACGCTTCGTCCGATCGATAGCGGTACGGTGATTATTGACGGTATTAATGTTGCCAAAGACCCTCAGGCGATTAAATATCTGATTGGCGTCCAGCCGCAATCACCTGCTTTTCAGGACAAGACTAAACTTACCGAGGTAATCGAGATGTTTGCCGCAGCTTACGGTGAAAAAGTTGATCCGCTGCAGTTCCTGCGTGATGTTGATCTTGAGGAAAAGGCGAATAGCTATGTTGAAAGCCTTTCTGGTGGCCAGAAACAACGTCTAAGTATTACTACTGCACTTGTACATGGTCCAAAAGTATTCTTTCTTGACGAGCCTACCACTGGGTTAGATCCTCAAGCTCGTCGCAATCTATGGGAATTGATTGAGAAAGTGCGCGATCGTGGCATTAGTGTGATTATGACGACTCATTACATGGATGAGGCGGAAGTTCTTTGTGATCGGATTGCTGTGATGGATAATGGCAAGATCGTCGCAATTGACACACCCAAAAACCTCATTAAGCAGCTTCTAAAGCGTGGTTTCAAAAAAGAACAACACGTCGAACAGGCCAACCTCGAAGATGTTTTTATCGATCTGACAGGTAAGGGCCTGAGGGAGGGCGCATAATGAAACGATCACTATTTACGGTCCTGACATTTGTACGAATCAATACCAAGCGCTTCTTTCGCGACCGCCTTGCACTCTTCTTTACGATTGGCTTCCCGCTCATTTTCCTATTTGTATTCGGCAGTCTCAACAACGGCAGCGGCAACGTATCCTTTAACGTCGCCGTAATCAATAACGCCAAGAGTGATTTTTCCAAGACGTTTGCCAAGCAACTAACAGATAGCAAGATCCTCAAGGTTAACAAAGACGTTACAACACTCGATGCGGCCAAGGAAAAGATGACGCGCTCAGAACTCGATGCGGTGATTGAACTGCCAGCTAACTTCGGGAACGTAACAGCAGGTACAACCTATCCAAGTGGACAGGCCAATGTTATCTACACGCAGAATAATGCACAATCAGCATCAGCTCTGACCTCTATACTTGATGCGCAGTTCAAGGCAATTAACGGTAAATTCGTTACTAACGTTACACCGTTTACTGTAACCAGTCAGCAGCTCAATGAGCGCAGTCTGTCTCCATTCGACTACACATTTGCTGGACTGCTTGGCTTTGCAATTATCGGCATGGGTATCTTTGGCCCAGTCAATGTTTTTCCAGAGCTTAAGAAGATGGGGATTCTGAGGCGTCTGAGCACAACACCGCTTAAGGTGTGGCAGTATTTCCTCTCTACGATGATTGGACAAGCAGTTATTGGCCTTCTTAGCCTTGGTATCATGTTCGTCGTGGCGATTCTTGTCTTCCATCTGCAGGTGGTAGGCAATTGGTTTGAGCTGGCCCTGTTTATTATCCTAGGCATCGTTACTATTCTTGGTATTGGTCTAGCCCTTGGTGGTTGGGCCAAGAACGAGCGCCAAGCCGCACCTCTCACGAATATTATTGTCTTTCCGATGATGTTTCTCTCGGGTACGTTCTTTCCCCGCTATCTGATGCCCGATTGGCTGCAAAACATCTCGGCTTTCCTGCCTCTAACCCCTATTATTGATGGTATTCGTCTCATCGCCACCGAAGGCAAACATCTGATTGATTTGCTACCTCAAATTGGCCTTATTGGTGCATGGCTTGTCATAATCTACTTTATTGCCTTCCGTGTTTTCCGCTGGGAGTAGATTGACTTTTTATACTGTTTATGGTAAAATCTTTATCTAGTGAAAGAACAAGAACCGCCAATTCACCATCGTCGAGACCCTAAGCTATCACCAATAGAGATTGGTTATAAGCGTACCCGACCGCCAATAAACCATGGCTGGATTCCAGAATTACAGGCACCAAACAGTGATTTATTTCCTTGGAAACTAGGTACAGTCAGGGACGGTGAACATCCCGCAGCAGAACCTAACCCAGATTTTCTTGCAACAGTCGATGAAGCCACAACGACTCAGGTTTATGGCGACTGGCAACCGGATAAGAATCTTTCCGATGACGGCAGAATGTATCTGGCTACGATCGACTACGTATTCGATAATCTTAGTACGGAGTTAGTCAACACTGATGGTGAGATTCCAGAGACCCTTTTATTTGCAGGCTATCCACTCAAAGAGTTTCTAACAATGATTGATGATGCGATCAAAGACAAACGAGAGCATCGCTATATCATGGAGCAATTTGGTCGCGCATTGGATGAGTTTACTCAGACATGGCGCAAAGTAGCAGCAGAAAGACCTGTTTCGACGCAGGAACAAACGGACACTAGCTCTTATACTCATCCGATCAAACAGTTTCATCAGGATGCCTTATCGGCCGCCTTTGCTGTTCAACTTGCGCGTCATGCACCATTAGTCAAAGACGATCCAATACAAGAAGAGCCTGAACCCCACGTCGTAGATAGTATACCTTTGCCGAGTCAGCAACTTATTGAAAGGATTGAAAGTCGAAACTTTAGCCCGCCTAAACCTACTATTACGACAGATGCGTCGCAGACTCCTGACAAGGCTGTTGAGCGTCGCGTCCCCACAGATATCATTAAGGAAGATTTGGTAGCACAAGGGCTCATAGAAAAGGATGATGTATTGAAGCCAATTGTACTCGTTACCATGCGACGGATTCGCGACGCTGCTCTCGATTCATCAAACGAAGCCAACCTATATCAAATGGTTAACAGTATGAAGCTTGATGTGGGTATTAATGCCAACGATATAAAGATACTAAACCTATTTACGACTCGTTTGATACAAAAAAAATAAATCGACAGGGACCATATTGCTTTTTTATACTACTTATGCTATAATAATAGTATATGGATATTCAACCCGTAGGATTACCAGTTCACGATAGTATAGTTGCCGAACGGACAGCTAAATTAACCGTGGAAATGCAACCTACTGAACCAACACTAAGCCCTGAAGCTAAATCAGAGCTTGGACACTCCGCAATGCGCAGTCTTGAGCCTCGACAAGTACTTTTGACACCTTCTGAGTTCTCTTTTGCAGTTCAACCGTTTATTACGGAAATCAACAATGCCAAATTGGACGGCAAACGAACGATTCTAGGCCAGACTTTTATGAACTACGCACAATCTCACTTGACCTACATACCAGCACACGAACAAGTACGATTTCTTAATGCAGTTAGGAAGCTTTAATCGTGGCAAAGTCAGCACGCAGACGAGATTTCGAACAGGAAAATGGAATATCTATCCAAACTCCTGAAGTTGATACTGAACATATTCATACCGACGGTTCGTCGTTGTTTGCTTTTGGTGAGCAACCTGACTATGCTCCCGAACCTGACGATTTACCACCGGCCATGCCAGAAATCGTCACAACAGATAGCATTGATTACCCAAAACATGTCATCGATGCTCTAAAAAAGGTCGTTATAGCACTCAATACAGCCGGCCAAATTGCAGGACTTAAGGAGCACAGAAAAACTCCTAACAACCGATTCCAGACTCGTTATGACTCACAGCCAGGCAATAGTCCGGACTCTATGAGCGATTGGATGGATGGTAAAAAAATCGGATTAATGGTCGGTGTGGGACTAGAAACATATAAAAAACCAGAAGCTGAAAAAACTCCAGATGAAAAGCGCAGAGAAGCCGAAGGTCGCAAAATCCTCGACACATTAAACGATACTGATACGCGTATCGCATTTGGAGAGCCACAACAAGAAGTCGAAGCATCTCGTGAGCGGTTTGCTGCCCTATTAAAACAGGAGCTACAGCCAGGTGCGCAGCACAAAATTGATCTCGGTGATCGAACGGTCTCTAAAAAAGTTGATGCCGAGTATCGAAATAGCTTGCACGAAGATCCTGATGAGGGCATGTTTTTCCTGAGTAAGCTCCGTCTGAGGAGTCGCTAATATGACAAATCCTGACGCCATGGCACCTGAACTACTAGCGCTACCATCAGATGCGCTGACAGTGAAGCAGTATCAGGAAAAGCTAACGATACTTAATGATACTGTTGGGGCAATTCCGCATAGTACGCGTGAACTGAATATGATGGCTGCACTTGCCCATCCGATCTATCAAGAAGATGGTGTGGCCGACTATGTTGACGAAGTTGTTCAGGTACAGTCCGATGAAACACCCTTAGAGCTTGCCGAGCAAATTGTTGGGTTCTATCGTGATGCCCTCATGAACATACGTGATGTGAGTAAGCTGATTGAGCAAATGGATGAAATTGGTCATATTGAACTAGACCATCCAGCCGTACTCGCTGCGGTGAGGCGCCACGAAGACACAATGTTATTTATGATGATGCCCGAGGTTCTTAATCTTTATATTGATGACGACTACACTCAGATGGATAACGCTGCCTACGGACAACTTTTGATGGCGAACGAAGACACCTCACATGTTCAAGCAGCTTTTGAGGCTGTTGTCGCAGCTGAGCGTGATCGAGCGGCCTTCTGGTTGTCGCAAATTACTGGCTTTGATAAGGAAGTCGATGGCGAACGGGTTGTACGAAAAGGCTTGGTTGATAGCAGTGATCCGGATGTCCAGGCGTACATTGCTCAGATAGCCGGTATAGAGCAACCTGTAACAGAACAGGATGAATCCGCTGATATTATCTTCTCGATTGGTAAACGTCCAAAGATTGGGGACACCAGGGCCTGGGAGAAATTCTTACACCGTAATCGACTGAATGACGCGTTGCAACTTCACGGATTCTTACCGCAGAGTAATAAAGAAGCGTATAAAATAAAGCAATTTGATCGTCTTAAGAATGACCCTGCCGAAATCCTGAAATGGATGGACATGACTAATGAATCGAATCGACGCTGGGAAGCACCGAAGGGCAAAGTAGCTAATCCAAAGCAGCGTCTTGACGAGCTGGTTGGCAGATTTATCGAATATGCTAACGATGCTGATGGTAACAATGAGTCCGCGGATTTTGTCTTAGGAGCAATTGATGAGAAAACTGACGAAACGACGTTGTTTAAGGATAGCTTTCCTCCTAATGAATGGTTTCGTGATTATCCGGATCAACTGGAGCCATTTACAAAATTAGTCGAATTTTTGCAAACAGAAGATTTTATTCAAAGTGGGCGAGTAGACAATATTACTAAAAAAGCACGTGCCAAGCAAACTCCAACCCAGGAGCAGCTCATTGATGCTGTCATGGAACGGTTAGGGGATTTGCCTCTTACGAAGGTGGCCGAGATTGCTGATCGTTACAAAATGGATCAAACTAATCGCTACGCTTACTGGAAACAAATTATCGAAGCGACGCGTAAACATAGTATGACCGTATCGATTGCAGACCGGGCACTGAGCCAGTTGTCGGGTGTCGGACCACGCTACGTAGCACCCGATGACCCGTCGACAGTTATTCATCCAACTATGACCGACGAGCAACCCTTCTAATAAAAAAAGTCGCACGAATGCGACAGTTTTTGGTGGGGCTGGATGGAATCGAACCATCTACCAAGTGGTTATGAGCCGCCTGCTCTAACCGATGAGCTACAGCCCCGCTTCACACATTATAGCCTATAGCTACACCTTGAGCTATAATGTAAATGAACGCACTATGAAAAAAATAAACATCCGTCGCCTCTATTATCACGTTCGACATAAATACTTTACGCTTAATAATGTCGTGATTGCGATTGCTTTTGCGATTGCAGCAGGCTGGGTGTGGGGATCGCTTGGTGTAATGCAGCGTAATTATAACCTGCAGAAGGATATTGATTACAAGCAGCGACAATTGCAACTGGCACAGTTACAGACGAGCAGCTTGCAACTCGAGAGTCGCTATTATCAAACTCAGGAGTATCAAGAACTGGCGGCACGTCAGGATTTGGGCTTGGCTCTACCGGGCGAATCTGTTTTAATCCTGCCACCAAATACGCAAGCGGCAAAAGATGCTGATAATGTAACACCAGTGCAGACAACTACTCCAGTTCAACAAGTCAGTAATTTCACCCAGTGGATGAACTTTCTATTTGGCGCGGATAGTAAGAATTCATCGAGCTAGGCTGTCTTGTAAAAAACGTCCTGATCTGTTAATATGGTGGATGTATCGCGGATGGAGTGGTCTAGTCAGCTCCAATTTGCGTCATCAATAGCTCATAACACTGGTTATGATCAGGTACAACAATAGACTAGGTCATGAGTAAACCAATATCGCGGGGTGGAGCAGTCTGGTCAGCTCGGATGGCTCATAACCATCAGGTCGCAGGTTCGAATCCTGCCCCCGCAACCAAGAAAAATAGTCATCGCAAGATGGCTATTTTTCTTGGTTATGCGATGCTGGGTCCGAACCTGCGGCTTTTTGCAAAGCAAAAATAGTCGCAGGTCGGTGCAGCGATTGAAGCGAAAAAGTGTTTACATTTTTTCGTGAACGAGCGGAAGAGCAAACCGCTGTTCGCTGAAAGCGAAAACGGATTTGCGATATCCTGCCCCTAATATATAGAGAATTTGCTTACGTTTGCAATTTCTAACAAATAAAACATACTAGCATCAAGAGATGGCGCCGCTGTCTCCTAACTTCCGTAGGAAGTTCCACGTACTTTACACGAAAGGTCCTTAGAAATGGTTGCTGTACTTTTGCTGGTCGAAACTGTGGGTGCGGTGGCTTCTTTCGTCGCCCTTTCCTATATCGGACACTTGTTCTACCTCGATCCTGACAATCGACTTCCACGGGTGGTCGATTTTCGCGAACTCAGAGACATCCTCGTCGTTGCGGTACTCTGGTGGGTCGTCATCGCCGTTGCTCTCTGTTTCGTCATTCTCGCTCTGGCGTGTTCCCCGTGGACGTACAAGAGACCGAAGAAGTCAATGCCAGCGGAGACGATTGGTCTGTAGGACCGAATACGTGGTGCGTGAACGCCCACATCCTGTGTATGTATTGAGCAAACTGCTCCATATCGAAGGATGTGGGCGGTTTGCTTTTAAAGGCAAAATTACGTGTTGTACCCCTTGCCCTTTTCTGTTAGATATAGGTATACTACAAGTAGCCAGACGCTGACGTAGGTAGGACTATCGTCAGCAGTTTAAATTTTAATTGAGAGGAAACTATGATACAGTTCCAAATCGACCCAGCAAAGTACGCAAGAACATACCTTGCGAGTGGTAGTACGCATGTCGAATTAGCCGAACAGACAAGTCATGAAATGGGCGTCGAGCTAGGTAATGTCGAGCGCAAAATGTTTCCTAATACAGAACTGTACATTCGTTACGGCGATTCAGTTCGTGGTAAGCATGTCTTCATTATCCAATCACTAGCCGCTGTAAGCGGTCGTTCGGTAAATGACTCGTTCATGGAAACGTTGATCATGGTCGACGCAGCCAAGCGAGCATCTGCATCAGAAATTACTGTCGTTGTGCCGTATCTTGCCTACGGTCGTCAAGATCGTAAGGCTAGGGGACGTGAACCAATTTCGGCCGCTACGGTCATTAGGTCATTACAAAGCGCAGGCGCTGACCGTATCGTCAGCGTTGATATGCATTCAGCCCAAACCCAAGCAACCTTTAATGGGCCATTTGATCACCTAACCGCAGAGACGATTATTCAAGAAGCTCTCGAGAAGCGAGTTGGTGACAACACAGATAAATTCGTGGTTGTTTCACCAGATGGCGGGCGAGCAAAAGTAGCAGAGGACTATGCTCAGGAATTAGGTGTTAATGTCGTTCACATGACCAAAGCTCGCGATCGTCATGATCCAAGCAAGATCACTCGTCCAGAGACTATTGCTGGTGTTGAAGGTATGACCTGTATGTTGATTGACGATATTATTGATACTGCAGGTACATTAGTATCTGCCGCCGAGACTTTGAAACGCTCCGGTGCTGCGCGAATTATTACCTGTGCAACTCATGGTATTTTCTCAGGTCCCGCACTTGAACGCCTCAAGGCAGCTCCAATCGATGAAATAATCGTTACAAACACTGTTCCAGTCGACAATGCAGTAGAAGTACTTGGCGACAAATTAGAAGTTCTATCAATTGCACCAATCCTTGCGCAGACACTCGTCGAAATCGCGACACGTGGTTCCGTATCCAAAATCTTTAATGATCGCAACTACCACTAGAGCTAGCTTAGTTTAGAGGCGGCGATTCTAACTGCTTCGCTCCAACCAAGGAACGCATGCGGAGTCTCGGCAATGTTGTCTGCCGTTAAATTATGTTTAATGGCAAGGGCTAACTCTTGAATCATCTCGCCAGCACGAGGAGCAACGATTGTTGCGCCAATTATAACGCCTTTTTTGTCCGTTATGATCTTTACGAAACCATCACGAAAATCGGCTGTGTTACTACGAGCTGTCAGATTAAGAGGAGCAATGGCCTTGTTAACCGATAAGTCGCGCTTGAGGCAGTCGTCCTCGCTAAGCCCAACGTGAGCAATTTCTGGATAGGTGAATATAACACTAGGTGTTGCGGTGTAATCAGGGGCGGCTTTGGCATTACTGAGGATATTATGTGCAGCAATCCTACTTTCAAGCAGTGCGCTGTGTGTGTTACTGGTTCGACCAAGTACATCACCAGCTGCAAAAATATGTTTAACGTTTGTCTGCAAATATTCGTTGACGTCAATTCCCTTTGGCGTGTATTTTACCGTTGCGTTCTCCAAGCCCAAATCAACATTTGGCTCACGACCTGCAGCGATAAGGATTTCGTCAGCGCGAACTGATTTTTCGACACCACCGCGAGAGATAATGATTCGTTTGCCAAGACCGTCCTTGGCGACAGACAGAACACGAGTTTCTGTCAGCGACGTTACGCCCTTTTGTTCACGCAACATCCGTTCCATGAGAGTGCCCACCTCCGTATCTAAATGGGGCAGGATGCGACTCGCCTTTTCGGCTAAATATACTTTGGTGCCAAATGTTGCCATAAGTTGGGCTATCTCGACACCGACTTGACCTGCGCCGATAATGAACAAACTCTTGGGTGGGCGAATTGAATATAGAATTGCTCTGGCTGTAATGTAGCCGGCCTCCTCGAGCCCTGGAATATCGGGGACGATCCATTTCGAACCCGTAGCAATCAAAAACTTAGCGGCCGAAAGATGTCGACGATTCACGCTGATTTCGTTAGGTGATAGGAAGCGAGCAATCCCACTAAAGGCACTAATCCCCTGGTTCTCGTAATACCTGCGATTGCCCCCTGCTCCAGTTCGAGCTACAGCCAAATCTTTCCAGGCACGTAGGGACGGGTAATTATAACCAAGCGTCGAAGTCCGTAGGCCGAATCTGGCGCCTCCGGTAGCTTCGTCATACAAATGTGCGGCATGGAGTAATGCGTTAGTCGGTACGTCTCCCCAGTTAGGCGAGTCGCCACCGAATGTGTCAGCCTCGATGATTGCTACACGTTTACCGGCCTTGGCTGCTAGGGTTGCCGCAGCGCTACCTCCAGCGCCGCTCCCGATAACGATGAGGTCATAATCAAAACTGTGTTTTTTTGCCATAAATCTTCTCCACTTAAATCGTTACAAGGTATTGTTCGTACATGTAAGCCGCGTCAGGATGATGGGTATGCAGGTGTTTTGCAGTAACAATACGGATATCTTGACTGGTAATTTCTGGTTTGTCTTCGAGCCAGTCTATGACGCTATCACATACGGTGCTTGCTATTGATTCGGCTTGGCCTGCAGGGGTACGAACGCTGAGACAGGCCGCAACAACACTGGCGTGAAGTTTATCCCGTAGAAAATATTCTGGTTGGCGTCTATCACCTCGTTTGACGACATCAACGACAGTCCCAACCATTACATACCCCCCGCGACGATGTGAAAGACTACTTCATTAACGTAGACGAAAAATCCGAGAATCAGCAGTCCACCGCCACCAGCAAAACGCAGGAATTGTTTGTTATTCTCACGCCATTTTTGAATACGGCTCAGGCTGTGTCCGCTACCGATTAGTCCCCAGACTGTTAATGAAGAGAGGGTTGAAATAATCGTATACATGGCAAGACCGACTAACTGCCAGATAGCAGGCAGGCCAATTAGGACAAGTGCGGTAACAATAATTGGTCCGATAATGAATAGTAACTCACTAATAACACCAGTGAGGCCAAGACTAAATGATTCTGCGGATGTCCTAGTTGCTTTACTACGTTCGTTTAAGTGCTTGGCAAACGAGCGGGGAATCCAGAGTGATGTTCCCTTTTCGCGGCGGTAATAGAATAGCCAAACCGCAATACCAATACCAACTAATAATCCGCAGGCACACGCCCAGACAAGCTGCGGGACGGTAGAGCCAAAAATATCGAGCAGGACAAGTGCCGCGAATGAAACCAACAGTAACGTCATGACCTTGGTACCAATAATAAAGCTGAGTGTTAGGCGCATCAGCTTGGCATGGGAACGTTTGGCGCCAATCGTATGGCTACTAAGCATTGTTAGTACACTCACACTTAGCTGGAAGCTGGCATGAATAAGAGCGGCGAAGCCGACAGCGAGGAGCGAGGTGAGTATGTCCATATGTTTATTTTTTGTTTCCTCTCCCTTATTTATAGCATAAACGGGACAAAATGGTAAACAAATAATATGAATACTACAAAATACTATTGCTTTTTTATAACCTTTATGCTTAAATAGTATCACTACAAAATAAAACAAAAGAGAAAGCAAAAACAATGGATACAGACGCACCAGCAGCAGATGTAGAATCGGTTACAATGAGCGATATTCTACAATTAACGAGTACCTGGGATCGCCCACGCACAACCGAGGAATTGCTTGGCTTTATCGCCCGCCGCGAAGCAGCACTTTCCAAAGAAAACGAATAAACTTAAAAATTAAGCAAGGTGATTCATCACGAGCGTGATGACCGAAGATGACATTTCGTCTTTGGACATTTCCCTCGACGTATCTAGAAGATAGATAGGACGACCGGCTAAGGTGTTCGGCTCGATATCTGGTAGATGTGAGATTTGGACACCAGCAGGACGAACGAGTGGTTGTACTTGGCGTTTCTCATCAGCCTCGTTACGAGTTTTAATCTGGGTAACGAGTTCGTCAACAGATGCTTTCTCTGTTGGGGTCAGATTATCGTACGGTTGATTGGCAAATCCAAGCGTACGCCTGGCGCCGATAATAGGATCACAGATAAAATATAGTCCCAGTCGAAAATCACACAAATCTTCATTCTCAAGGACAGCACCAACCTCTTCGAGTGCACGACCGTCTAGTAGGACAATCTGTATGCCGTCTGCGTGAGCGTCTTTCAGCCATCTTTTTAGGAGCTCATCCTTAAAGTGCTGCGATAATGGGCGGGCACCAATCTTAGCGCTATTATGACCAACTTCGTTTGTGTAGAGCAGACTATCACGCTCCTCTTTTTCCATATGATAGACATCCTTGACTAGTTGTACGCAATCCTGAATATTCTGATCATCACTAAGAAACGCGTCGATTGCATCTGGGTTGTCGAGGTCAACGCCTGCGCGTGAGGCTGCGACAACTAAAACGCGGAACACTTGTCCCGCGTCAATGAGCATGACACTGTAATTTTTACGGTCACGAAGATAGTTCTTGACTGCTTGGACGATAGTACCTTTACCACTGCGAGCTTCGCCGTCAAATGTGATCAAAATTGGAAGAGGATTATTCGTTGCCATTGGGGCCAACTATAGCAAATTACTTAAGAGGTCGCAAGGCACCCTAGCCCATACTATTTACATGACGAGCCACGAGTGAGATAATCA
Source organism: Patescibacteria group bacterium (assembly GCA_004322265.1). Lineage (GTDB taxonomy): Bacteria > Patescibacteriota > Saccharimonadia > Saccharimonadales > Saccharimonadaceae > UBA1547. The sequence continues at coordinate 28,568 of SCSZ01000031.1, forward strand.
TAAGTATTATAAAATTATAGTCTATAAGGTAGTATATATGGACGTTGATCCAAAACCACTCGATCCAACACCAAACACTTCAGATGAACCAGTAACACCGATTGCGGATATAAAACCTCCGCTTGGCGACAGCACCTCGCCTGTTAACTCCTCGAGTCCTATCGGTTCGGAAGCTATGGATGAGCCTGCAAAATCTGAAAGTGGTCCACTAACGCCACCTTCATTCGTCAGTCGTTCTGATGTGCCAGCAAAAAAATCACGTCGAGGCGTCATCGGCGGCATTGTTATCGTTATTATCCTGATCATTGTTGGTCTCGCTTGGTATGTATTTTACGGTGTGCCTGCACCAAAGAAAGTCTCAACAGCTACTACAACGTCATCATCAACTGAATCGACCATCGCTCCTGCTACGTCAGCAACCAACGATGCGACTATCACAAGTGCAGTTGACTCACTCAGCACAAGTGCAACGGATGAAGCAACGGCTGCCGGAACCGACGACAGTAGTTCTGCGACGGATGCGAGCACGACAGCAGGTAATGTAGGAGACAGCGTCAATGCAAACAATTTCTAATTCACTAAAAGCCGTAGCACTATCAGCACTTTCGCTACTACTTGGTTTATTTACAGTTATCCCAGCCTTTGCGGTTGAAGCGACCGATAAGACATCGACTGAACCAAATAGCTCAACAACTAGAGCGGTTGCAGGTGCGGCAATATGTTCTCGTATTACAACGCTATCAACGTCTGGCAAAGAGGCGCTGTCATCAAAGCAGTCAGCACTCCAAACAGACTTTTCTAAGCGTTTGACAAACGTATCAACCAGACAAGCCAATGTTGATACACAGGTTGCAGCGGATCGAGCTAAGGCTACTACTAAATTTGATGACATCATCAAGAGTCTTGAGGCAGAAGCCGGCTTAACAACGGATCAGCTAGCAGCAATCAACACATACCAAATAGCAGTTAAGGCAGCGCAATCAACGCGTCAGACTGCTGTTGACGGGGCCCGTGCGACGTATAGGACAGCTCTTGCAACACAGATCGCAACCCAGCAACAGAAGCTTTCAACGGCAGTAACAACGTACCAGACAGCTGTAACAGCAGCATTTGCAACTGCAATCGCCAATTGTACCGATGCTAACGGTGCAGCCACACTCGCAACACTCAAGGCATCAGTTCAAGCAGCGCGAGCAACGCTCGAAGCAGCTAGGACTCCAGATGCATCAAAGACGGCTATCAAGGCACTTGCCGCAACTCGCGACGCTGCAATCAAAGCTGCCGACGAGACATTCGTTAAGACACTCCAGACGTTAACGGCAACACTAAAAACAGCTCTCAAAGTAACCGACACGACTACGAGTACGACGCCCGCAACAACTCCTAGTGCAACGACGCCTTCAACAAAGAACTAGTTCGTAATAATCCTGTAGAGTGCGTCTGCGAGCACAAATTGAGATGGCTGATCTAGATGACAGCCGTCTTCGCCTGTTTTGGTGATCGGTCCTGAGTCTAAGAATAGACAGTCAATATCTTTTGCAATAATCTCTATATACTGAGCGAGATCATGCGATTTCTGAACCGAGGTCTCATCATATATGTTAGCCGTTGGCATACTATCAATGAAGTGAAGCGCGGTATTATCCATATACGGGGGGCTAACCAAGATGATCTTTGGTTCTGCTATAGACTTGGTTTTGCAGAAAGTTTTAATGTATTCAGGATATTGACTGAGCGCCTTGGCGATATCTTGCGCAGAACGGTTGTAGACAGTTTTAAAGTCATTCGTACCAAGCATGATAATGATGAAATCGAGCGGTAGGTGGCTTTCAAGACATGCTTTGAAGTAAGTAAAACCATTGCGATTGGGCTTGTTAGGGTTTGGATGGTCCAAATCTGTAGTGCGTCCGCCGAGACCTTCTTCAATGACATAATAGTTATCACCAAGGTGAGTTTGTAATATACCGGTCCATCGTTCATTAGCCACAAAGCGACCGCTGCGATCTGGCTTTTGGCCATATGTGTTTGATGCACCGTAACATAAAATCGTTTGAGCTTTAGGGTTCGTGTTCATGTGCTTATGATAGCAAATTTGTATGCGCCCAAAGAAAAAGAAGTGTATTAATTTGCTTATTAAGCATTACCTTGATAGTATTACCGTAGGTACCATGTTCATGATGAGAGTAGATTAGTGATGTATACCTAATCTTAGTATCTCCCGTTAACATATCACTCAACCTTCTATACTTTTTCTGGTTGGAATTGATGCACAGAGATTCACTCAGGGCATTTAACCAGTAAATAGAGGGCAGTTATGAGAAGACTCATCAGTACTAAGTTTAAGAGCGGCATTTTTATTGCCGTCAGTGTTTTTGTTATTAGTTTTATTGTCATTCCAAGCCCGACAACTCGTGCCGCACAAGCAACAATTGACCTAGGAGCTGCTGCATCGTTTGCTATTCTCTCTGGTACGCCGAACATTACTGACGCGGGAAATACATCGGTCATTAATGGCGATGTCGGCCTTAGTCCTGCGACTGGAGCTGGTATTGGTCTTTTATGTTCACAAGTAACTGGCACAATTTACTCTGTCGATGCTACTGGGCCATTGCCGTGTCGGGTAACAAACGGTCCGTTGCTTGTTATTGCGAAGAACAACCTCACTAATGCATACACGACTGCCGCCAATAGAATACCCGTTACAACGGTTCCTACTGAACTAGGTGGTACAACGCTGGTCTCTGGCGTTTATAGTGCAGCCTCGACAACCTTTGGTATTACAGCTGGTGCGGGGGCTTTGACGCTGAATGGCCAAGGCGACCCTTCCTCTGTTTTTATATTTGAAGCGGGCTTTAGCGGTACAGGACTAAATGTTGGACCAGGCAGTACAGTATCGTTAATTAATGGCGCTCAGGCTTGTAACGTTTTCTGGCGTGTAGATACCGCCAGTATTAACACGACCGCGAGCTTTGTCGGTAGTGTTTTGGCGCTAAACTCAATCTCCGTAACAAACGGAGCAACAATCAACGGTCGACTGCTTGCGCGTAATGGCTCTGTAACTCTTGTTAACGATACGATTACGACGCCGATATGTGCAGGAAATGACTCGAGTAACAATACTCCAGTTTCGACTCCGACTCCAAGCTTCCCTAATACAGGAATATTCTCGGGACTAAACCTAGTAGTAATTGCACCGCTTGTGGTTCTTGCTACATTATTTGTGCTTGCAGTTATTGCTCGTAAAAAACATCTACTATAAAAAAGGACGTAGTATGCTCAGGCAGCGTACTCAGTTATCAACTCAATCAAAGTTACGCCGACTATTCATTGTTATTGGCGTCCCGCTCGGATCAATGTGTCTCACGTTCGTGATACTTTATATATTTTTCCCACGCCAATCGCCCCCCGTTGTAGTTAATAGTACCCTCATAATACATACCAAGACCACATCAACGATTACTGTTCCTATAGCTGGTCCACCCGTTCGTTTACAAATTGTCCCTATTGGTATTGATACAGTAATCAATCCAGTTGGACTTACCAATAACGGAGCAATGGACATAAGCGAAAATCCTGACCAGGTTGCATGGTATAAACTTGGAGCTATTCCTGGACAAGTTGGGAGTGCGGTTATTGCAGGTCATTATGGATGGCAACAGGATGGACATGGTGCGATTTTCAATAATCTCAACAAACTTAAACCTGGAGATACAGTAGCTGTATACGATGCCTCGGGTATTGAAACAGATTTTACTGTTCGAGCAACTCGGCTTTATGATCCTTCTGCCGACGCAAGTGAGGTGTTCGATGCGAATAACGGAAAGGTTCAACTGAATCTTATTACTTGTCAGGGAACGTGGGTTAATGCGACGGATAGTTACTCTGAAAGATTGGTTGTTTTTACAGAATTAAAGCAAAAATAAAATAGACTCTTTCGAGCCTATTCAAGGAAACTATTGGTAGTAGCGACAGGGATCGAACCTGTGACCTTAGGCTTATGAGTCCTACGCTCTAACCAACTGAGCTACGCTACCGTAGGGTTGATTGTAGCAAAGAATCGATGGGTTTTCCAGAGGTAACCGTGGTGCTATAATAAGATTACTTCCACGCGATACTCACTGGCACTAGCTAAGCGTCCCTCGCGAACGGATCATTCATTCATCGTCTTCGGATTCTCGTTAGAAACGGACAAGAGTACGGACGATATAATCCAAACGTTTCTCTAATATTTAATCCGCCTAGTACAAGAGCCAAGCTCAAGCTTTAGGGGGAGGAGTGAACTTTTGAATTCACTTCAAAAATGAAACAGAGGGACAAGTCCCTCCTGGAGAAAATCATGAATGATGAAACTTTTTTGAATGAACGTGTTGATGTGGTCGCGGTGTTTGGTGAAGGTCTGAATCCCTGTCGACCGATACGGTTTAGACGACCGAACGGACGAGAGATCGAAGTGAGCGAAATTGGCCTAAGACATCCCAGCACTCAGGGTAAGCGAATGGTGCATGTGTTTGATGTAACGGATGGCGGCGCAGATTATCGCCTGGAATTCGATAGCGAACGACTCACCTGGCATCTCAAAATGGAGTCAGACCATTATGAATGAGTTTAATACCGAGAGACCGCTGATTATGCACATCGATCTGAACAGCTGTTTTGCAACGGTTGAACAACAGGCTCGTCCGATGTTACGAGGTAGGCCTGTTGCAATTGTGAATCGTCGGACGGACACAACGGCAATTGTAACCGCCAGTTATGAGGCTAAGGCACTTGGTGTGAAAGTCGGCATGAAACTTCGCGAAGCGAGGCAGCTATGTCCAGATATTATTGGTCTTGAAAGCGATCCTGCGAAATATCGTTTTGTGTATCATAAACTACTCGATATCATGCACGACTATTCGGCCCATGTAACGATGAAGAGTATCGACGAGGGCGTGGTTGACTTTCACGACACAACGGCCGTAATCCAGGGTCGGAACCTGGAGGACGTAGGTATTGAGATCAAACAGCGGTTGAAGGACGAGATTGGCATTTGGATGCGCTGTAATGTCGGCATTAGCACTAATCTATTCCTGGCAAAAACTGCCGCAGGACTTCATAAACCTGATGGACTCGATATCATTACGCCAGATAATCTGAAGGAAGTTTTGAGAACACTCAAGTTAACAGATCTTACTGGTATTGCAGGGCGAAATGAAAAACGACTGGGCAGTGTGGGGATTTTCACTCCCCTAGACTTTTTGGATGCCGATGTCGCAACGCTACAAAAAGTTGTCTTTAAAAGCGTCGTGGGACAGTGGTGGCATAAACGACTGCGCGGCTGGGAGGTTGATGACGTCGAGAGTGCGGTCAAACGCGTCGGGCGGCAGTATGTGTTAGAAAGTTTTGATCTTTCGTACGATCAAATCCTACAGCGACTACATCATCTGTGTGAATCGGTCGGCAGTCGGATGCGTGGCCAGAATAAAGCTGCTCGGGGGATCTACGTGTATGGCAAAACGCTTGAGCGTACTTATTGGCACGCTAGTAGCATGTCTCAGGTTGCGTTCTGTAGTGATCAGACGATTTACTCGCAGGCTCAGCGCCTTTTTGAACATGCTCCTATGGGCCTAAAGGAGATCGGTATTCACTGCTATGAACTTGAGGATATTGACGATCCACAACTGAGTCTGTTTAAGGATCAAATCGTTCGTGAGCGTCAGATTACAGGCGCAATTGATGATATTAATAAACAATTTGGCGAACGAACGATTCACTCAGCAGACACCCTAGGGACGGGCATTTACGTCAAGCAGAAAGTACCATTTGGCAGCACGCGCTATCTGTAGAGCGTATACTAAATATATGAATAAAATGATCATTATTACTTCTGCAACAATCGTGGGCCTTCTTGGGGGAGCAGTGCCATTTTTGTTTGGGGATACTGATCCCTTTAGCGGCTGGAGTATTCTAGCTGGCACTATTGGCGGCTTTGTTGGCATTTGGCTGGGAGTAGTTATCTCGAATCGAGTGAGCTAGTAGTGGCTATGAAATATGTCGTGGCGGTGAGTGGTGGTGTTGATTCAGTTGTTTTGCTCCATAAATTTACTAGACATCCAGAACTTGAAATTATCGTAGCGCACTTTGATCATGGTATTCGTGATGACTCGGCTGAGGATGCACGATTTGTGCAGGAGCTAGCCAGGGACTATGGACTGCCATTTGAGACCAAACGAGAAGAGCTGGGTAAGGGGGCGAGTGAAGAGCAGGCAAGGGATCGTCGCTACGAGTTTTTGCGCTTTGTGGCAGACAAATATAGTGCGAGACTTGTAACCGCACACCACGCTGATGATGCGGTTGAAACGGTAGCGATTAACGTTACGCGCGGAACTGGCTGGCGAGGGCTGGCGGTTCTTGACTCCGATGTTGCTCGGCCACTGCTCGATATGAGCAAACAAGAGATTCTTGACTATGCAAAGCGACACAATCTGAAGTGGCATGAGGACAGCACCAACGCGAGCGATGCGTATCTTCGTAATCGCATTAGGCGTAAAACTAGCAGTCTTTCGACTGATGAAAAGCGACAAATACTAGGCCTTCGTGCTCATCAAATCGCCTCAAAGAAAGCAATCGACAGTGAAGTCCGTAAACTTGTTGGTGATGGTCCGACCTACAGTCGTTATTTCTTTATTCACGCAGAGAACAGCACCGCAATTGAATGTTTACGTTATGTTAGCCAGGCGCATTTAACGCGTCCACAACTCGAACGTGCGCTACTTGCTATTAAGACCAGTAAAGCAGGCAGTATCTACGAGGCGGGTTCGGGTGTACAAATTCGCTTCACCTCTCGTAATTTTACTGTTGAGCTGATAAAATAAGAGTTAGTTGACACGTCTATTACTGCAAAACGAAAGGCACAGATAATTTTTTATGGCACTTAAATCTCCGATATCCCCCAAGAAACCTAGCAACCTGATTCGCCTCAGTTTGTTTTGGGCAATTTTAGTATTTGGCATTCTGGCATTTGTTGCCATTACTTCGCCACACGATAACCTCAAGGAAGTCTCTATTTCAGAGGTGGTTAGCAAAGCGAACGCTGGTGAAATTACCAAGATTGAAATCCAGGGAAATGATATGAAAATCACACCAAAGGGTAGTGATGTACCGACCGAAAAGTCGACCAAAGAGTCAACCACGAGTATTTACGATCAAGGACTCAATAAGGACGCCAAGACTGAAGTGGATATCATTCCGCCATCGACAACCGGCGACACTATCTGGAACCTTGCGATCATTATTATCCCAGTAATCCTAATCGCTGGATTCTTTATGTTTATGATGCGTCAGGCTCAGGGCCAGAACAACCAAGCACTCGGCTTTGGTAAGTCAAAGGCGAAACTATACGGCCAAGATAAAGGCCGTGTTGTGTTTGATGATATCGCCGGTAATGATTCAGCTAAACAAGATCTCGAAGAAGTTGTCGATTTTCTTAAACACCCCAAGAAATATGAAGCTCTTGGAGCCAAGATTCCAAAGGGCGTTCTACTTGTCGGTAGCCCAGGAACTGGTAAGACTATGCTAGCGCGCGCCGTTGCCGGTGAAGCGAACGTACCGTTCTTCTCGATTAGTGGTTCAGAATTTGTTGAGATGTTCGTGGGTGTTGGTGCCTCACGTGTTCGTGATTTATTTACGAAAGCAAAGAAAAACGCGCCAGCCATCATCTTTATTGATGAGATTGATGCTGTCGGACGAAAGCGTGGTAGCGGTATGGGCGGTGGTCACGACGAACGTGAGCAAACGCTTAACCAAATTCTTGTCGAGATGGACGGATTTGAGACAGGCACAAACGTAATTGTCCTGGCTGCAACTAACCGTGCTGATGTGCTTGATCCAGCACTACTTCGTCCAGGCCGTTTTGATCGTCGTACGAATATCATGCTACCTGAGCGTAAGGACCGTGAAGCAATTTTGAAAGTCCACTTCAAGAAGAAGCCAGCTGATGAAACAGTTAATCTTGACGCGTTAGCCGCTAAAACTGCGGGCTCGTCTGGGGCAGACCTTGCGAACATTGCCAACGAAGCGGCCATCGTTGCTGCTAGGCGTAACGCCAAGAAAATCAGCAACAAAGATCTAACAGAAGCATTCGAAAAAGTCGCAATTGGTCCTGAGCGAAAAGCCAAGATCATGAACGAAAAAGAAAAGGAGATTACTGCCTATCACGAAGCAGGGCATGCCATTGTAGGCCACGTTCTACCTGATAGTGATCCTGTCCATAAAGTTACCATCATCCCTCGCGGTGGTACCGGTGGCGTTACCTGGTTCTTACCGCCGGAAGATAGTAGCTATACGAATGTTTACGAGTTCAAAGATATCCTGGCACGTGCGATGGGTGGTCGTATTGCTGAGGAAATTATGTACGGCAAGGATGGTATCACAACTGGGGCAGGTTCTGATCTACGTAAAGCAACCGAGATTGCCCGCGATATGGTAATCGAGCAAGGCATGGGTACGAAGCTTCGCGACCAAGTATTCCACGACGATAATGGCGGTATGGTCTTTGATAAGATGACACACGATCGACCGTATGGCGAAGAGACTGCGAAGCAGATTGACATTGAAGTTCGTAACCTCGTTGAAGAAGCCAGAATTCGTGCTCGCGAAGTCTTGGTTCAAAACAAAAAGAGCCTTGATGCACTCGCAAAAGCACTTCTCAAAGAAGAAACACTTGAGGAGGATCGCGTTGTCGAATTGCTGAAAGATGCAACTTTACCTAAGGAGGCCAAGCTGTACTAAGCTTAGTGGTTATCTTCTATGCCAAGTCTACGAAGTACCGTCGCTCGAGCAAATAAAAAGCTTCCACTCCAGCTAGCGGCGACGCTGTTGGCTGGCTCGACGCTACTTTCAAGTATCTTAGGTCTGGTTCGTGAACGCCTACTAAACGGCCTATATCTACACACCTATCCACTCGGTATCGACGCCTATACGGTTGCCTTTACGATTCCTGACTTCATGTTTTTTATTCTGACTTCAGGTGCGCTCAGCGTAACATTCATACCGATATTCAACCAGCGTCTTGCCGGTGGTAACAAAAAGTCTGCTTGGGAACTATCAACAAGTATTTTGAACTTTATGGCAATTTTGACCTTCGCAGTCAGTATCCTGATTATCATTTTTGCTGATCCACTAGTTCATTACGTAGTGGGTCCAGGACTGGATGAGTCTGGTCGAGCGCTGGCGGTCAGTATGATGCGTGTGATTGCGGTTAACCCATTATTATTTGCGATTGCAACGGTTGTCGCGAGTATGCAACAGGCAATTGGGCGGTTCACTTTCTTTGCATTAGCGCCGACTGTTTATAGCATCGGTATTATTATCGGTGCACTATTCTTTACAAAGGGTATTAACATATTTGGCTGGCAGGTATTTGAGGGCGGTATTATGGGACTGGCTCTTGGTGTCATACTTGGTTCGATACTGCAGCTACTCGTTAGTAGTATCGGACTGCTCGGGATGGGATTCGATTATCGGTTCAAGATCTATTGGAAGAATAAAGGTTTTCGCAAGATGCTGTGGCTACTGCCTGCCCGTTCGCTTGATCAAGGCATCGATTATGTGAATAGTATTGTTGAGACTAACCTGGCATCTCGTATGGTCGCCGGCACGGTTCGTTCGTACCAGCAAGCAACTGCTTTGTCGTACGTACCAATAAATCTTATTGGTGTTGCAATCAGCACAGCTGCATTTCCACGTATGTCGGAACGACTTGCAGAAGGTAGGCCTGATCTATATAAGCAAGAACTCCAGACGGTCCTGCGTGTGATTATTTGGCTGGCTCTGCCCGTAACAGTCATCGCATTCTTTTTGCGTGGTTATCTGGTTAGCTTTATTATTAACGGTGGTGATACGCTGATTGCTAGTATCTTTGGAATCCTTGCAATTGTTATTACATTCCGTTCGATTTACTATATCGCGGCCAAGAGTTTTTATGCTCATCAGGACACCAAGACGCCGCTATACGTTTCGTTTTTCACAATCGCGTTAAATATTACGCTCGCCGTGTGGTTTACGATGGGGCTTGGCATGGGACCATATGGATTGGCTTGGGCTGCAGCAATTGTTGCGGTTGTGGAAGTCTCCATCCTGTTGACCATTATGATGAGACGTATTCCTGGATTGTTCGGGAGAGCATTTGTTGGGTCTGTTGCTCGTATGACGAGTGCCGCTGGCTTTACGGCAGTCATTACCTATATTCTCGTCAACATACTACCGCTTAGTGCTAATGAGCAAGGCTTCTACTCGAGCTTTCCAAAGTTCTTGGTTATTGTCCTCGCGAGTGGACTTGCGTACTTACTTTTTAGCTATCTTTTGAAGCTAGAAGAAGTCGGGCCAATCCTGGCTCGAGCTAAAAAAATCATTTTCTATAGGAATCGATAATTTCTATGAATCAGACACAAATTCGTAACTTTTGTATTATTGCCCACATCGATCATGGCAAATCTACTCTTGCTGATCGTATGCTCGAAATAACGAGAACGGTGTTAAAGCGCGATATGAAGTCGCAGTTACTTGATAGCATGGACCTCGAGCGAGAAAAGGGAATTACGATTAAATTAGCACCTGTTCGTATGAAGTACAAAGACTATGATTTGAATCTGATTGACACGCCTGGCCATGTTGACTTTAGCTACGAAGTGAGTCGATCGCTTGCCGCCTGCGAGGGAGCAGTACTTGTTGTGGATGCAAGCCAAGGTATTCAAGCTCAAACACTGGCAAACGTCTACTTGGCGCTCGCTGCTAATCTCACGATCATCCCGGTTCTCAATAAAATTGACTTACCAGCGGCTGATGTTCCACGAGTGAGCGCCGAGATTATCAACTTACTTGGTTGTAGTGAGGACGACATATTAAAGATTAGTGCCAAGACCGGTCAGGGCGTTGAGGAAGTTCTCGATGCTGTTATCGAACGAATTACACCACCAAAAGGTGATAGTAATGCGCCAACACGTGCACTTATTTTCGACAGCTACTACGATGATTACCGTGGGGTAATTCTCTATACTCGTGTCGTTGATGGCACAATTAAAAAAGGCGATACCATTGAAATGATTGCAACATCTGCAAATGGATTAGCACTTGAAGTTGGCTCGCTCAGTCCAGCCATGAAAGCTGGCAGTGATCTAGGTAACGGTGAGATTGGTTATATTGTAACGAACTTACGGACTACTCGTGAAGCGCGAGTCGGTGATACCGTAACGACCAAGCGTGCGCATACTGACGAGCAACTACCTGGCTACAAGTTGGTTCAACCATTCGTCTACGCCGGCTTTTTCCCAGTCAGTAATGACGATTATCAGGATCTCAAGGATGCTGTTGAAAAGTTGAGTCTGAGCGATTCAGCACTACAATTTGAACCAGAGAATTCGCCTGTCCTAGGATTCGGCGTTCGGATTGGCTTTTTAGGACTACTGCATATGGACATCATCCGGGAGCGTTTGGAGCGTGAGTATAATCTCGATTTAGTGGTAACGAACCCATCGACTGACTATCAGGTTAGTCTGTCATCGGGCGACGAACTCGATATTAAAAGCGCTAGTGAGTTGCCTGATGTGAGCCGTGTACGTGAAATTCGTGAGCCCTGGATTAAAGGTGAGATTGTCGTCCCCCAAGCCTATATTGGTGCGGTTTTACAACTCATTATTAACAAACGCGGTCGACAAAGTAATCTAAGCTATATTGACGAACAAGCGCTCATTAGTTTTGAAGCACCACTCGCGAACTTATTAACGGATTTCTACGACCAACTTAAGTCGGTTACAAGTGGCTACGGCTCATTTAATTATGAGTTGGATAATTATCGGGCAGAAGATTTAGTGCGCATTGATTTTTATGTGGCTGGTGAAATGATTGATGCGCTTAGTATTATGGCCCACCGATCAGAATCGCAACACCTTGGTCGAAGTATTGTTGATAAATTAAAAGACGTTATTCCTAGGCAGAACTTTCAAGTTGCGATTCAGGCTGCAATCGGTGGTAAGTTTATCGCTCGAGCTGACCTATCAGCCTATCGTAAAGACGTAACGACTGGACTGTATGGTGGGGACGTATCGCGTAAAAAGAAAGTCCTTGCTAAGCAAGCAAAGGGTAAAAAGCGCATGAAGCGATTTGGCAAAGTCGACATTCCGTCCGAAGCGTTTACTGTGATGCTCAAACGCGACTAAGAGATTCGGGAAGAGCAGCCAGTCCCGGCGAATTTATTTCGGTGCACTCGCGCGAGAAACCTACTTGTAGGTGCCTCATTTGTTCTAAAATGAAACGAGACGGGCACGAGGATCGAGTGGAATTGGTTCGTGGACACGATTCACCCACTCGGGTGGCGTTACAGCACTTGGCTTAATTTTACGCGCGCGTATATCCATATTTGTTTGCTGAGATTGTCGACTGACGTTCGTGTGCATTTTTACAGCGGCAACAGGTAGTGTCTGTTCTGTGTTGTCGACTGGTTGTCCGACGAGATCTTCAAACGATAAAACCTCGAGTGATAGTGTCGAATTTGGCATTGCAGACAGATCAAAACGTGGTTGTAGCGCTTTTGCCTTACGGTTCATTTGTGCGTGTTGAATGGCAATAATAACGATTGATAAGTTATAAAGAACGATAATTGGTAGGGCAATCAGGAGTGTTGTTACAACATCAAACGCGAATGGGACAAGTATGCTTATAACTAAACTTCCTAGAATGACCCACTTTTCACCTGATAGGAGTGTCTGTGGACGAAGAGGCTTAATGCGGTCGATGAACGCCATCAGTAGAGGTAACTGGAAGACAAGCACAAACGTGATAATTACATTGGTGACAAATCCTAAATAGCTATCAGCTGATATCAGAGCGTTTAAGCCACTGACCTGAAATCCGGCGAAAAACCTAAGCGCTCCTGGGATGATGTAGTAAAAGCCAAATGCTGCTCCAGCAAATGCGAGAATTGCCGACATAAATGATGTGGCAACAACGCGCCTTATCGGTACAGGCTGCGAGAAAGCTGGGCGAATAAACATGATAAGGTTAAAGATAATAACCGGGATCGCAATCGCAAGCGCACCCATAAAACAAATCTTCATGACGAAAGAGAAACTTCCCGATGGAGAACTATAAAAGAGGGGTGCGCCAAGCGGTGAGCGCAGGAAATTAAGTAGTGGTTCGTAAAATGCATACACCACCACGCCTGCTACAACAAGCGCGAATACGGATACTAACAGCCGTCTGCGTAATTCGCGGATATGATCAACCAGTTTAGTCGCGTGATGCGAATTGTGTACTGATTTTGCCACTGCCACCCCTTAGATTAAGATTTTTTAGTCGTCTTCTTGACTGTTTTTTCGGCGACTTCATCCTTGTCGTCGTACTCGCCGTTCATAGCTTTTTTGAATTCGCTACGTGTCTTACCGAGTCCTCGTGCAAACTCTGGAAGCTTCTTGCCTCCAACAAAAAGTAGCACTATCGCTAGGACGATAATTGCAATAATCTCAACTTTTCCCATATACTCCCTCTTTCTCTCTACGTACTACTATTAATATAAGCAAAAGGAGGTGATTTTACAAGGGTGTTATTGCTGTTTGGCACGCAGTTCGAGTTGGTCCAGAATGTCGCTTTGAACTTGTTCGCGAGACTTAGTCGCATCAATTTCAATTAACAAGCCAAGCTGACGGTAGTGATCGATGACAGGCATGGTTTTTTGCTCGAACTCTTCGAATCTCGTTTCGAGTAGTTTTTCATCATCATCTTCACGATCGCCACGATCTTTTAAGTCTTTACTTTTATTTAGTCGCATCAATGCATCTTCGCGAGATACGACTAAATAGATAACAGCCTTTAGGGGATGGTTGGACTCTTTGAGTACTTCCATCACACCATCTTCCTCACCGTACCAACGACCGACTGAACTTAACAGAAGAGATTTACCCTGAAGAGAAGGTTGGCTAAGGTAGGGTAGAACCATTTCAACAAAGAGGCTACTAGGCATTAGCGCACCCTTATCAAAATAGGATTTTATTTCGGGCGTGATACCGGCTCGAAAAATATCACCACTACCAATTTTAGGCCCATTGAACAACTTTGCTAGGCGGTTCGTTTGGTCGTCCTTGCCGGCAAAGGGCAAACCGAAGATATTAATCGAGCCGCTACCTAACCAGTCAGAAATAGTGGAAATCTGTTTTGGATCAACCATATGTAGTAGGTAGTATAGCGAAGCAGCCAATAATCGACAAGCTTGACTACTTTGGCACTCATTGACATTGAGTGCCAAATCAAGCTACAATATTGCTATGACAGAACGCCAAATGCAGATACTGGCCGCGATTATCGAACAGCATGCAGAGATTGCTGCACCAGTGGGAAGTGTGATGCTTGCCCAGCTATTTGGTGTCTCTAGCGCCACGATTCGTAGTGAAATGGCACGTCTCGAAGAGATGGGCATGATTGCACAACCACACACTAGCGCTGGACGTGTGCCGACCGATGCAGGCTATCGTTTTTACGTAAATACTCTCAATGAACTGCACTCAAATGAGCCACAGACACTACTATCAGATCGCAGTACTAAGGCAATCGAAGCGCGGGTTGGTAACCAAACAGGAGCTGATCGAGCAATTCGTAGTGCAGTCGATAGCTTAGTTGAGCTCACTCATAACCTTGGCCTCGCGACGATCGGTAACGAACTGTATCTCAGTGGTATTGGTAATTTATTCTCTCAGCCCGAGTTTGCCTCCAGCGACCACACGCAGGAAGTAGCAAGATTACTTGATAACCTTGAGCCATGGCTTCGTGAAGCTGCCCCGAATGAACCCCTTAATGTGTACATTGGTGCTGAGAATCCAATCGGCAAATCGAGCGGCGCCAGTCTGATTATTAGTCGATTCCGCTCACCATACAGCGACCGTAGTTACATCGGCGTACTAGGATCAACTCGTCAGAGTTACGCCAAGGTAATGCGGCTCGTTCGTCATGCGGGCGCGATGCTAGAGGAAGTACTGTAATGGCAAAAAGTAAAATCCAAGAACAGCTTGAATTGCAGGTGGCAGAGTTAACAAGCGACGTACAGCGTACGCGTGCCGATTTTGAGAACTTTCGTAAGCGCGCGGAGTCTGACAAATTACAAGCACGTGAATCGGGCCAAGCAAGTGCAATCCTAAAACTTCTACCAGTCATCGATAACATTGAACGTGCAATTGCCTACACACCAGCTGAGCTTAAAGATAACGCATGGGTACAAAGTGTCGCAGGACTTGTCAAGAATCTTGATAAATCACTCGAGAGTTTGAACCTGAAACGTATTGATGCAAGTGTCGGTGTCGCGTTCAACCCAGATTTTCATGAAGCGATTCAATTTGATGAAGAGGCAACTGGTGAACACGAAGTCATTGCTGAGGAAATGCAAGCTGGCTACACACTAAACGGCCACGTGATTCGCCACGCAATGGTCAAAGTTACACGTCAATAGATCGCTCAAACCAAAACCCATCAATAATTGATGATTTTTGGCTTGAGGCGGAGAGGAGCTCCACCACAAGCCGCACGCCTAACACGTGCATCTTGTGGGCTAGCCCACGCGGACGTAAAGCTCGGGAATGCGAAGACGGAAATTCCACCTGAGGGTCAGGAAGACTCCGACGAACGGCTGACTCGCGATGAAGCGCTTCAGCAACTCGTAGTTCCCCGAACCCTTAGGAAAATCACCGACTAACGACGAGCGCTTGTTGATGTAGTGGAGGCCTTCACGCGTAATCACGAAGCACCAAGTGTTCTGGTGAGACACCTCGCACTTGATCCTGCACGCACACCGCGACAGTCGCTCTGCCATCCTGACATCTTGATCCAGTTTCGACTGAATCAGCGATGTAAGGTCAACAGGAGTTGACTCTGGCGCCATCTTCACTTCATCGACACGTTCACCTCTGTTTGCATCGGTGATCTGCTGGTCGACGGGAATACCCCTCGCTATTTCTTCCAGTTTTAATGCGTTAATAACCACAGAGAACCGTGGCTCCTCTCCGTACTTTTTGGCTGAAACGTGTTTGTCTCTAAGACCGCAATCGATAATAGTCCTGTTAATATATAAAATCAAGCATTTTGAAGGGTTATTTTATAAGTTGGCACTCTTGACATGAGAGTGCCAACTTATGTATAATGAGAATACTTGGCAATCTAAGATGTAGAGTGCTAAGATTGTAATTAGAAGATGCATACTTAGATTAATAAAATAGGAGATATAAATATGGGTAAAATTATTGGAATCGACCTCGGTACAACTAACAGTGCCGTGGCGTACATGGTCGCAGGTAAGCCTGAAGTGATCGCAAATGCTGAAGGTAACCGTACAACACCAAGTGTTGTCGCAATCAACAAATCGGGTGAACGTTTGGTCGGGCAAGTTGCTCAGCGTCAACGTGTTACCAACGCCAAGAACACTATTTATGGTGTAAAGCGTTTGATTGGTCGTAAGTTTGGCGATAAAGAGGTCCAGAAAGACCTCGACATCATGCCGTACGAAATCGTCAAAAAGGGCGATGGCGTTGCGGTAAAGATGGGCGACAAGGACTACTCACCAGAGGAAGTATCAGCCATGATTCTTTCAAAGTTAAAGGCAGATGCCGAAGCTTTTCTCGGCGAGA
The DNA here is from genome assembly GCA_004322265.1 of Patescibacteria group bacterium. Taxonomy (GTDB): domain Bacteria; phylum Patescibacteriota; class Saccharimonadia; order Saccharimonadales; family Saccharimonadaceae; genus UBA1547. The sequence goes on from SCSZ01000031.1 coordinate 45,208, forward strand.
AAGTCACAGAAGCCGTTATTACGGTTCCTGCGTACTTCGATGACTCGCAGAGACAGGCAACTAAAGACGCTGGTAAAATTGCCGGTCTAGAAGTTAAGCGTATTATTAACGAACCTACTGCTGCTGCACTTGCCTACGGACTCGACAGCAAAAAAGACGAAAAAATCGCTGTATTCGACCTTGGTGGTGGAACATTCGACGTTTCAATTCTCGAACTTGGTGATGGTGTCTTTGAAGTTAAATCAACCAACGGTGATACACACCTTGGTGGTGAGGACTTCGACAACCGTATCGTAAATCACTTCCTCGACGTCTTTAAGAACGAACAAGGTATTGATTTGAAGTCTGATAAGGCCGCTATGCAGCGTCTAAAGGACGAAGCTGAAAAGGCAAAGAAAGAGCTTTCCTCAACTGCTGAGACTGAAATTAACCTACCGTTCCTAACAGCAGATGCTGAGGGCCCAAAGCACTTTGAGTACAAACTAACTCGTTCTAAATTAGAGGAACTCGTTAAAGACCTCATTGATGGTGTAACTGGTCCTGTCGAAAAAGCCCTTAAGGATGCGAAGCTAAAACCAAGCGAGATCGACGAAATCGTGCTGGTTGGTGGTATGACTCGTATGCCAGCAGTTGTCGAGAAGGTTAAGGAAATTTTCGGTAAAGACCCACTCAAGGGTGTAAACCCAGACGAAGTTGTTGCCATTGGTGCAGCAATTCAGGGTGGAGTATTGGCTGGTGATGTTAAGGATGTTCTGCTACTTGATGTAACCCCACTGTCTCTTGGTATCGAAACCATGGGCGGTGTTGCAACCAAGCTTATCGAGCGTAATACTACTGTTCCGACTTCTAAGTCTGAGACATTTAGTACCGCTGCCGATAACCAACCACAGGTTGAAATTCATGTAACCCAAGGCGAGCGTGAGCTTGCAGCTGACAACAAATCACTCGGCCGCTTTACACTCGACGGTATCGCCCCTGCACCTCGTGGAATCCCTCAGATCGAAGTTACGTTTAACATCGACGCTAACGGAATTCTTAACGTTACCGCTAAGGACAAGGGAACTGGTAAAGAACAATCAATTACGATCTCTAACAGTGGTAACCTATCTAAGGAAGACATCGAAAAGGCAGCCAAAGATGCTGAAGAGCATGCAGATGATGACAAGAAAAAACGCGCTGCAATCGACGCACGTAACACTCTAGAGAGTGCTATCTACCAAGCAGAAAAGATGCCAGACGAGTTCAAGGATAAGATCTCTGATGAGGACAAGAAGATCATCACCGATGCTGTCGAGGAAGCGAAGAAGCACCAAACAAGCGATGACAAAGATGAGCTTGAGGCTGCAGCTAAGACACTCACAGACACAATCATGCCTATCGGTGCAAAGATGTATGAAGCCGCATCGAAAGAGGAAGCACCTGCCTCAGAGGACGCTGAAAAGAAAGACGACGAACCTGTTGAAGGTGAAGTTGTCGACGACAAAGAAGACGAAAAATAACCCACCTCGTTACAATAAAATAGAGTCGCATATGCGACTCTATTTTATATATTAACTTATGTTTTCGTGATATATTGGTAGTATAGTCAAATTAGTGACAAGAAAAAACAAAAATGACCATACACCATTGGTTTATACCAAATAAAAAGAACAGATTTCACCCGATAGCACTGCGCCCTGTCGGACTGATGGTTTTTCTGGCGATTTTTGTCACAATCCCATTTTTGTACAATGTAACATCGGCAAAACAAGCTCAAGTGCTAGGCTACGCGACCGATGTATCAGTTGGAGACATTAACGCATTATCCAATCAACAGAGAGTTGATAATGGACTTCCGGCACTTAACCTGGACAGTCAACTGGTAAGCGCTGCCCAGGCAAAAGCGGCCGATATGTTTGCAGACGATTATTGGGCACATATTGCGCCAGACGGTCTGACTCCATGGTCTTTTATCTATGGTGCTGGGTATAATTACGGCTCTGCGGGCGAGAACTTAGCTAAAGATTTTAATACATCTGCCGGTGTAGTTAACGCCTGGATGGCCTCCTCGGAGCACAGAGCTAACATTCTAAATACGAACTACCAAGACGCAGGTTACGCAGTCGTAAATGGTGTATTACTTGGGTCAGAGACAACACTGGTTGTTGCAATGTACGGTGTAAGAGCGACGCCAGTACAAACTGCTCCAGCAGCAGCCCCAACAAGTCCGAAGGCAGTAACTAGTCCGTCGCCGACGGCTACACCGACGGTCTCGACCCCTGCCCCTGCGACGACACCAACCCCTTCGCCAACTCCGACCCCAACCACCCAAGAGCCAGCACAGACAAATTCAGCGCCGTCGCCCACAACAACAACAACTACTCAAGTGACAACGACGCCGCCGGTCGAAGAGGCTGCGAGCAGCGATATTAATGGACTTGTTCAGGGGATTGCAACATCTGCTCCTGTCCGTGCATATACGACACTTAACTGGGGTCAGAAAGCATCAATCTTGTTGCTTTTAGCGTTGATATTACTATTTATTATGAAGCATACGCTAATTTGGCGTGCTCAAAGACGTGGTATACGTCACATTTGGCTTCGTGCTCATCCAATCGGTCAAATTGCTGTACTAAGTACAGTTTTGGTGCTAACACTTCTTAGCGGAGTAGGTACAATATTATGAAAAAAAAGCATATTGCATCGCTAAAATTTCACACACTGTACAGCATCATTCTTGCGGCCATATTTGTCCTTGTCGTTATTTTTGTGCGCAATATTGTATTTGCTGCGGCAGCCGGCTTTTTGTTGCTATACATCATCGGCAATGGCATTATACATACTAAGAAAAACGAGCTCACCCGGGATACGTTACTCGAATATATACTAATTTCCGCTATCGTGCTTGTCGTGATTGTTGGGCTTATTTTCTAATACGACGAACAGCTAGGTGCGGTAACGTAAATAGCGCCAAGAGTACACCAGCAAGATAGAGCAGTGTATACACGATCAGAAAAATCGGCGCTAGCAGTGTAAGGTTTAGTCTGTCTACGAATGAATAGTCAGCTTGCTTTGAGAGCATTCCAATATAAATAAGAAGATATGCGACAATGATCGACGCGGCTAGTACGAGTATCTCTTGAGGCGCTGCAGCTACAAAAACATACCCGAGACCAGCAAAAATAAGCACTGTTAGAGTAAGTCCAACACTGCGTCGAAACAGACTGGCATATGATACAGCCTGTCGCCGAAAAATCTTCTTTATTGATGGAGCCTCGGCAATTGAAACACCAGAGCTGTAAATAATTGCACCAGAACTACGCGTCGATAAGAGCGACGAACGCTTGTAGACGATACCGCTAGAAAGCGCTTGTGATACCGTTGGTTTTTTACGTTTTAGGATCATTTGACGCCACATCATTATCTGCGCTTCGAATGCGCTACGGATAGTTTTATTCAAAATAATGCGACGACCCAGGATTATTCTATCTGGCATTTCAGGCGAGTAATCGAGTGCAATAGTATCAAAAAATTGTTTTGAAATATGCTGTTCTGGCGTAAGTATGGTAACGAGTGTCGCGCGACTATACTTCTTTATTAGATCAACTACTGTCATTTTGGCACGCATCGTGACGACATGGAAATTTTTTATCTTGTGGCTAGTCTTGTACTGTCGCAAAACGGATGCAGCGTTTTTGCCGGCGGTGTGGTGAACCAGTATGAGTACTTCTTGCTGTGAGTAGCCCTGGACGTATATCTCGTCCAAAAGAGGCACGATCGTATCAGCTTTTTTACGCAGCTCAATAACAACACCAATCATTTTTTTCGTCTTCTTTTTACCCAGTTCGCGTAGATGCTGATTTAACCGTGCAGTGCTTTTGATGTCTTTAGCATCACTCACTAGTCGTAGCACAATAGCTATACCAAGTAAGCATAATGCGGCAATAATCGTAGGGGACAGTGTTATGGTAAGCTCCATACTAAACAACTCCAATCAGGTCGAAATACATCATTCGACGCGCGTTACTCCACACACCTTCACATGTCATGACCGTTAACTGCGGTGTGTCAGAGTCTTGTTTGAGGGCATCGGTAAAGTCAGGAGCAACAATTGAATCATGGGTATATGCATAGGTAAAGACATGGCCATTACTGGTCGTAATCACAACAGTATCCCCCGGCTGAATATCTTTCATACGTGCAATAACTTTGTCTTGGTTATGACCATAAATAAATGTGTTACCTCGATTATCGTTTGGTTGTGATGTGATGGTTGCGAAGTATACGGCGTCAGTCGACAGTGTCCATTCACCGGTTTTTGGATCGTAGGTACCATCCTTAACAGGCAAGTTGATGTGTAAACGATCAATAACAAAACTTACTGGTTCGCCACTGATAATCTGTTGACTGAGCACCTTGGGTTTGATTGGTGCGTGATGAATAATTGGTGCAGGGGCAACCGCAAAGAGCTGTTGAATCTGCAGACTGCTCCAGCTAATTACGCCGATGACAATATACAAAGATACCACTCGTATTAGGAGAGGTATCTTTGAAAAAGTTTTTGTTATTGCACTCATGTGCTCACTTTTCGTGATGTGTTATCGACGACTTAGAACTGTGCGAGCAGTGATGCTAGCAAGTCCGATTGCGGCAACAGCGACGCCAACAATGGCGAGAACAGGAAGGGTTGTATCACCACTTGTGTAGGGCAATTTAGTGATTGGTTGATCTGTTGATGCACCAAGTACACTACCAGTATCACAAGTTACAACCTGGTCGTATACCGTTTGGTCGTTGATGACGATAGAAATCTTTAGGCCGCTATCAGTTGTGTCGAACGTTCGTGTTACAGTTGCACCAATACCAACGGTGATTACTTCGCCGTTAACAGTAGCGTCGCCAGCTGCAGTACCATCGTTTGTGAGTGTTACGACGGCACCCTTGTCGCTACATGCAACACCGTAGTGAATATTGGCAACTGTTTCGTTCGTGTTACAGTCTTCTGGAGTTGTAAAGTCGTGGCTCCATGTTGTTGTACCGGTTAATGTGTAGGCAGAGCTTGCAGGGAAGGCATTGACGGTAACTGAATCACCTGGTTCTACTTTGTATGTACCCGCGGTTACAATGTTGCCGTTAATCTTGTATACAACGCCAGTCTTTGTAGGGATAGTGTAGCTGCCGCTAGTGTCACAAGTTGGGTCCACGAAGGTTACATCAACTGTTGAGACTTCGGTTGTACATTCACCTTTAATTGCAAATGTGTGTGTCCAGGTAACTGTGCCTGTTAGTAGGTAGCCAGAATTAGTTGCATATGCGTTGATTGTAACTGTTTGACCATTTGTTGCAGTGTATGTACCAGCGGGTGTAGGGTTTGAGTTGCCATTAATCTTGTATACAACACCTGTCTTGGTAGGGATAGTGTAGCTGCCATCACTGTCGCAAGTTGGATCCACAAACGTAGGAGCAGTTGGCTCAACCTGAGTAACATAGTTACAGTCATTGTTGTACATTGCCTGGCCAAGCGTGGTCCAGTTAAGGCCGTTGTGGTGTCCTGGAACTGGTGGAATAATGTCTCCCCAGTCCTGATGTGCATTCTTAAGGGTTTGTGCATAGGTTTGGCTTGAGGCTAGTGGGCCTTGGTGTTCGCTATAGTGATCACCGTGGTCGTTACCGCCGTCAGCTGCACTTACGTCAACTGAGATGCTGTCATATGGGTTTGTGACAGAATCTGTTCGGTGACAAATTGTGATTTTTGGATTATTGTCCTGATGTGCACTGACACTGTTTGTATGTGCAAAAGTCGTCAGACCAGCAAGGACAAACAACATAAAGGTTGCTATAAGAATTTTTACTCGCATAATTCATATCTCCCAGGCTTCTCAGGCCAAGATTAAATGTGATTGCGTATATCATAGTACTCAATAGACTATAAGTCAACTATATTTTTTAACCATAAGCTCTATGAAAGTAGTAAATTAGCACTCTTGCGTCTTGACTGCTAATTTAATATACTAGTAACAGATGAATAAACGTGATTACTATGAAGTACTTGGCATTGCCAAAGGCGCCTCTGCCGACGAAATCAAGAAAGCTTACCGCAAAGCTGCTGTTAAATATCACCCAGATAAAGAAGGCGGTGATGAGGCTAAGTTCAAGGAAGCATCAGAAGCCTACGAAGTACTAAAAGATAGTCAAAAACGTCAACGCTACGATCAATTCGGTCACGCTGGTGTCGGTGGATCATCAAGTAGCGGATCTGGTGGAGCTGGCGGCAACCCATTTGAAGGATTTGGTGGCTTTGGTGGTCAAAATGTACAGTTTGACTTTGGTGAAGGCCTCGGTGATATTTTCGGCCAGTTCTTTGGTGGTGGCTCGAGGCGACAAGCACCACAGCGGGGTCGCGATGTTGAGGTCAGTATTCAGCTGACATTTGAGGAGGCAATCTTTGGCGTTGAAGAGAAGATTGAGCTTGATATGGACGACGAGTGTGAGCATTGTCATGGCACAACGGTCGAACCTGGTTATGAGATGAAAACTTGCCCGACCTGTAAAGGTGCAGGCCAAGTTAATCGCGTGATGAATACTATCTTTGGTCAGATTCAACAAAACGTTGTCTGTGAAACTTGTAGCGGACGCGGTAAGGTGCCAGAAAAAGTCTGTACTGTCTGTCATGGCAAGGGTACACAGCGTCGTAAGCGCACGATCAACCTGAAAGTCCCTGCAGGTATCGACGACGGTGCGACGATTCGAGTAACTGGTAGTGGGGAAGCCATCGGTAATGGCGAGAAGGGTGATCTATATGTAAATATCCGTGTTAAGGCACACAAACACTTCACGCGTGAGGGCGATATCATTCTGTCGGAAGCTCACATTAGTATGATTGATGCCGCACTCGGTACAGAGATAGATGTCGATACAGTTGATGGCGACATTCGCATGAAAGTTCCAGCAGGTACACAATCAGGGACTGACTTTAAACTTTCAAACCACGGCGTGCCGCACGTTAATAGCGACAAGCGTGGCCCTCATATTGTTAGTATTATTGTTGATACGCCAACTAAATTATCTAGGAAACAAAAAGAAATCCTGGAGCAGTTTGACTCTAAGAAGTAGTTAGGTCAGTTAGCTCAGCGATACGTTGGTCCAAACTATCGTGTGAGTTTCTCGTTAGAACACGTACATTGGCATTTGGTCGTGCACGGACAATTTCTGGGTCATTACCAAATATAGCAGCTGCATTGTTATCAATTGCGAATCCTCTATTAATATCCTCAGGAAAAGTATTAAGTAAAGCTTCTAATCGACTGTCTGGTCTGAGACCGCCAGGGATAGGATCATGTTGATCAGCGTGAGCTGTTGCAACACCGTATATAGCATCAACTCCAGGTGCTAAATATTCGTAGTCCCATTGAACTTCAGCCGGTCTAGCTGCCACATTGCTATGAGCGAGACTAAAAGGCAAAAGTGCTCCAGCGCTACTTCCGACATGGACGACTCCGTTTTCTATTGCTTTTTTAAGAAGGTTATTTGTTCCATGCTCGGTCATTTTCTGTATCATGTAAGGTGTATTGCCTCCAATCGTAAAGATGAGACTTGCACGTCCAAGTTCGTGCTGAACTCGCGTCGTAGAAGGATCTTCACCGAAGTCATGAAGTAAGTCGGCATTAATACCTAGTTCGCCAAAAAGCTTCATAGTATCACTAACTTTTCTGGTGTAAGAGCGTTCGGTTGAGGCTGCCGTTGGGATTATTAGTACTCGTGATGGATCGCCTGCGAGCTCAAGGCCTTTTTTGATTGCTGGCTTGCGATCGCCGCCGCCAATTGCAACAATGTTCATACTATTATATTAGCATATTTTGTATAAAATTGCAAGTTGGTAAAGTATTGTGAGATTGGTATACTAACACATATGAAAAAAGTCCTAATCCTGAGTCGTCTTGATGACCGCGAATCCTACGATAACAAACAAAATTACTTGAGCGCCCTAGCAGGTGTCGATACAGACTGTGAATATACCGTCGATGAATACGAAAACTTATTGTTTTGGTATGACGGCAATGCACTAAAAGTAATGCTCGGTAATACTGACGTTGATATTGCATCATTTGACGCAGTATTTTTGATTGGGTGGTTTCAGCTACGCATGACCGAAGACATAGTGCTTAGTCTTTCAATGTATCTGGAACATAGGGGCGTAAAAGTGCTAAACAGTGAAGCACTACACACTCGCTCTAAATCAAAACTTAGTCAGTATGTTGTTGCCGCACTCAATGGTATATCTATTACGCCTTTCTTGTTTAGTATGTCGCCAGAAGTCTTGTCAGGTGCAATTAGCAATCGCTGGCAGTCTGGTTATCCAGTCATTATGAAGGGCGTGCAGGCTAGTAGGGGTAATGACAATTACCTTGTAGAGAATGAAGCTGACGCGCGCAAATATGCAAACACGATGCAAAAAAGTGTTAGCCCCTGGTTCGTAGTACAAGAGTTCATCCCGAACGAAGGTGATTATAGAATTGTCGTTATGGGCGACCAGGTAACAGCGGTAATTCATCGTCAGTCTGTTACCGAGTCTCATCTAAATAACACGTCAAAAGGTGGCAAGGCAGAACTTACTGATGATTCGATTTTGCCTCAAGATGTTATTGATCAATCAATTAAGCTAGCTAAGTTAATGCACCGTGAGATCACAGGCGTTGATATGATTCGACATACGGGAACGTCAAAATTCTATCTACTGGAAATCAATAATATGCCCCAGCTTGCAACCGGTAGCTACGTGGGCGAAAAAATCAAACGACTCGATACGTATTTCGCTAGTCTTTAAGGACGGCTCCTAACAGAGGTAAGTCTGGCTAATAACTCTTTAAATTGCTATACTAAATATACAACCGCAAACTTACGTTAGGAGCTATTTTTTGATTGATTTAATGACGCTGGACGTCGATACTCTTAGCCAGTCGCTAAAAACTATTCGAGAAGAAATAGTTAAGCGAGGCTGGCATATTGAAGTATTCCGATCAAACAATTCACATCGTATTATTACGCGCGATGACGGCAAGCGTATGCACGTTTTTGGCTCAGTTTCACCTGCGACAAGTTATGCAGCCGCCAAAGCAAGTAACGACAAGTTGCTGACCTACGAATTACTTGAAAACGAAGATTTACCGTTACTTGATCTTGTGACAGTAAGAGATGACAATGACCTCGAACAGGCAAAAGAGTTTATGGTCAAAAAGGGTAAAGTTGTCGTCAAGCCAGTTGATGGCTCACATGGTCAGGGGATTACGGTCGACGTACGTGATGAGGCGTCGCTACGCAAAGCGCTAAAAGTTGCCAGGAATGTAACCAAACAAAGCAAAGATGTTATTGTGCAGGAGCAATACGACCACGAAATCATCTGCGATCTTCGCATGCTCTACATTGACTACAAGTTTATTGGTGCAATTTGGCGTATCCCAGCCAGGGTGTATGGTGATGGCCAACACACTCTCAAACAGTTGATCGAACGAGAGAATGACACCGCCCGTCGTGGCATAGCCTATAGGGCAGAATTAACAACAATCGATATGGATAAAGCTCACTTGTATCTAAAAGACAAAATGAATGAAGTAATTGCTGATGGTGTGGAAGTTCAGGTCGCTGGAGTGGCGAATTACGGGGCAGGCGGTGAAACAGTTGATGTTACAGATGATATCCCAGAGTGGCTGATCAAAGAAGCAGAACTGGCAGCTCGGGCCTGTGAACTGGTTGTAGCAGGTGTAGATTTTATGATCTCACAGGTTCCAACGTCGACGATGAAAAGGGAAGAATTAAGTCCCGCAATCACTGAAGTTAACAAGGCGCCATTACTGTCAATGCACGATACGCCAACACATGGTAGGGGCAATCGTGGCGCCACGAAGGCCTTCATTGACCATCTTGCGACACTTTAAAACACAAAATTCTCATCTGTTAACTCTTGACTAAATAGGCAAAAAGTGCTAATATGCTGAAGTTACTAAATGACAACGTATTTTTGGTTGTTATTATAAGCATAAGGGCTATATTAAGAGTATGTCAGAATTTGATGAAGCAAAAAATCGCGATATGGTCCTGTTCACAGGGTCTTACCTTAGCGTACAGCGAGATGCAGTCAAGAAACTTGAAAAACTTCTTGATAAACAAATTACTGCCTGCGTGATACTCGATATAGCTGATTCGGACAAAAAGCGACCAGCAGCAGCGGACAATAAAACTGTTGTCCTTTATGCTGATTTCTCTTCAACTCAAAAGCTTCAGCAGACTCTCGCTCCATACAAAGAGCGCTTTCTCGCTGTAACCTGTAGAGCAGAGAAAAATATCCCACTCTTTAAAAAGGTTATTCCACACGTTCCATATATCAACACGCCATCCGAGTTATCGCTTGATTGGACTACTGACAAAGTAAAAATGCGTCAGTTACTTCGTAACTACGACAAGTCGATTTCGCCTAAGTTTGCCGTTGTGCACGATGCTAATAAAGAAACACTTGATCGTATCGAGCGCACGGTTGGTTTTCCATTAATGATCAAGCCATCAGGACTTGCCGCGAGTTTACTGGTAACAATTTGTTACCACCGCGAAGAATTAGAGGCAAATCTGAAGAATACCGTGCAAAAGATTAATCGGATCTACAAAGAGCGAAAGGGTCGTGGTGAGCCACAAATTCTTGTTGAGGAATTTATGGAAGGCGTTATGTATTCGATTGATGCCTACGTCAACCAGCGTGGTGTCATTTATTACACGCCACTCGTCCACGTTCGAACTGGACGTGCGGTTGGATACGAAGACTTCTTTGGTTACATGCGTATTACACCAGTTAACCTAAAGGCGCACAAAATTGAAGACGCCAAAAAAGCAGCAGAAAAGGCAATCGAAGCACTCGGTATGCGCAGTACAACTTGCCATATCGAACTGATGAAGACCGAAGACGGCTGGAAAGTAATCGAGCTTGGCCCACGCATTGGCGGATTCCGCCATGAAATGTATGAGTTGTCGTACGGCATCGACCATTCGCTTAACGATATCCTGATTCGTATTCCTAAAAAGCCAATTATCTCGAAGAAAGTTAAAGGTTATACATCTGTTATGCAGTTCTATGCACGTCGAAAAGGGAAGCTGAGCAGCATTGATGGTATTAACAAAGTTCGAAAACTTGAATCATTCAAGCGAATTGATGTGATCAAAAAAGTTGGGGACATGTGTGATTTCGCCCGAAATGGTGATTCGCCAGTCTTTACGATTGTTCTTTTCAATAAAGATCGTTCACGATTACTCGCTGATATTCGACGACTCGAACAGGCGATTCGTATCAACGTTACCGTTCCAACTCGTAAGACCGTCAAGTCAGCCTAAGTCTCAACTACCAGATCCTGCTATAATAATACTTATGAATGTCGTATTTGTCTTCGCAGGACTTGCAGTTGTCTTATTTGTCTCAGCTTTTATCACTAGACGCCGGTTCGGATTACTCGGCCTCGCACTTGCGGCCGGATCAATACTGAGCGGTATTTGGAGTTTTGACGCAGGGCTAGTCGTCGGTACAATCGGCGTTATACCACCTGGACCACTGACGACTTCAATTACTCTTGGTCTGATCGTACTGCTACCAGCGATTGTACTGTTATTTCATGGCTACACCTATAAAAGCTTGCTCGGACGCATTGTTGGCGCGTTATTATTTACGTTACTGGCTCTTGCATTTCTCGTAACACCTCTTGGTTTTGGACTGCCACTTAGTGGTATCGGCGCGAATATCTACGCTCAGCTGGTGAAGTACAAGGAAGTGATTATTAGTATCGGTTTGGTAATTGCGGTCATCGATTTGTTTTTCACAAAACCGGCTGCGCCACTATTAGACCGTAAGTCTAAACGTTGACGCCCACCTCTATAAGTGGTATATTTTTGAGAGCGTTTATGCGCTACCAATTTTCTATTGGGACCATAGCTCAGCTGCCGGAGCGCTTTAGTGCGACCCGATAATAATAAGCAGCTCTAACCAATGAAGCAATGATTTGGGCAGTGGATTTTTCCTACACATTTACAATTCATATGGGACCATAGCTCAGCTGGTTAGAGCACCTGCCTTTTAAGCAGGGTGTCGTGGGTTCAAGCCCCACTGGTCCCTCCAATAAAAAGTACTCACTCAATGTGGGTATTTTTTATTACAATTATTTCACAGCTGATTCTCAGTATTTGCTATACTACAGCCATGAAATGGTGGGTGATTCGACGTCGACTTCATGTGTCTTGGTTGATTAGCATTCTGTGTATGGCGATTTTAGTCGGTGTCTTTCTGTCTCGATACGTTGCACCTTCGTTTTTTGCATCAGGGATCTGGCTAGCAGCTGCTACAGCAATTGTTGTATTGACACTTTGGCGTCGTAATCTCTTCTTAATTGCGCCACTAGTTGTGGCTGGTGTCTTGGTTGGCTTGTGGCGAGGTTCAGTGCAAAGTATTGAACTACTTACCGTCAAACAATACTACGGAAAAACAATAACAGTTACTGGCAACGTCCGTGAAGATGTTGACACCGATACCTCTGGTAATCTAGTGATTCGTCTAGATACGATAAAAATTAAAAATAATATGTTAGCGGGATCATTATGGATTAGTGCAAAAACGGATACTGATATTAAACGTAGCGACCGAATTACGCTCACAGGTAAAATTAGCGAAGGCTTCGGAGGCTTTGTCGGTACAATGTACCAAGCACATCTGCAGTCGGATATTCGTCCGCAGCCTGGAGATATTGCGCTACGGGTAAGGGACTGGTTTGCTGATAGTGTTCGTCAGGCGATCCCGAGTCCACAGTCGAGCCTGGGTATTGGTTACTTAGTTGGACAAAAGCGGGCCTTACCAGCAGATCTTGCTGAAGCATTACAAATTGCCGGCCTTACTCATGTGGTCGTGGCAAGTGGATACAACCTCACAATTCTGGTGAGGTTAGCCCGTCGGTTATTTGAGAAAGTTTCTAAGTATTTAGCAGCGCTATCGGCAAGCACCATGATCGTAGGTTTCATTGCGATAACCGGACTCAGCCCGAGTATGTCTCGAGCGGGACTTGTTGCCGGACTCAGCCTCGGGGCATGGTATTATGGCAGACGTTTTCACCCGCTCGTCTTATTATCATTCGCGGCCGCAATAACAGTCGTTATCAATCCGAGTTATATATGGGGTGATTTGGGATGGCAGCTTTCATTTGCTGCGTTTGCTGGCGTTATGATTCTGGCACCGCTACTACAGCGATTCTTCTTTGGTCAGAAAAAGCCAGGTTTTATTCGTCAAATTTTAGGTGAGACTATATCAGCTACAGTGGCAACGGCGCCAGTTCTCGTAAGCAGCTTTGGACAGTTATCGAACGTCGCGGTTATTGCCAATCTTATGGTGCTACCACTGGTACCACTCGCGATGCTACTGACATTTATTGCAGGACTTGGAACACTCGTGATTCCAAGTCTTGCGACTATTATTGGTCTGCCTGCGACGTGGCTTTTAACATATATGACAGGTACTGCCCAATATCTGTCGCATGTTCCATGGGCCGTTACGTCTATAACATTGCCGAGTTGGGCGGTTGGGCTATGTTATCTTGGATTAACAAGCGTGTGTATTGTTTTGTGGCGAATCACTAAATATGATCTAAAGAATGCGAATATTATCGAATGATGTAGCTTTACCAACTACCGCCGCCACCACCACCAAAGCCACCGCCACCAACTCCTCCGCCAGAGCTAACGCTACTATTGCTCGACATCACACTAGCAAAACTACTACCAAGATCTGAGGCAAGTGAAATCGCTGAGAACGCAACCAAGTTGCCGGTATACCAGTTCGTCGACTGCGTTAGATCAATACCATCAAACTTCTTTGCCCACTGTTTTTCAACACCAAGTGCAATCGCGTAGGGGAGTAAGGCGTTGAAACGCTCGGGAGTTTTGTCAGGAGCATCGCTGAACTCAAGTCGATCTTTTTCGACGACACTCAGATATAATTTGAAACCGTCGACTTGCGCCCACTGCTTGGCGCCCTCGTCGGTCAAGGTGCCACGCATAAAGATATCACCAGCATTTTGATAGTAGCCAAGCTTTGTTAAGTCGGATCTAATTGATGCTTTGAAGATTGATACTTCACTCGCCATAGTGCCTTTATCTAATTGGGAAAGTTTGACCTTTTGATCAGTGCCGAAGAACGAACTGAGCAGTGTATATTCTGCAGCTGGTAGATCGTCGCCACTTTTTAGAAGCACAAGTTGGTAATCAGTTGATCCAAAAAGACCTTTCTTGGGTAGGTAGACAATTTTAATGTACCCCTTAACCGCCCAATTAATAACGGTTGCCGTAACCTCGCGATTATCTGCAATGTCGTCTTCAAGTAGACCAATATGAGCAGGTGTTAAGCCTTTGGGCGGTTCGTACTGGGCGACGACAATCTGGCGTTTCTTGCGCCTATGAGTACGAACTCCACGAACTATGAATATGATGGCAACTCCGAGGATGAGCAAAGCTATGAGAATACCAATCGCAGCACTTCCAATTGCCGCGAGTAGATCTTCAGTTCGCATTTTATTGGGCTGTAGGAAGTATGTGATGTAGCCATTTGGCAAGGTTGCGTTAATTGTAACACCTTGATAAGGTGCGACGTAGTCAACTGTTAATTCACCCGGGGTTGTACTTTGATTAGTAGCACCGTACCATGAAACATCACTAAGCTGCGCACCATTTTCCAGTGTAACTTTGGCAGAAATATTATAAATCGGTACTGTCCAACCAGATCCTACAACGTCCAGGTTTAGAAAAGGCTTGCCGTCTTTTTGAATAATAAGCGGCTTGAGCTCATAGCTAATAACATATGTATGGACGCCGGTGATTGTCGTATTTGGGTCGCCAATCTTGATACGCTTGTTGCCACTATCAGTGGATAGTTGTGTTTGGATTGAATTACCATTTTCATCAGTAACACTATCAAGTTTGAAGTTAACGTAGTAGTTAGTATTACCATCGTGATAATCAATTGGTATATCGCGGTAGATTCCATGGTGCATATTAGACGCGAAGTCGTATACGATTGTTTCCTTGACGGTTACATCATCACTTTGAGCGATAGTAATCTGACTATCAAACTTACTGACTTGCTCTGTATCTGATGCATAGGTCGTCGAGTAGTTTGCTACAATCACGAACACGAGCACGCCAATAGCAATAAGCAGTTTCTTCATAATTTAATCTTACCACGACATTCAAATCTGAGAATTAGCTGAGCAGAGGTCCGTCCTCTGCTCAGCTAAAATTAAGTTTAATGGGACTGATCGACTAACGAAACGGCATCTTTATCTGTTATAATAAAAGACAATACGATAATTATCTGGAGATAAAGGTATGTCAGGACACAGCAAGTGGTCAACGATTAAGCGTGAAAAAGGTGCGAAAGACGCAAAGCGTGGTGCCGTTTTTACACAAATAGGTAACTTAATTGCTATTGCTGCTCGTGGTGGTACTGACCCTTCAATGAACTCATCGCTTGCGATGGCGATTGAAAAAGCTAAGCAAGCTAATATGCCGGCAGCTAATATTCAACGTGCGATTGATCGCGTTGCCGATAAAAATGCCGCAGTTCTTGAAGAAACAACATATGAAGGTATGGGCCCGGGCGGTGTCGGCATTATTATTGAAACAGCAACAGACAACAAGAATCGAACCTTTCCTGAAGTTCGATCTGCACTGACAAAAAATGGTGGACGTGTTGCCGATGCCGGCAGCGTAACATTCCAGTTTAGTCGTAAGGGTGTGATTCGAGTTGCGGCCCCTAACATGGACGATAGCGAAGATGCATTACTTACAATCCTTGATGCAGGTGCCGAAGATGCAGTTGAAGAAGACGGCGAAATTATTGTCTACACTGAGCTAAAGGACTTAGCCAAAGTACGTCAAGCTATTATCGATTCCGGTCTTAATGTTCTTGAAGCAGATCTTCAATACATTCCAAATAACTCTGTTGTTATTGATGATCCAGAAGTTGCCGCACGTGTTCTTAAGGTACTAGATGCACTCGACGATCTTGATGATGTTGTCGGTGTACATACAAATGCTGACATCACTGCTGAAATATAAGTCTATATAATTCTTGAATTTAGCTGAGAATTTGTATATTATTTTGATATGCATAAGCGTATTGTGGTGGCAATGCTTATAGTCTCGTCCGTATTATGCGGATTAAGTGTTAAAAATGCTTCGGCCGTCAGTTCGTCATTGGTTCTAAGTCAAATACAACTTGGTAATGCGGTATCTGCTTCTAATGAATTTATCGAAGTCTATAACAATGCGTCAACTGACACTGAGGTTACCAACTGGTGTCTTTACTATGCTAGTGCGAGCTCGACACAAATCGGGAGTAAACTTGGCTGTTTTGTGCCCGAAAATGACAGTTTGCATCTATATTTACCAACTCATACATATGCATTCGCAATTTCGACGATCCTTGCAACTAATATTCCTAGTTTGGGAAGTGATCTCAAATTTGCAGCAACGCTGTCCGGGACTGCAGGACATGTGAGGTTGCTCGATAATAACAATATCGAGATTGATAAAGTCGGCTGGGGAACGACCGCTGCTTCGCCCGAAACATTGTTTACGCCGACAGCTCCAGTCGAAAAAGTATTGTCTCGAAAAGTAATTCCACTTGTAAGTACTCTGCAGGATACCGACAACAATAGCCTAGATTTTGAACTACTCGCACCGAGATCAACCTATTCATATGGTTCAATCTACGAAGTTCAGGATCTATGTAAAAATATTGCAGGTATACAGACAAGCATCCCTGCTGAATATTCTGTGGACGTTGATGATAATTGTATGCCACCGCCAATAGATGTATGTACAAACATTGATGGGTTACAGATCACCCTACCAACCGGATATGAACACGATGAGGATGGTTTGTGTCAGCCCGATGTTTGTAGTAATATCGAGGGTTTACAAATGACAATTCCAACAGGTAAGGAGCTGGACGCAGTCGGTAATTGCGTCGATCACGATTATTGTCCCAATATTTCAGCCATCCAGATAACCATTCCTGAGGGTTATCATACGAGTGATCAGGGCGTATGTTTACTCAGTATTTTACCAATAAAAATTAACGAAATACTTGCAAATGCTGCCGGTAGCGACAACGGTAATGAGTTTATTGAACTATACAATCCCAATGATACTTTTGTTGACCTCAGCGTCTATCAACTCAAGATTGGTATTAATGCACCTAAGTTTTACAGTTTTCCTGCTGGTAGTACCGTTGAACCACATGGCTATATAAGCTTTTCCGATGATGACATACCATTCACGTTAGTTAACTCAACCAGTCAAGTAAGTCTGGTTAGTAGTGATAATCAATTGATTGATGAGTCTCCAGCCTATAGTAATCCAGCGGATGATATGGCATGGGCCCTGATTAATGGTATATGGCAGTATACAAATCAGCCAACACCGGGCAGCAGTAATATTGTCTCAGTGGACATATTGGATAATGTCGAAGAAGTTGTCGTTGGTTTGCAACCATGTGCTCCAAACCAGTATCGTAATCCCGAGACAAATCGCTGTCGACTGCTAGTAACGGTTGGGTCAGCCCTAGTACCCTGCCAAGACGGCCAGTATAGGAGTGAAACAACAAATCGCTGTCGGAGTATTGCATCAGATGCGGCCACACTGACACTGTGTAATCCAAACCAAGAGCGCAACCCAGAAACGAATAGGTGTCGACTAGTTGCTTCGAGCAACTCGGAGCCGACTCCATGTAAGGAGGGTCAAGAACGCAATCCAGACACAAATCGCTGTCGAAACGTGGTGAGTAGTGTGCCTACAGCTGCCTTTGCGGTCGAACCAATCAGTGATAGTAGTAGTGGGCTCATTGGGTGGTTGGCTGTTGGGGGTGTTTGTCTAGTTGCGTTACTCTATGCAGGTTGGGAATGGAGGGAAGAACTACTTCAATTGGTTCGAAGGTTGGGAGCGTTCTTTCATTGGTAGAAATAAACTATACTTGAAGGTATGAGAATCATTGGTATTGATCCAGGTACAGGCATCATGGGCTTTGGTGTTATTGATGTCATTAAAGATAAAATGAAGCTTGTTGATGCTGGGGTTATTACCACACCTGCGCACACTCCGCATGACGAGCGACTCGAGGATATTTTTGATAGTCTGACCGAAATTATTAAAGCGACCAAGCCCGAAGTTATGTCAGTTGAAAAGCTATTTTTTACTAACAATGTTACGACTGCCATGACGGTTGCTGAGGCCCGCGGCGTTGCGCTACTTGTCGGGCGTAAAGCAAAATTGCCGATTGCCGAATATACGCCGAACCAAATCAAGCAGACACTAACTGGCTACGGCAAAGCAGACAAGAAACAAATGCAGGAAATGGTACGTATACAACTTGGGCTAAAAGACGTACCAAAACCAGACGATTGTGCCGACGCACTTGCTGCTGCGATTACGCATTCTTTAATGTCTCGCCTCAGTTAAATCCTCCAAGCGTTCCTTCAGGCAAGCTTGCTACACTTAAATGATGTAGTGGCCGCTGCAAAGGTAACATAGACGGAGGACATTATATGAATAAATTAAAGAAGAGCCTAATTATTGGCGCTGGCGTTGCTACAATTGGCGTCGCGGGAATAACTGGCGTAGCGAGTGCATCAGCACTGACGGCAACGACAAGCTCATCAACCAGTTCAGAAACAAGCACTAATTCGCTTATTGATAAACTGGCAGCAAAATTTAATCTTAATAAAGACCAAGTAAAAGCCGTGTTTGACGCAGATCGCGCCGATCACCTAGCTGCTATGAAAGCCTCACAAACTGCAGCACTTAAAGCGGATCTATCAAGTGGAAAGATAACGCAGGCGCAATATGATTATATCGTTGCAGCGCAGGCAGAAATTGACACATTGATGGCTTCAGCTGGATCACCTGGCACACAGTCAGATACTGTGAAAGCTCAAATCAAGACAAAGATTGATGCTTTACGGGCATGGTTTAAAGCTCAAAACCTAAAAGCGAGCGATTTAGGACTAGGCTTTGGCCACGAACGTGGGTTGGGATATGGTAGAGGAGACCATGGTCATGGTTCAGACAACGACGCAGATGACACTTCATCAACGTCGACAAATAAATAAGTAACGCACCTCACGCCCCTTATCTGCCAGGCCACTACAGCCTGGCAGATTTTTATGTATATCTATGTCATAATAGACACATGATTGCACACGTATCTGGAGTTGTGGCTGAAAAGTTTGGCAGTGCAGTGATTGTCGATGTCGCTGGGGTAGGCTATGAAGTGCAGGTTGCCTCGGGGGATTTCGATAGGGCGGTACTTGGTGAGGATATTAAATTTCATACCTATCATCACATTCGCGAACAATCCCAAGAACTATTTGGTTTTAGTAGTCTCGCGGCCAAGAAATTATTTGAACTTCTCATTACTGTGCAGGGTGTTGGGCCAAAGGCTGCTCTATCGATCCTCTCGCTCGGTGATAGTGAGCAAGTCCGTAACGCTATTGCAAATGGTGATAGTGCGTATATTACGCAGGCAAGCGGAGTAGGTAAGCGAATCGCAGAACGTGTTGTAGTTGATCTTTCAGATAAGGTAGGTTTGGCGATTCAGCTAACGCGCAAGATTGGTTCATCTGGTCTAGTCGTTAATGATGAAGCACTAGAAGCCCTGATTGCCCTCGGCTATACGTTAGCTGACGCGACCAAGGCACTCGAAAATATCCCAGGTGACTTGCCAACAGCGGCTCGCGTAACTCAGGCGCTCAAGGGGTAACTATGGCGATTCAGAGAATCATCGACACAAGCCTTCACGATGAGGATGCTGACGAAGAGATTATTGAAGTTACATTAAGACCAAAAACTTTTGTAGAACTTATTGGTCAGGATCGACTTAAAAAGAATTTAAAGCTTGCGATTGATGCCGCCAAAAAACGCGGGGATCCGATGGATCATGTGTTACTCTATGGCCCTCCAGGACTGGGTAAAACGACAACGGCAAATGTTATTGCTAATGAAATGGGTACAAATATCCGCGTCACATCAGGCCCTGCAATCGAGCGAGCAGGGGATCTGGCAAGTATTCTGACGAATCTGAGCGACGGTGATATATTGTTTATCGACGAAATTCACCGCCTAGGACGAACAGTTGAAGAAGTTCTTTATAGTGCGATGGAAGATTTCAAACTAGATATTATGATAGGTAAAGGCCCAGCCGCGCGAAGCGTCCGACTTGATCTGCCGAAATTTACAGTCATTGGCGCTACAACACGAACAGGATCGTTATCTGCGCCACTGCGTGATCGTTTCGGTCTGATGCACCGTCTTGAATTTTACACATCTGATGAGATTGCTCAGATTATTACGCGTGCATCGAAAATCCTGGAGAGCAAAATTGATCCTGAAGCGGCAAAGATGTTATCGACTCGGGCTAGGCTGACGCCACGTATTGCAAACCGGCTATTAAAACGTGTACGTGATTATGCCGACGTGAACGGAGACGGTATTATCGACGTTAAGACAACTACTTCAGCACTCGCACTACTCGAAATTGATGAACTTGGACTTGATCCAGGCGATCGTAACCTGCTCATTAATATTATTGATAACTATGGGGGTAGTCCTGTTGGTCTTAATACCATCGCTGCGCTAACTGGCGATGAGGCAACGACCATTGAAGATTTCTACGAACCATACCTGATGCAAATTGGTTTTATTGAACGAACACCACGAGGACGACGTGTTACTGCCAAAGGGCACAAACATGTTGGCCGAACAAGTGATGAGAAACAACAGAAATTAATATAAGATTGCTATAATGAGGCTATATGAATCCTGAAGAAACTACGACAGATCAAGACGAACAACCAGTCGCCTATGATACTGCGGGCCATCCTCTCTATATGCATCCAGCTCAAGTCCAGCCCGAGCCGCAGCCTATATCACAGTCAACAGAACAATCTGTAACGCGTCCAGAAGCTATGGTTGCTAGCCAGGCGGTTCATATGGCTCAGCCTGTTGAAGAAGAAAAACCATTTGTTAGTGACGCAACAAAGGTAAAACACGATCGTTCAAAGCAACTTTACCCAACGCTTAATCTAAGTGAAGGCGAGTATGTTATTGCAGTTGTTAAACGTCATCCGATTGGCTTATTTTTGTCGTTTGGCATCGGACTCATACTTACAACAGTCGTCATCTCGGCACTTTTCAATTACGATCTTGTTGTTCAGTTCTTTCGTTTAAAGGGTGCAGCCGCTGATATTAACGCGATGGCATTGCCGCTGGTTGCTCTCGTGTTACTAATATGTTTGATGACGTACATCGCGTACTACATATACACAAACAATCGATTCTATCTGACGAATGAAAGTATTATTGACCAGATGCAAATTAGTCTGTTCGCGCATACCGAGAAATCGATCGACCTTGCAAGCATAGAAGATATCAGTTATACGCAGACGAATATACTTCAGGGCCTGATTAATTATGGATCAATTAAGCTCAGCACGATCGGCGATGAAACGACGTATCGATATACGTTTGTGTCTAACCCCAAAGAATGCGTAAGTACGCTCAACAGTGCCGTTGAGGCATTCAAAAACGGCCGCCCGATTTCTGTTTAACTATTTATTTTGACTGTCTTTAACGTAGTCGGCTTCGTTTTGTAGAGTCGTGCGCAACGTATAACTCTTACATTGTTCGTTTGCACAATTGAGAGGTTCGTAACGATAGTCGCTCTTTGCTGTACCAATTTTGACACCGTTTGGATCCGTAAATAGCGCAGGGTCAACTGACGGAAGGTTTGCTTCGCTAATCGTTTGTGGGTAGAAGCCGTTTGCCTTATAAAAAACATTCTCAAGGCTGTAGTACATGGCATTAATTGCAGTTTTGCGCTCGTTATCACGAGCTGCAACTTCGACATTATTCTTTTGAATAAAGAACATAATACTAGCCCCCGCGAGGATGAGCACGATAACAATAAGTTCGATTACAGTAAAACCCCTGGAGTGCTTATTCATTGCCTTTTATTATATCAAGTGATACGACAAATCGCTATTCTTCTATCCTATGCTCTTGTTGTAGCAAATTGTTCGCTAGCAAAGTATAATAATAGATAGATAAGAGAGAGGGGACAATATGGCAGTTAAAAAGACAAAAGATCCACTTCAAGAGAAGCCAACTGCATCTGAAGGGAAGCTTAAAGCTCTGGGATTGGCCCAAGAGCAAATCAACAAGCAATTTGGCGATGGCGCAATTCGTAGACTTGGCGACACGACAACAGTAGATGTCGAATTAGTCAGTAGCGGTGCATTATCGCTTGATTTAGCACTAGGTGGGGGTTATCCAAAGGGTAGAATCCTAGAGATTTACGGACCTGAAAGTTCAGGAAAAACGACATTAACACTTCATGCTATTGCTGAAGTTCAAAAACTTGGTGGCACGGCGGCATTCATTGACGCCGAGCACGCACTTGATCCTGCCTACGCACGTCGACTTGGTGTAGATACAGACAACCTACTCGTTTCACAGCCAGACAATGGTGAACAAGCTCTAGAGATCGCCGAGACGTTGGTACGATCTAACGCAGTTGACCTTGTGGTTGTCGACTCTGTCGCTGCACTTGTTCCGCAGGCAGAGATTGACGGCGACATGGGCGATAGCCACATGGGTCTTCAGGCAAGGCTGATGAGCCAAGCGCTTCGTAAACTCACCGGTATTATTAGCAAGAGCCACACAACAGTAATCTTCATTAACCAAATTCGTATGAAGATCGGTGTGATGTTTGGTAACCCAGAGACAACAACCGGTGGTAACGCGCTCAAGTTCTACGCATCGGTACGCCTTGATATTCGCCGTACTGGCCAGATCAAATCCGGTGAAGATATTATCGGTAACCGAACAAAGGTAAAGGTCGTCAAGAATAAGATTGCGCCGCCTTTCCGTGTGGCAGAATT
The DNA here is from genome assembly GCA_004322265.1 of Patescibacteria group bacterium. GTDB lineage: Bacteria > Patescibacteriota > Saccharimonadia > Saccharimonadales > Saccharimonadaceae > UBA1547. The sequence continues at coordinate 68,196 of SCSZ01000031.1, forward strand.
CGACATCATGTACAACGAAGGGATTAGTAAGACAGGTGATGTCCTTGATCTAGCCGTGCTACATAACGTTGTTGATAAATCAGGAGCATGGTTTGCTTATAACGATGCCAAAATTGGTCAAGGTCGCGAAGCAAGTAAGGAATACCTGAAGGAAAATCCAAAAGTTTTGGCTGAAATTGAAGCCAAAGTACGTGCGAAGGTTGCCGCCGAAGCCGCTGCTTAGTCGAGCTATGAAGATCACGGGGATCGGCATTCAAGCACGGGATAAAAACCGTGTTAATGTATCAGTCGATGGTAAGTATCGATTTAGTTTGGACGTATTCCAGCTGAGTGATCTAGGTATACGTGTCGGCAAAGAATACACTGACGATGAGCTGGTAACGCTGGAGCAAGAGAGTCAATTTGGTAAAGTCTATGCACGCGCGCTCGAGTATTCACTTATGCGTCCACATAGTGCGAAGGAAGTCCGTGATTATTTATATCGTAAAACGAGACCGACGCGTACCAAGTCCGGAGAAATGCGTGAGGGCGTTAGTAGCGAGGTAACAAAGCGGGTCTTTGATCGACTGGTCGAAAAGAATTATGTGAACGATCAGAATTTTGCCCGTTATTGGATAGAGAATCGGTCCCTTGCCAAGGGGGTTAGCAAACGTAAGCTAACAGCTGAGCTACGCACAAAGGGTGTCGAGCAATCAATTATTGAGGCTTTGCTGATTGATTCTGATCGCAGTGATGATGATGAAATCCAAAAAGTAATCGCTAAAAAACGTTCGAAATATCCAGATAATCAAAAGTTGATGATGTATTTAGCCAGACAAGGTTTTTCATACGATGACATCAAAAAGGCGTTGGAGGATTCAGACTAGATCCTTTCCAAGGTTGAACCTTGGAACGTTAAACGTCGCTATTTTCTGCCTGCGGGGATGATGACCTAAAAGGGTTGACGTAGGATAGACGCTCGGGTTTAGCAACAGCTTCTAACTTTTTTGCGGTAGTCCGCACAATAATATTATGATCATTAATCTCAACAATCTGCGAACGGTGAACGAGAAGACTTGTTTCAGTCAGTGCTTTTAATATTCCACGTTTCACATTAAGCTGTTGAATAACGAAGTTGTCTGACTCGACGCTATAATCCTCTACCTTGCCTAGTTTGTGTTTCGTTTCATCGACGACATTCATACCGAGAAGATTAAAGCCAAGATGGTACAATTTTTCTATCTTGATGACGTCTTCAAGTCCTATAAATTCGTCGCTGCTGTCAACAATCATTCCTATCGTACTCAGTTCACGAATATCATCTGTGCGAAGTAACGACGGCTGCTCAGTGAGCAGCGGACCTTCAAGAACATAGGCCACGATCTTGAGGTTTGTTGGATCAATGAGCGGGATGTTAGCGACAGCTAACTTGGCACCTGTTTGGAGACTTAAAACTGGTGTTTGAATAAGTTGCGATCCAGCAAGTAACATATACTATTTAGTATAAGCGTTTTACTGTTCTGTGCCAAACGGTTAACTATTCTGCGAATGGATTGATACGGGTTGACGGTAAGGTAACCGGCGTGAGCATATCACTACTAGTGTGTAACTGCTTTACTCGATTAATCGTAGTTTGATCGAACGTTGTTGGGTTAGCGGCGGAGGTATAGCCGGTGGTGTCTGAGGACTGCTGAAGTGTTGCATTGAGCATAAGAACGGCGACTGCAAGTCCTGTCGTCAGGACGACAATAAAGATCGTTAAGTTGTACTTTTGAAAGCCTTTTACGATTGGGCTAATGAGGCTGGATACGTCTTTATTCTTCATAATATTACCTTGTATACACCGCTATGGTTAATTGATCAATTTTGACCGATGAGCTATCTCCACTAATTCGACTGAGACTGATGCCAGTAACCTGCATTTTTGGTAGATTCCCCTCGATTTCTGTAATAAACTTCAACAGATTTGTATACGATACCGGACTACCTAAACCGATCGTTACTTGAGTGTTGGGCAACGTAGATGTCGTGGTCGTAGGTGCTCCTACGGGGAAAGAGTAATTTGTGATAGTTATTCCTGTTGCCGTCGCGTAGGTACTAAGATCTTGAACGGCCTGTGTTTGATATGACGTTGAAGATGCAAAAAGGCTATTTGTTTTTGTAATAATATCCTGTTGATTTGACAGCTCATCTTGCAAAGTATGAAGAGACTGTAATCCCGTATTGCTTGCTTTGGAATCAGCGATCGTGTGGCTTACACTGACAGCAAAAGTATGTAGCCAATTCTGTGCGAAATAGAAACCAACACCAGCCAGAAGAATAAGGAGAACAATACTTGTTCCAAGTATCCCCCGTAGCGTAACTGCGCTTAGTCCCTTTTTTTTCATTTCGCAACACCTTTATTTATCACGAGACTGAGGCTGACACTAATGGGATAATCTGATGATCGACTGTTAGCGTTTGAAAGAGACAAAAAATTGATATTCGAAAACATTGCTGACTTTGCCAAACTATCCTTTAGAGTAAGAGCCTCTTGGGTAGTTTTTGTGTAAAACTGTAGTGTTACTGGCGCACCGAATAGAGCTGGGTTTAAATTGATACTATCAAGTATCACGCCAGTCGGCATAGCACCTGCAATATTCGTAATAACTTTTGTATAGAGAGTTTCCTGATCAAGTATGGTCTTGGCACTAGATAGGGTCGCACGAAGAGATGCTCCCTGCGCTTCGACAGAGGCGTACGCTGAGCTTTTCGCTTGACTCGCACTGATGAGGTTTTCGGCATCAGTCTTGGTACCTAAAAGTACGACATAGACACCAGCTGATATGATACCTAGGAATATAACACCAAGCCCCAGAACCAACATGTAGTTTAGGAGCGTAACGTTGGAACGAGCAGCCCGAAGCTCTTTTTTCGCCTCTTCAGACAGTAGGTTTATCATTTCCAGATGCTCCCTGGTGTAACACTGGCAAGACCCGCGACAGTGATATAACGAGAACGAAACTGTTTGGCGGGCTCTGGTAGCTTACCGAAGTCGAGCTTCTGCCATGGGCTTGCAACACGTGCAGGCATAACAAGTGCATTGGTGAAGTATTCACCGATGCCGGGTAAGTTGCTGCCGCCACCAACGACCAAGAGCTGTTCTAGCTTACGATCGTCGCTAATTCGTTCATTGTAGTAACGAATGACTTTACGAGTCTCAACGATGATACGCTCCAAACTTGGATTAAGCGCAGCTTTGATCTTTTCCTGTCGTGATCCTGCATTGAGCCCGTTGAGAACTTTTAATTGGTGTGCATTTTCGAGGGTAACGCCTAATTTCTTAGCAATGTCGAGTGTGAACGTATTACCACCGATCGCTAGTCCCCCAGTTACGCGGATTGACCCACTATCAAGAACAGCAATATCAGTGCTAGCTGGGCCAATGTCTACAATGACCGTTGGAAGGTGGCCATCCTCTGTGGCGGTGAGCAGTCGTCCAACGGCATTCATACCAGGCTCGACCAGAATAACTTCAAGTCCAGCGCCCTCAACCGCACTCACACAGTTATCAACAATAACTCTCGATATTGCGCTCATGAGTACGGTGATATTTTGTTTATCTCTCTCGATAATTTGATAGTCAATATAAAGAGTTGCGGCAGGAATCGGTATATATTGATCAACCTCAATCTCTACGGCGTCTTTGAGTGTTTTTTCAGCACTGACTGGGAGTAGAAAAGTTCGCGAAAAACTACGAGCAGTTGGCACACCAAGTACGACATGGTTGCTCGACAACGAACCAAGCATTTTTTCTTTCATAAGTGCTTTGATATTATCGGCCAAATACGTACTTGTCCCCTCGAGGGCTTCTTTGACCTTGACGGGCTCCAGGTCAATTGATCCGTAACCAAGAACGAGCCACTTTTTAGTGTCGACGGCCATGACTTTTACACCAGTACTACTGATGTCTATTCCGATAATCGGTTTGTCTCTATAGAATAATCTTGCCATTAATGCCCACTCTTAATACTTAAGCATTATTATAGCATGAGCGGCATGCTTCCACAGGGTTATTTTATTTGTTGAGCTAGACCTGCAATAGGTGTCATAACACTGGCTGCAATGAGTCCAACCATACTACCCATAATGACGATCATCACTGGTTCAATGATTGAGCTAAGGCCTTCAATTGCAACGTCTACCTCTTCTTCGTAAAAGTCAGCAACCTTCACGAGGACAGTATCAGTTTGACCTGTTTCTTCACCGACAGATAGCATTTGAGCAACAATTGGTGGAAAGAGGGGGTTATCACCAATCACAACTGATAATGGCTTACCGTTTTTGACCTGTACGGCAGCGTCGTTGAGCGCATTTTCGTAAACGGTGTTACCAACAGAACGTGCAGTTACGTGAAGACACTCGAGCACGGCGACACCAGCTCCCATCAGTGCCGAGAAGGTACGAGCAAAACGGGCCAGCGCAACCTTCTGGATGATCGTTTTGATGCCAGGAATGCGAAGCGTTAAATTATCGAACTGAACCTTTCCTTTAGGAGTTCTAAGATAGCGAAGCACTCCATAAGCTACTCCTCCAAGGAGTGGAAAAATAATAAACCAATAACCGGTTAGTAAGTTACTAATAGCAAGCATAAAAAGGGTAATACCTGGTAATTTTGCATCTGGGCCACCAAGATCAGTGATAATTTTACCAATTTGTGGAATGACGAAGAGCATCAAACCAAAGAACGCTAGTATAGTAATAAAGATCAACACTGTTGGGTATGCCATGGCACTTTTAATTTTCTTACGAATCGTGGCGTTTTTCTCCTGCTGTGAGGCAAGACGTTTTAGGATTTCATCCAAGATTCCTGCGGCTTCGCCTGCGCGAACCATGTTGACGTAGACATCGCTAAATGCCAACGGGTGTTTTGCGAGTGCATCACCAAGCCCCATACCGCCCTCGACGTCTTTGATGACTTCACCCATTATTTTCTTGAGGGCAGGGCTTTCTGAGTGTTCCGCCAGGGACGTCAGCGAACGAACGATTGGTACGCCTGCGCTAACCATGGCACTAAGCTGTCTCGTCATCATAACGAGGTGATCAGGCTTTACCTTATTAGAATTAAACAAATTATCAAGTGAAAATCCACTGAGCGCCTTTGCTTCACGGATACTGATCGGCCTGAGGCCTTGTTTTGTAAGAGCTGCAATCACGTTTGCACGGTCGAGTTGTTCGGTAACGCCATTGACTGGTTTGTGATCTGCGTCAGTTGCAATGTATGCAAATTTTGGCATGATTATTCTTTGCTCACTCGAAGAACTTCTTCAATCGTTGTTTGCCCGCGCAGCGCTTTAATTAGCCCATCAGTCTGCATGGTCATCATGCCATCTGCAACCGCCTGAGTAGCAAGTTGATTACTCGTAGCATGGCTCATGATGAGTTTCTGGATAGGAAGTGTGTTCGCTAGTGTCTCGTAGATACCAATACGGCCTTTGTATCCGTTGTGAGCATCATTTTCATTATCATCTGGGTTTGCTCGCCACAGCGTGTTAATACCTCGTTCATCCGTACTAAGTGGTGCATCTCCACCGATTCCCTCAGCTGCAGCCTGTTTTTCAAGCTCGTGTATGTAGCTGAAATCTTTTCCAGGAGGGATATTGAACATGCGAATGATTGCTTGCTTTTCTTCTTCGGTTGGAGCGTAGCTCTGTCTTGTGGCTATGTTGAGTTGTCGGACAAGTCGTTGACCTACAACGGCTTTGACAGTACTTGCGATAAGAAACGGCTCAACACCCATATCAAGTAGTCGAGGTAAACAGGTGGCGGCATCATTTGTGTGCAGGGTACTAAATACCAAGTGTCCAGTTAGGGCAGCTTGGACACCAAGGTTCGCTGTCTCACCATCACGGATCTCCCCGATCATGATAATATTTGGGTCTTGGCGAAGTAGAGCGCGGAGACCGCTGGCAAAGGTCATACCTGCCTTACTATTTGTCTGTGTTTGATTAACGCCAAGGATCTTATACTCCACAGGATCTTCAATAGTTGCGATGTTAACATCGGGTGTATTAAGGATTGATAAAATACTAAAGAGACTCGTCGACTTACCACTTCCTGTAGGTCCAGTAAGCAGTACCATGCCATCTGGCTCTGTTAATGCTAATTTAATAACTTTGAGTGAGACGCCCCAATAGCCAAGGGATTCTAGAGTGACAGCCTGATCCGATTCATCCAAGATACGCATGACGATCTTTTCGCCGTCTGCAATTGGCATCGAGCTAACACGAAGGGCGTACTGTTTGCCGCCAACTTTAATTTTAAAACGACCATCTTGAGGTACGCGTCGTTCGTCAATCTTAAGGTTAGCTAAGATCTTAACGCGACTGACGAGCGCACCGATGACATTACTCGGCAATCGGTTAACCTCTTTAAGAACACCATCAATACGGTAGCGAATCTGAACGAAACTCTCTCTCGGTTCGATATGAATATCACTAGCGTGTGACCTAATTGCATATTCGAGCAAAAGGTTAACAGTCTGAGCGATTGGTGAGTCCTCCGCGACATCCTGTTCAGACACTGCCTGTACCTGTTCGCCGTTATCGTCTTCACGTTGAACGTCGATAACTTCGTTCAGTTCTTGGTTAACATCACCGCGGTAGTTCTCAAGCGTCGCAAGAATATTGGAGCGTGATGCGATAAAAATCTGAGTATTTTCACCAATTTCCTTTTGGATAAAGTTAACGGCCTGAACATCATCCGGGTCTTCCATTGCCAGTTGCTGCATGCCACCCTCGGCGACATTGAAAAGAACGGCGTTATATTGTCTGGCAACGCGCTCAGGTATGCGGTTTAAGACATCGGATGGGATAGCATGAGGGTCAAGTTCTATGTAGGGGATCTGTGCGTAATCGGCGAATGCCTGTGTTAGCGTCTTTTCGTTAAAGATTTCTTTCTCAACGACAAGTTCCTGTAACGGTCGTCTCGAATGTACCGCCTCGTCTTTCAAGGTGGTAATTTGCTCTGCAGTAGCCACACCACTGCGTGCGAGCAATTTTTCGATGATTGCATCAGAAATACGCATACTGCTTACGCTCCATTGTACGACACAAGAGGTGAAAAACGCCAGATGTTATAATGAAGAAACTATGATTATAGAGGTCAATAACATCCTTGAAATGAATGCTTTCGGTAAGCGCCTTGCCAAGCTCCTTCATGGTGGGGAAGTAATTGAATTAGTTGGGGACGTTGGATCGGGAAAAACAACGCTTACAAAAGCAATAGCGTTGGAGCTTGGAGCTCAGGAAGAAGTACAGAGTCCGAGCTTTACGATTAGTCGCATTTACCCCGTTCGTGATGGACTGCGACTTGTGCATTATGACTTTTATAGACTCCACGATGCAGGGATTATGAAGCAAGAACTCGACGAAGTTTTCAGAGACCAGACGACCATCACGGTTGTTGAGTGGGGAGACATCGTTTCTGACGTCTTACCACCAGATCGGCTGACTCTCACGATCGTGCCACCGAGCGAAGTTACGAGACGAATTATTGTTGAGGCTAGTGGTCCAAAAAGTCGCAAGATCGAGAAAGCTTTATGATTCTTTTACTTGATACATCAACACCTATATGTAAACTAACGCTCATTGATGGAGATACGCGTATCGACGACGAATGGCAAGCCGATAGGACACTTGCAAGTGGCCTGTTAGGCTACCTGAAAGAACAGTTAGAGGAGCTTGATAAAACGCTACATGATATCTCGGCCATTGGGGTTTTTGAGGGACCCGGTAGTTTTACAGGACTGCGCATTGGTTTAACCGTTCTCAATACGATTGCCGATAGCCAAGGAATCCCGATTGTCGGCGGTAGGGGCGATACGTGGCAAATGGATACACTAACCGCACTTAAAGAGGGCAGAAATGACCAGATTGTCATGCCTTTTTATGGTAGCGAAGCACATATTACAACACCTCGTAAATAACTTGTACGTTCGTACAAAAAGGCGCTACAATAAAGACAGTCCGACGTATTTCCATGGGACTATGTATAAATTTTTGAAACTTTCGGTGTGGTTTGTGATATAGCTCCAGTCAAGATGAACACTTGGCCAAATTACCCGAGGAAGGAACGATTATGATAGAGGGTATTATTGCCGCAGTTATTGGGGCATTTGTTGGTGTGGGCGGAACTGTCGTCTACGAAAAGCAGAGAAGTCTAGGTGGTAAACACAAAGCTGACAAGGCAATTGCCGACGCCAAAACGAAATCGAGCGACATTGTCCTTAAGGCTAAGGACGAGGCAATGCAAGTACTAAACGACGCCAAAAAAGAAGAAGCCGATCGACGCAAAGAATGGCAAAAGACTGAGACACGCCTAGCAGAACGCGAGGCTAACCTTGACCGTAAACTCGATGAGCTTGATAAGCGTTCCGATGGTCTACGTTCTCAGGAAGATGAGGTTGATGGCCTCAAAAATGAGATTCGTGAGATTCGTGTTCGTCAACAAGAAAAACTAGAAAAAATAGCTGGCCTCAAGAAAGCCGATGCTGCCGATAAACTTATGCAAATGACCGAAAAGGACATTAAGCAAGATTTGCTGGGGCTTGTTACTAAATTACAAAATGACGCCAAAGAAGATGCCGAAGAAAATGCTCAAATGATTCTAGTAACCGCTATGGAGCGCATGTCTTCCGAGGTTACCGCTGAGCGAACGGTTACTGCGGTTAAACTTCCTGATGAAGAAATGAAAGGTCGTTTAATCGGTAAAGAAGGTCGCAATATTCAGGCTTTGCAACGCGCGACCGGTGTTGATATTTTGGTTGACGATACTCCAGGTATGGTGATCCTGTCGAGTTTTGATCCGATTCGCCGCCAAGTGGCACGCATTGCCGTCGAGCAACTTATGAAAGATGGGCGCATCCATCCTGCTAGGATTGAGGAAGTTGTTGCCAAAGCTGAAAAAGATCTCGACAAAGAAATCATTCGTGCAGGTGAGGATGCAGCGCGCGACGTTGGTGTTGTTGGTATTCCAAAGGAAATGATACGGCTACTTGGTGAACTAAAATACCGAACTAGTTACGGTCAGAATGTTTTGATGCATAGTACCGAAATGGCGCACCTTGCAGGGCTGATCGCTGAAGAAATTGGTGCAAACGTCCAGGTTACAAAAATTGCAACCTTGCTTCATGATGTAGGCAAGGCAGTAACACATAAGATTGAAGGCAAGCATCACCATATCGGCGCTGAACTTGCCCGTAAATACGGTATGAGCGAAGATATCGCGCACGCAATCGAAGCTCACCACGATGACGTTGAAGCGACGACCCCAGAAGCATTAGTTGTTCGTATTTGTGATGCACTCTCAGCCGCTCGTCCCGGTGCTCGTAATATTAGTGCTGAGAATTTTGTGGAACGTATGCGTGATCTTGAAAATATTGCGTTAGGCTTCAAGGGAATCGATAAAGCCTATGCAATTAGTGCTGGCCGTGAAGTTCGTATCATTGTGAGTCCACAGGCGATCGACGACCTATCGGCAATTAAGCTGGCTCGCGATATTGCGGTCAAGATCGAAAGCACAATGCAGTATCCGGGTACCATCAAGGTTAATGTTATTCGCGAAACACGCGCGATCGAATTCGCGAAATAGAACTAGCCTGCAGACATTTGAAATGAGTATGCTATTATTTGGGTAATGGCACAACGAGAACTCATATCGCCAAAGTACCAAAAAAGACTCATCTTCGTCATTGTATTTGTCTTACTTCTGCAGCTGATTGGTTCGTTTATTTTTATGGCTCAAAATGAGTTTTTGAGGTATGCATCGGACGGTTTACTCCAGTCAACAATCATAGCGGATATCTATCCCGTTATATTATTTGCATTAGCATTTCTTGCCACGAGCAAGAAAGCGACGCGATTGTGGCGAATGATTCAAGCCATCTGCTGGGCGTTTGCTGGCACGTTACTCTATTTGCTACTTGCTATTGGATCGTACTTTTTTACCTACAACAGCTATGGTACTCCATTGACATATATATACATTCCGATTATTGCGACAACAGTACTATATGTAATTGGTCTTTTGATATGGGCGCGTGCGAATGATATTACAAGGGGATTTCAAAAGGTCTTTGTCGGCATGGCGGCGTTATATCTCCTAATTGAACTCGTGTTTGTAGCAATTAGTGTTTATTTGTATCATGGCACACTCGATTACGTTAGCTACATAATATATTCAATTACTCCAATTGTATTGGCGGCAGTAATGGCAACCGTTGGCTACAGATACCTAAGACCCATTAAGAGTCGGCTGTCGCGACTTTTCTTGAGCGCCTTGGCGATAGTCATTGCAATCTACATAGGTAGTGGCGCAAATGCATTCGATAATGCCTTACAGAACACAACGTGGATACAAAATACGCTTACGATCGTTGCAGACATAATTGCGATAATTGTATATATTCAACTGATTCGAGTTATCAAAAAAGAACTTTTACGTAAAGTCTAAGATTTATCAACCGCGAATAGTTCAGGATTCTTGAAGGGGATAAGAGCAAATACGACACCAACGTCGTAGTGTTTTGTACGGTCAATGAGGCCGCCAGTGAGTTCGCCGATTGATCCACCTGCTTGTTTAGAATTCGTCTTACTAAAGACAATATCGGTCGCAGTTCCAAGTTCTTTACCATCGCGGACATGTTCGGCAATCGCAGGTGGCAGCACAAATGTTCCTGTTTGACCTTTACCAGTTCGGCCTGTTTTATCACGAATCACGATCCAGGCTGAAACTTCCATCTGTTCATTGTGTATTTCAATTCCGCCCTCAATACCGACCCAGTAATCTGCATCTGGCACTTGCTTGGTAGCCTGTCTTAGGCGATTCATAGCCCCCGTTAGCGTTTCATCACGTCCAATTGGCTGGTCATTGACACCGGATTCGACTGATATGCCTTCAACGGTAAATTCAAGATCGGGGAACATCTGTTCAAAACCGCGACGAGTCGCATTAATTTTAACGGGGTTTTCGGAGGCGACAATAACTTTATGCATTACTATCAATGATACTACTTTTATAAGTCTGTGATTCGACGACTCGCACCTCGTCTGCTACCAGGCATATCGTATCGGTGTGGATTGAGACCTCTGTACTTACTATTTTGTGGCGTAACCAGTTTTGTGCCATCAGAGCCCACTTCGTACAATTTTGGAATTGCAACAGATCTCCGAATAGGTTGAAAACCATCTTTTCCTGTGCCAAACGAAGCCGTTGGAACATACCAGGCTTCAGTCTCAATTGCGCCAGGAGTCCTCTCTATGCCACTCGCAGTCGTCAAGGATAACGAATAGGCATGCATATATTGCGTAAAATCACGCAACCTAGAGTTTATGTGAATGATTCCACCGTCATCGCTAAATTCTAAGCTTCTTTTTCTTGCGTCTAGGAGTCTTTCGTAGGGGTTATCAAGTGCAGTAACTTGGACTTCTTGGATACTACCAAAAAAGCTAGGTGGACGAACGATATCTTTAAGCGCAACTCGTGACATCCAAATTGTATAGTTATCCGAGTCCATCTCGGGAAGCATTTCCATAGCCAATTCATCTTCAAAGTCAGCAAGCAGGGAAGGGTCTTCCAGCTCTAGGGGATTAGTAGGATTTTGTATCCAATCCGTTATTTCGGGATGTGTCATTTATATTATTATATACCTATTTCTTAAATAAGTCAATTATCCAGGAAAGAAAATAGCCGCCTAAAAAGACGGATATTTTCTTGGTCGGGGTGAAAGGACTCAAACCTTCGACCTCTCGGTCCCAAACCGAGCGCGCTATCAACTGCGCCACACCCCGAAACGTGTGCTCAGCCGATTATAGACCATAGCTGAGGATATTACCAGTGGTCAATGATAGTTGATTAGTTGCTTGCTACTCCTAAACACGGTATTATAAATGAAGTAAAACAATGAAAAAAACTCTTTCTCTGGTGCTACAAAAACTTCGTACCATTCCAGGATTGGATTGGATTGTACTTGGCATTGGACTTGCTATTTTTGGTCTGCTGGCTTTAGCGACAATTACTAAATCATCTATTTGGTTCGACGAAGCATTTGGTGTATATCTAACGCACTATAACTTTCTGGATATTGCACGCTACACCGCAACAGATGTTCATCCACCATTTTATTATTGGCTACTGAAAATATGGTCAGACTTTTTCGGTACGACGGAACTTACCTATCGATCGCTGAGTGTCGTTTTTGGTGCTAGTGCTATTAGCTTTGGCTATGTTTTGGCCCGTCGTTTATTCGGTCGTAAGTCTGCGTACGTCAGCCTTCTCTTACTAGTCCTTTCGCCTATGCTGATTCGTTATGGCCAGGAGGCCAGGATGTATACGCTCGCTGCAACAATTGCGCTCGCCGCTACCTATGTACTCACGTTTGCCGTGAAGTCTAAACGACGTTTACCATGGGTAATTTACGGTATCCTTGTTGCACTTGGCATGTGGACGCACTATTTCACTGCTTTCGTTTGGCTGAGTCACTGGGTGTGGCGAGCAATTGTAATTTGGCAATCTGGTAAGCGTGGCAAGGAGTTTAAGCAAGCGTTTTTCACGAAGAATTGGAAACTTGCCCACATAATCGCAATTGCCATATTTCTGCCATGGGTTCCGTGTATGCTCATACAACTATCTGTCATTCAGGTTGCGGGCTTCTGGATTGGTCCGGTTGGCTCTGACACCCTGACGAGTTATTTGACAAATGTATTATTCTACCAAGATCACGACCTGGCGCCAGGATGGTATGGCGCGGCACTATTTATAATCGTTTTGATGCTTATTGTGTTTGGCACTAGACTGTACAAAGCACTTGGGAAAAAACAACGTCAAGATTATCTACTGATCATTGTACTAGCAGTTGTGCCGGTACTGTTGCTCGCGATTGCATCACTGCCGCCACTTCGGTCGTCGTTTGTGGAACGCTATTTGCTACCAGCGGTCATCGGGTTCGCACTCCTTGCGGGTATAACATTAACCCTTGGCATGGCGAAGCTAAAAAGTATCTGGCGAGTTATTGCGGTGGGAATTATTGTGGTTAGTATGATTTTTGGCATCACGAACGTCTATTATTATGGTAATTACAATAAAAACAGTAACACCGATATAGAGACAGGTAACGTCATAAAAGAAATCCAGAAACGAAGTAAACCGGGTGAGCCGATTATTATTAAAGACTGGTCAGTATTTTATGAGGCAGTTTTTTACGATACGCCAAATCATCCAATCTACTTCATTGATGGTAGCTTCCAATATATTTATGGATCGCAAGATATGCTCAAATATAGTGATGCTCACAAGATTAAAGATTTGAATGCATTCGTTAAACAGCACCCCGTCGTCTGGTATATGGGCTATGTTGACTCTGCACCAATTACGGCACCAGTTAGTAGTTGGCAAGAATTGCAGCAGTTCTCGATTACTAATTCGATTGACCATAAAGATCCATATAAGGCCGCAGAATTTCAAACTAACTAAGGACATATAATGACAAAAACACCGTATACAGCACCAGATTTTACCTTGTCAGACGAATCTGGAAAGGTACACGCCCTAGCTGATTATTCTGGCAAATGGGTTGTACTCTACTTTTATCCCAAAGACGACACACCGGGGTGTACAACTGAGGCGTGTAGCCTTCGTGATGCCAGGGATGAGCTTGCAGAACTCGGTGCTGAAATTATTGGCATTAGTAAAGACGATGCTAGTGCACATGAAATGTTTAAGGTTAAACATTCACTCAACTTTACACTACTGAGCGACCCACAGGCGATGGTTATTACAAAGTACGGTGCGTGGGGCAAGAAACAATTTGGGGTTGAAGGAATTTTGCGAAAAACCTTCATAATTAATCCAGATGGCGTTGTTGTTAAGGTCTACGGTCGCGTAACGCCAGTTGGGCACGGTGAACAAATCATTTCTGATCTCAAACAACTTCAAAACGCTTAGATTACTTTGACATTGATCGAAAATATATTCTGCGAAGGTCCGTCCTCTGCAGAATATATTTTTGTTGAGAAGTCGACTTAATGTTAACGAGGACGTTTTGCAGCGGCCTTTCGAGCGCGAAATGCAAACGAATCATCAATCACATCATCGCTAAACGAACCATATTTTTTGGTAACAGCTGTCTCGATTAAAAAGTCGGCAATTTGCGGGTTCTTAGGAAGTAGTGATCCATGTAGGTAGCTTCCGATAACGTTGCGGTACCTGGCGCCTTCAAAATTGTCAGTAGAATTATTGCCTGCGCCCATGCGGACTTGTCCAAGAGGCTTCACCAACTTACCCAAATATGTTTGACCACTGTGGTTTTCGTAACCATAAATAAGTCCGAACTCTTCGCTCTCTAAGATGATATTGCCGATTAAACGTTCGCTCTTGCCGTAGGTCTCAACGTTCAGAAGTCCAATGCCTTCGAGGACTTCACCCGCAGAAGTTTCAAAGAACTTGCCAAACAGTTGGTATAGTCCACAGATCATGAGCATTGGTACGTCTTCGTCTGCTAGTTTTTTTAGACGTGGACCAATTGACAAGAGGTCCGCTTGAATTTTGTCTTGTCCGCTGTCCTGGCCACCGCCACCGATGATGATGTCGACATCGCTTGGAAATACATCTCCTGGATTATAGGCAATGAGCCTTGCGTCGTATCCATACCACTGCAATCGTCGTAATAGCACCAGCGCATTACCGTAGTCGCCGTAAATATTCATATCTCGTGGATATAATTGCAAGATTGTAACTATCTGCCGACTCATCCGATTGACTCCACGTCTATGATTTTACCGATTTGCCGACGGATTTTCAGCATAGCCGTATAGGTGCAGTAAATCCGTTTGGGTTTTTTGGGATTATCAATCATAAATTGCTTGAATCCTTTTGATAGGTTGGTCGTTACGTCAGACAGGGGCACTTCGTCGTATTGCAAACGAAGCGCCATATCGTAGGCGCGAATGCCACTAACTTGTTCGACACCTGTATCTCGAAGACTTTCAAAACTAACATCCCATAGCCACGACATATCTCGACCATCAGCGTAATTGTCATTGATAGCAATCATCGTCGCGTAATGTGTCGGGTCGAACGACTGAAGACCAAGTCGAAAGCCTGAAGGATTTTTAACAAGAACCAATTCAAGAGGCTTGCCGTCAACTATGAATGTTTCACCGCGTCCAAACGCTGGCGTGATGTGGGCAAGCCGAGCTAGAAGCTTTGTTTGATCAATATCTTTACCAAGAATCACGCGTACTAACGCAAGCGCCGCCGCCGCGTTGTAGACATTATAGATACCATTTAGTTTCAAATCCGTTGTAACATCCCGACCATCCATATAAAATGTAGCTGTTTTATTCTTGAAGTTTTTCAAAATGACATCGGCCTTAGCGGTAACTAGTCGAGAATTGCCGCCATGTAGTTGGTCATCGCTTGGGAAGGTAGGTAGCAGTTCATCGGATAATCCAAAAAAGCTTACTCGTTGTGAGATAAGTGTATTCTGTAGTGCAGCAATACGACCATCTTCACGATTTAAAACGACGGCATCACTTGTTGCGGTTGTGATCGCGCGAAGTAGTTCGGCGGTTGTGTCAATTTCACCAAAACGATCGAGTTGATCACGCATTACATTGAGGATCAAACTATAGCGTGGCGGGATAGTGCGAACGAAGTGAACGGCGTGGGCTTCATCTAGCTCAAGTACAGCGATATCGGCGTCGAGTTTGCCCGCGAAGTTTATTTCACCAAGCAGTGCAGCGGCAACACCACGAGTAAAGTTACTACCTGTCCGATTCGTAAATACTTTCAAGCCTTGGCTCTCAAGGAGCTCTACGACCATTTTTGTCGTGGTTGTTTTACCGTTGGTTCCGCTGATAATAACCACACCACGAGGTAGGGTTGCAAGGGTCGCTTTTATAAAGTTTGGATCAATTCGTTCAACGACAAGACCCGGTAAGGCGGACCCACCACCACGAAGTTTCATGGCTGCACGAACTGCTTTTCCGAGGATCGTAACGTAGCGTTTGGGCATATGGTCTATTATAACTTAAGCAGGTATAATGAGGCTATGTTCTTGGTGGGTATTCTGACCTGGTGGTATGGTGATGGCTGGCGCGAGCGGGCAGTAATGGTCGGAGGCCGTATCGCCCGTAGCAATGATTATTTTTCGGTTGGGCTGTTGCTGTCGACATTATTCTCACCATTTCGACAAATATCGGCAGGACGTGTCGATGGATCATTTGCCACGCAGCTACGTGCTATAGCTGATAAGCTGATTTCACGAATGATCGGCGCGATTATACGGTCGTTTATGATTGTATTTGGGCTGGTTGTCATACTACTGCAAGCAATCTTTGGTGGTGTTGTGTTGGCGGTATGGTTATTTGTGCCACTATTTCCAATTATTGGATTACTCATGATGGTAATAGGCTGGGTACCGTCATGGCGGTAAGCTCATTCAAATATTCGAGTCCGCGCGCCGAAAAAGCGAGAATTGCGGTGAGTCTGAGTCGCTCGCGAATCTCACTCCTGGTGCTGTGTGTTGCTGTATTTATTATCGCTGGTATCACTGCAGTCGTATTCGGATGGTCAGTTGGGTGGGTACTCATCGGCTTTTCGGCCATACCGGCAATGACCATCGAATGGGTTGGGGGAGAGCTTCGCGACCTGAAGCCAGTCGATGAGTACAGCTCAATTGACGATGTGCTATCAGGGGATGTTCTGGGTCTACTATCACGTAAACCAACGCCGTACGAAGTTGCAACAATCGTTGGACAGGTCTACGGCGGACAGTTCTTTGCTGTGAGATTTGGTATCGGATCCGGATTCTTGCAGGAGATTTCCTCCAAGGACGCTACTGACACTCCAGCTTTATGGGAAGAGGCAATGACGATTGCTAAACTTACAGGAAGCAGTAAGGTCAGTGCAGCGGTTCTCGTCGTAGCGATTATTAAAATATATCCAAAACATGAAGCACTTCTTGCTCACTTACAACTAACAATTGACGATGTGGTTGCCGGTGTAACGTGGCAAAATCATATTCATGATGTCATAGAACAGTATAAAAAGCCAAAGCGGACCGGTGGTATTGCGCGTGATTGGTCATTTGGATGGATTCCAACGCTATCGGAGTTCGGCCAAAATATCAGTACTAATGGTAGCGCATCATCAGTTGAACTCGAGGCACATAAGGAGGCGCTTGACCAACTCGTTCATGTACTCAGTTCGAATGGTAGACAAAATGCAGCCCTGGTTGGACCATCCGGTGTTGGTAAAACTGAAATTGTTTACACGTTAGCTGGTAAGCTTCTTAATGGTCTTTCCGATGTTCCAGCCAATTTAAAATTTCGTCAAATCTTTCTGCTCGATGCTGCCGCACTCATATCCGCCGCACCAGGACGGGGCGAACTAGAATCACTCGTTAACCAACTACTGAATGAAGCGTATAGCGCCAAGAATATTATTATATGCCTGGATAATGCAGAGCTTTTCTTTGAGGAAGGTTTGGGCTCGGTTGATATGACAACTGTACTGCTGCCTATTCTTCAAAACTCGGATCAGCAACTAATCCTCACTATGGACGAACAACGATACCTAAAAGTCAGCGAACGTAATGGACAACTCGCCAACGCACTCAATCGAATTGCCGTAGCACCTGCATCTCATGATGAGACGATTGTTGTGATGCAAGATCATTTGATGACAGTTGAGTATCTACAAAATGTTACATATATGTACCAGGCTCTTGAAGAAGCATATCGACTCGGGGCTCGCTATATTCATGACCTTGCGATGCCTGGTCGCGCGCTTAAGTTACTAGAGTCTGCCGCGGGCTATAGTGAGCAGGGACTAGTAACAGCTTTTTCCGTTCAACAGGCAATCGAAAAAACGATGGATATAAAAATCACAAACGCACATAGCGTCGACGAACGTGAAAAACTGCTACACCTAGAAGATCTGATACACGAGCGTATGATCAACCAAACACATGCGGTAGGTGTCGTCAGTGATGCGCTTCGTCGTGCACGAGCAGGCGTGCGTAATCAAAACCGCCCAATTGGTACATTTATGTTCCTGGGGCCAACGGGTGTTGGTAAAACAGAACTCGCGAAGGCACTCGCAGACGTATACTTTGGCGGCGAAGATCGATTGGTAAGACTCGACATGAACGAGTATGTTAGTAACGATGACGTTACTCGTTTGATCGCTGACGGTGCCGATGAGCCTGGTAGTCTGACCGCTCGACTGATGAAGCAACCCTTTAGTGTAGTACTACTGGATGAGATTGAAAAGGCACATCCTAATGTGCTGACGACACTACTGCAGTTACTCGACGAGGGAATCTTACGTGATATTCGCGGGCGTGAAGTAAGTTTTCGGGATGCGATCATTATCGCAACTAGTAATGCTGGCGCTGATCGTATTCGTGAGCATATTGAACGAGGTATCGATATTGAGAAGTTTGAAAGCCAGTTTATTGACGAGTTAATTGAGAGTAATTTATTCAAGCCAGAGTTCCTGAATCGTTTCGACGAAATTATTATGTTCAGGCCACTCAAGAAAGATGAGCTACTCCAAGTAGTTGATCTGATTATTAAGGATGTTAATAAAACACTCGAGTTACAAAAGGTTTCCGTTACAGTAAGTCAGGATGCCAAAGAGTATCTTGTGGATGCTGGATATGACCCACGACTAGGTGCTCGCCCAATGCGTCGGGTTGTTCAGCGGGCAGTCGAGAACACAGTGGCGAAGCAAGTACTATCGGGTGCAGTTGAAGCTGGTGGAACAGTTGAGATTAGACTCGAACAAGTAGAGGCACTTGTATCGTCCAAGAAAACGGCTGATGGTATAGTCAACGAATCTACGGTCGAATAACTTCTTCGCCTGCGTCAGTAATTTTTACGATGCGAGAAGGTTTTTTACTGACTGTACCTTCTATGTAGAAATCCACCGAATCTCCGAAATACACTTTAGCTGCCTCGACATCCGCCGCAGGCTCAAGTCCTTCGGGGTTGGCGCTCGGTGCAACCAACGGTCCAGTTTGCTTAAGGATATCTCTTAATTCTGGTTTTGCTGGCATACGAAAGGCTAATGTACTGGTTCCTCGGTGAAGGTATTCAAACTTGTCATTCGGACAGTCAAGAATGATGCTGACTGGTCCCGGCCAATAGCTGTTTAGTGTTGCTCGTGTTGGTTGATTTATTTCTATATCAAACTCATTCAGGTCCCCTAAATCGCTAATCAGAATAATAAAAGGTTTTGTCGGAGTACGCTTTTTGACCTTATATATTCTTTCAACCGTCGATTGCTTAAGCGCCTGTCCAACGATGCCATAAATAGTATCGGTTGCAATGATGCCGATGCCGCCTTTTTGAAGTGTTTTAATATTATTTTCCATAAATTTAACTATAACAAAGTCAGGGTACTAATTCTTAGCGGAAAGCCAGGTAGTAAGCTTATTTAGCATATCCTCTTCGTTTTCATATTCAATGAGCTCGTTTGTGATAAATCGTAAGGCACTAGAAATTTTCGCATTTTTCTTGTAAATGCAAAGTATTGGCATATCGCCGTCGTTAGCCCAACCCAGTTCAATTCCTTGTCCCGTTGACGGGTAGCTCACCTCCGCAATTACCAAGTCGCCATGTAATATGGGGTCCTTAGAATTTGCGCTGCTATTCTCCGTGTCGTGCGGAAATAAGATCTGATGTTCGCGTCCCATGCTTGAAGTTTTAAGTGGTCCATACAAATCTTTTTCATAGTCATAGTTAGTCGAGTGCGAAAGATATATTTTCATATACTCTCAGTATAACAAAAATCCTCTGTTGAGGATTTAAGCATAACTTCTGTGGTGCGGGCGGAGAGAATCGAACTCTCATCGTTTGCTTGGAAGGCAGACATATTAGCCATTATACGACGCCCGCGCTTAGGACATTATATCATATTTTCTTATCGTCTCTAATCTGTTACAATGGCTAATGTTTGGCGAATGTAGCTCATCTGGTTAGAGCGACGGGTTGTGGTTCCGTAGGTAGTGGGTTCGATCCCCATCATTCGCCCCAAATAAAATAGACGATCATCGCGATCGTCCTTTTTATTTCGCGTGTGCGTAATCTGGTTTGGTAATAGACTCTTGTCGCTTACCGATTGCAATCGGGTAAATACCATCGAAACAAGAAGTGGATAGCGAGCTTGCTGGCATACCAGTCGAGCGAATCATACCTTCGAGTGATAAGTAGCCGAGTGAGTCAACACCAAGGTATTCTTTGATCATTTCGGGGCTCATATGGTGCGCGATCAGGTCGTCTTGATTAGGAAGGTTAATACCATAGAAATCTGGATAACGAACAGGAGGGGAGCTAATCAGGATATGGACTTCCTTGGCTCCTGCATCGTAGATCATGCGGGCAATTTTACGCATTGTAGTGCCACGTACGATTGAATCATCGATGAGAATGACTCGCTTGTCTTTTAGTACCCCAGGAATTGGATTAAGTTTCATACGTAGGTCTTGTTCGCGCAGCTGTGCCGATGGACGGATGAAGGTTCGATGGATATATCGGTTCTTCATGAGTGCCATTTCAAATCGAATACCACTGACGTGTGAGTAGCCAATGGCTGCAGGGATGCCAGAGTCTGGTACCGGTACAACAATATCTGCATCAATCTTGAATTCGTCTGCCATAGCTTTACCCATGCGTTCACGAACGTGGTTGACGTTGTGTCCCTCAATGACGCTGTCAGGGCGGGCAAAATAAACAAACTCAAAAACGTCTAATTTTAAATGACCCGGGACAACTTGCTGAGATCGGACGCCGTCTTTGTCGATAATGACCATTTCACCTGGTTTAATATCACGGATAAAGGTCGCACCAACGGTGTCAAACGCACAGGTTTCGGAGGCAACGACGTAACCGTCGCCGAGCTTGGCAAGCGACAACGGACGAATTCCGCAGAAATCACGGAAAGCAACGAGCTTATCGGTCGTCATAGCGACGCATGAAAATGCACCTTCAAAATAAGGGTATGAACTAGCAACGGCCTCGTCGAGCGACTGGCCGTCTTGTGTCATGAAGGTGGCAATAGCCTCTGCCATCATCTCTGAATCATTATGCTTATCAAATGGAACACTACGTTCAGTGAGAAACTTTTCAAGCTTATCAGTAACCGGGAAGTTGCCGTTATGTGCGAATGATAGTTTAGCTTTACGATTGAGGATTGGCTGTTGATGTGTTTCTACGCCACCAGACGTAGAGTAGCGATTATGGCCAATCGTGATACTACCGGTTAGTTGTTCGAGATCTTCGGGACGATAGACACTGGCGACGAGGCCCGATGCGCTATGATGGTGGAAGTTGTTACCATCGTAACTCGTGATGCCCGAGCTTTCCTGACCACGGTGTTGCAGTGCCCATAAGCCATAAAAGGTAGTACGTGCTGCATCATCACCTATTCCAAAAGTGCCAAATACTGCGCATTTTTCGTGTAGGGACTCCATGGCGGATGACATATATTAATAATACCTTACGTTTATCGTTACGTGCAACATCTTTACGCTTATTAGTGTATCACAACCGAAGTGTTAATACTATACAAAAGATAGCAATAAC